>NZ_SADD01000018.1 GCF_004005565.1 Lujinxingia sediminis | reverse complement strand
GCGGGCTTTGAGGTCGTCGATTTTTGCGATCAGGCGGTCCATGAGGGCTCCTCGTTGAAGTCTGAGTTGAGCCGTCACGGTATCAGCGGGGATGTGAGTGTGTCGGTGGGTTCTGGCGAGTACTTACAAACTACCCAACCACCACCAACCCCCACGCCCCCTCCACCTCTCCAGCCTCCCAGTCATACGCCACCGCCACCAACGCTTCGACGTTCATGTAATGGTCGGCAAACGCCAGCGCTTTCAGCGTGGCGGCGTAGTTGGTGTCCGTACGTCGTGAGGAGATCCACTTGTAGCGCGGCACCAGGACCACGCCGATGCGGGTCTCGGGGTGGACGTGGAATTTCAAAATGTCTTTGTAGACCTCGTCGTCGGCGCGGTAACCCATAACTTCCAGGGCGATGCCATCGCGGGCGCGGAAGAAGTCGTACTCAAAGCCCTCGCCGGTGCGGGGATGGTGCAGGCGGACGTGGTGTTGGAAGTCGAGCGATTCGAGATGGGGTTGGATGGCGAGCTCCAGATCGGTGCTCTGGGGGTGAGGGACCGAGGAGCGGGCGGGAGCGCGCCGGTGGACTTCCATTCCGGCGATGCGGGTGAGGAGGGTTTGAAGCGTGAATTGCGCGTCCGGGGGTAGGGTGCCGAAGATATGCATGGAGCTCTGCTGTGAAGGGAGCTTGATTGACGGGTCGTGTGGCGGCGTCGCGACGCGCGTGAAAACAAGAGCCGCAGCCGCTATTAACGAATGCTTTATCAGGCCCAGCCGCTATGAACGAAAACGTTAATAGTCGAGGGACGGCCTCTCTTAACCGACTGATGAACGATAGCGCGGCTTCAGTGTCGTGACGCCATGCCGCCGAGTTTTTGGTCGAAGCTCGGCGGGCGTTCTAAGCTCAAGTCGTGTCGTGCCGGGCGATGAGAATAAGCGATCGCTTGTTCTCAAGGGCGCAAAAGAAGCGATCGCTTCTTTTGCGTGACCCCCACTCCTCCATTATCCAGGATCGCGGCGAGGCAGCGCTCGCTGCAGGCGCGCACGTAGTGGCCGCACCTTGGGAAGATTGTGAACGCACTGCGGTCACAATTTCACTGGACCTCCCTTTCACCTTGAACCGATCATCCCACCCCCCGGACCTTTTATGGCCCCCACCCACCCCTGGACCTTCCGCCCTCGCTTTCGCCGCAACGCCTTCGGCTGGCGCTCCCAGCCCGCGATGCAACGCATTGAGGAGGCGGTCGCCGAGATCAAAGACGTGGCTGCCCACGACCCCGCGCTCGCTGCCGAGGGGGCGGTCATCTTCTTCGAAAAGCTCTCGCCGGCCATCGCGCAGGTGGACAGCTCCTCGGGGGCCATCCGGGGCACGGTGAACCGGGCGATCGCGGAGCTGACGACGATCATCGGGGCGGCGCCGGCTTCGGAGGCACAGCGGGCGACGTGGTTGCAGCGTCTGTGGGATGCCGGGGAGGCCGATGATATCCCCTACCTGGAGGCGCTGGGAGACCACTGGGGCGCAGCGTGCGGGAGCGTGGAGGTGGCCTCGGAGCAGGCGGACCGGCTGCTGGTGGGGTTGCGGGAGGCCTGGGAGGGGCCGAAGAAAGAGCAGCGTTCATTCACGGGCGAGTCGCATTGCCTGAGCGCGCTTCTGGCGGCGGAGCGCTACGAGGAGGTTTTGGCGTGGGTGGAGAAGGCTCCTTACACGATGTGGAGCTATGTGAAATTCGGGGTGAAGGCGCTGGTGGCGATGGGGCAGCCCGAGGAGGCGGTGGCCTACGCCGAGGCCCGGAGCGAGGGGCGTCGCTCGCCGGCGGTGGCGTATGCCTGTGAGACGATTCTGCGCGACGCGGGGATGGAGGAGGAGGCGTACGCGAACTACGCGTTTGTGGTGCACGAGCACGGGAGCTATTTGAGCTGGTTTCGGGGTGTGGCGAAGGCGTATCCGGCGATTCCGAAGGCGCGGGTGCTCGCCGACCTTGTGGCGCATACGCCGGGCAAAGAGGGAAAATGGTTTGCGGCGGCGCGCTCGGCCAAACTCTACGATGAGGCGATTCGCCTGGTGCAGCGAAGCCCCGGCGAGCCCAAAACGTTGATGAAGGCGGCGAAGGCGGAGACCTCAAAGCGGCCGAAGTTTGCGGTGCAGGCAGGGCTGGCGGCGCTGCGCTGGCAGGTGGAGGGTCACGGGTATAAGGCCGTGGCCAACGATGCGCGCGACGCGTTTGCGATCGCGATGCGGGCCGCCGAGGCAGCCGGGGAGGTGGAGGCGGTGCGGGCGCAGGTGCGGGCGTGGGTGGAGAACCCGCCGCAGGGGGAGAATAAGATGGTGCGGATGTTGAGGGAGTGTCTGGGGGAGGAGCGCTGATGACCAAACGATCGCGCGATAAGACCGTGAACGCAGCGCTTGAAGCGTTGGATGCGGCGCAGCTTCGGGAGCTCATTCGGGAGCTTCTCCCCTGGCTTCACGACAGGGCCCGGCCTCGGGTGGAGGCTATCATTGTGGAGCGCGCAACGCGGCCGGATTCCGGGTGGACACCCGACTCGCCGGGGTCGCGTCGCGCTGAAAAGGTGGAGGCGTTTGCGGCCGCTGCGGTCAAGGCTGGTTATGCCGAATCGGGCGATGTGGATGATCATCTGCGGGATGGGACTCACGCGTTTCTGGCGGGCGACTATCAGGTCGCGGCACGCATCTTCAAAACACTCTTGATTCCCATGGAGAGAGCGGACTTCCATGTCGGCCAGGATGGGCAGGTCGACGATGTGTTGGGGGTCGATGCTGGCCTGTGCGCGCGGCAGTTCGCGGTGGCGACGTACATGACATCTTCCGTGGAAGACCGGGCAAGGGCGGTCTTTACGGTGATGAGGGATGTGGGTGAGGTTGGCCGCGTTTTACGACCGTTGGAAGCGCTGGAGCAGATTGCCAGGGAACCATTGCCAGACTTCGAGAGGTTTCTCGCGGACTGGTTTGCGCTTTTGGAGGCCCAGGCATTTTCGGGTCGAGAGCGCGGGGACGGCGCGTGGCTGCGCGAGGTCACACTTCGCCTGCATGGCGAGGAGGGGCTGGCCGAGGTGGCGCGGCGAAGCCGAAGGCATAGCGACTACCGCGCGTGGTGTCGTTTGCTTAAGGAGAGAAAAGATTGGGCGGCGGCGCGGGCGGCGTACGAGGAGGCGGCGGAGCGTGTGGAGGCGGATGCCTACTATCGGGGCGAACTTCTCGATGGCGCAGCGCTCGCGGCGCAGGAGCTGGGGGCTGCGGATCATTCCGAAATATTGGAGCGGGCCTGGAAGGTGGCGCCGACGTTGGAGCGATTACAACGTTGGCTGGGGCAGTGTGCGACGCGAGAAGAGCTTGTGGCGCGCGCGGAGCAGGCGTTTGCGGCGGTGCCGGCGCGGGCGGAGAGGCTGCGGGCGTTGCTGCTGGTGCTGACCTCAAAGTTCGATGAGGCGGCGCAGCTCTTGGAGGAGGCTGAGGGGATAGGGTGGTCGTATGAGCATCACCCCGGGCCGGTGATTTTTGATGTGTTTGCGGCGCTTCTGGCTGGCGAAGAGGTTTGTGTAACACTCCCGGACTCCGGTTGGGCGTTGAGGGCTTCGAGCGCCGGGGACACGCCCACGTTGAAAACACCCGAGCTCAACGCGCTGCTGACGATGGCCGAGTTGGCTGCGCCCGAAGATGAGGCGCTGCGCGACGTGATGCGAGCGGCGATGCGAAGGGCGGCCGCGCGGCGCGTCGATGAGGTGGCCGCTTATAAAGAGCGAGACGACTATCGCCATGCAGCCGGGCTTGTGGTGCGCTGCGCCCGGGTCGAGAGCTCGCCGGAGGCCGAGGCGTGGATGCGGGGAATTATGGAAAAATATCGGCGCTTTTCGTCGTTGAAGAAGGCGTTTCGGGAGGCCGGGGCGTGAGGTCGCGCAGCAGAGCGCGTGGAGTCATAGATGTCGAAAAAAGAGCCCGTCATGCATGAGAACGCAAGTCACCCCTGGGAGTTTCAACAGCGTCTTTTGCCCGATTCCTACGGGAGAGATTCCCGGCTGGCGGCCAGGGATGTGAAGGCGGCGGTCGCGGAAATCAAGAAGGTGGCGCGTAAGGAGGCTCGGCTCGGCGCTGAGGGGGCGCTGCTCTTTCTGGAAGTCGTGTCCCCGGCGATTGCGAGTGTGAACGGCTCCTCGGGGGCCATCGGCTCCACCACCGAGAAGGCCGTGAAAACCCTGGTGGCGATATTCGCCGACGCGCCCCTGGAGACGGAGGTCCGCGAGGCGTGGCTGGAGCGGATCTGGGTCGCCTACCTTAAAGATACCGTCCCCTACATCGAGTCGTTGGCGGACTACTGGGGTGAACTGTGCAAAAGCAAAGCGCTTGCGTCGACGTGGGCGGACCGGCTGCTGGAGGAGTCTCGGGATGCCTGGGGGCCGGACCCTGCGACGTATCGTTTTTTCAGGGGCACCAAAGTGTGTTTGAGCGCGCTGGAACACGCGGAGCGCTACGAGGACATTCTGGACCTGCTTGGCCGCGCACCCTTCTCGATGTGGTATTTCAGCCAGCACGGGGTGCGGGCGCTCGCTGCGCTGGGTCGCGTCGACGAGGCCTTGCGATTCGCCGAGGAGCATCAGGGGAGCACCGGTGATCCGGTCGATATCGCGCGCACCTGCGAGGAGGTCCTGCTGAATGCGGGCCGGGTCGATGAGGCCTATGAGCGTTTCGGGCTGGAGGCTCATACGGCGCATACGAACCTGGCGTGGTTCAAGGCCGTCGTGAAGACGTATCCGCATAAATCACAGGCCGAGGTGCTGGCGGATCTCGTGGCGTTGACCCCCGGTCGGGAGGGCTCGTGGTTTGCGGCGGCTTGTTCGGCAGGGTTCTATGACGAGGCGCTTCAATTGGCCCGCCAGAGCCCGTGTGCGCCGCAGACGTTGACGCGTGCGGCGCGCGACATGGAGGCAAAACGCCCCGAGTTTGCCAGGGAGGCGGGCATGGCCGCGCTGCACGTGCTGGTGGAGGGGGCATACTATTCCGTCACGGGTGAGGATGTGAAAGCGGCCTACACCCATACGATGAACGCCGCGGAGCACCTTGGAGAGGCCGAGTCGACCCGGGAGCGCATTCGCGAGTTGGTCGCCGGGGAAAGCACCGACGATCGTTTCATCACCAGAGTGCTGGGGCGAACGTTGGGTTTGCGCTGAGTCGCGGCGCTGGTCGCCCGAGAAGGGCCGGTAAGGGGGCTGAGTTGCGGGACCGGGTACCCAGAAGAGCAGCTAAGGGCGCTGAGTCGCGGCGCTCGTTGCCCGAGAAGAGCAGGTAAGGGGGCTGAGTTGCGGGACTGGGGACCCAGAAGCGCAGCTAAGGGCGCTGAGTCGCGGATCTGGGTGTCGAGATCGGGGAGCCGAGCAGGCTGAGTCGCGGATCTGGGTAGCGAGAATGGGAGCTAAGGGGGCTGAGCTGGCGATCTGGGTAGCGAGATCCGGAGCTAAGGGCGCTGAGTTGGGGGACTCAGGTGCTGAGTGGGGCCGGTAAGGGGGCTGAGTAGGGAATCCGGGTAGCGAGAGCGGGAGGTAAGGGGGCTGAGCTGGGGATCTGGGTGAGGAGTAAAAGAGCGATGAGGCGCATAGACACAGGCAGATGTCCGTCTCTCGGACGGTCGGTGCGGATTGAGAAAGGAAAAAGCACGTTGGCGTCGAGAACAACACGAAAAGGTGTTGTCATGACTATCCCTCGTTGGGGATCTCATCATAGCCATCAAAATCCTGGCTGAGCTGAGAGAGGTCGTCGAGTGATGCGATCCGGTCGCGATCACGCTGGCGTTTGTAGGCCAGAAGATCCTCCATACGTACTCGCCGGTGGGTACCGATTTTGCGGAAGGGAATCCGTCCATCGTTGAGAAGGCGCACCAGGTACTGCCGCGACACGTTGAGAATGTTGGCGGCTTGCTGCGTCGTAAGCTCCTTGCCGACGGGGACCACCGTGATGGCGTCGCCGCTGGCGAGCACCTCAATGATTCGCTCGAGCAGCAAGAATACGGATTCAGGCAGGTCAATGACCTCGCCAGAGGGGCTGACCAGCTGGTAGGTCGCCGGCTCCTGTAGGTTCTCATCGACGTGCGTGAGGAGCTCCAGCAACGCAGCAACCCTGTCGCGCTGCTCCCGCGGCGCGGTGACGGGCGTCATCTGGCGAACAGATTCTTCAAATGTAAGCGCTGCGCTGCGAGCCATCGTTGACCTCATCGCTAAGTTTCAGACGTAGTAACGCTCTAAAATTAGTCACTATTCGACCTAAGTGCAACCTGTAGGCAGGCCCGCCACCTCTGCAGCCATGCAAGCAGGTGAACGAAGTGGGCGAGTGACAGGCAGGTCTCTGCGGGGATGGTTTCAGCTCCCCACCCTCACCTCTCCAACTCCGCCAGCAGCCCGCCAAGACTCAGCGGCTTTGTGAACATCGTCAGGTTGCCCTCTTCATCGGTGGGCCACTCCTCCCTGGGGCGGTCCCAGTAGAGTTCGATGCCGTTGCCGTCGGGGTCGTTGAGGTAGAGGGCCTCGCTGACGCCGTGGTCGCTGGCGCCGTCGAGGGTGACGCCGGCGTCGCGGAGGCGCTGGAGTGCCACGGCCAGGGCGCGGCGCGTGGGGTAGAGGATGGCGGTGTGGAAGAGGCCGGTGTGGTGGGCCGGGGCGGGGGTGCCGCCTTTGCTATGCCAGGTGTTGAGGCCGATGTGGTGGTGGTAGCCGCCGGCCGATAAAAAGGCGGCCTGGTCGCCGTAGCGCGTCGTCACCTCGAAGCCCAGCACGTCGCGGTAGAAGGTGATGGCGCGTTCCAGATCGGCGACCTTGAGGTGGACATGGCCGATGCGGGCGCCGGGGTCGATGGATTCGTGATCGCTCATTTTGGGCTCCTTGAGGTCGTAAACACAGGGGAGGATCGGGTGTCCTCCTTCAGAGTCGGCAGGGGCCTCCAAAGTTACAAACGCGTGCCTCCCCACCTGCCCCCGAAGGTACGCACGAATCGTCCCACACCCGTGAAGCACCCGGGCTCCACAACCACCCAACCACCCAACCACCCAACCACAACACGCGCTCCCCCGAACGCCCACACGAGTCATCCCACACCGCGAACCCCGCTAGCGCTCAGATTTCCGCGTCCACCGAACCAGGCCCCTCAGAAAACCCGCGTGCCTTGAGCAGTGATCCGGCTCAGCGCGCGGGTTTTCTGCGCTTTAAGCGTCTCAGGGGCGTGTGGCACGGTCGTTGCTTAATACTCCCTCCATGAAACGAGAACTCACCATACTGCTCGCCCTGACCGCCCTCTTGGTGGGGTGCGGGGAGCTGGAGCAGGAGCCGGAGCCGGAGGTTGATCCCGGCGACACGCTGGCCTGGATGGAGGCTTACCAGGATCGCTACCTCGGCGATCGTGCGTGGCGTCGTACCCAGCTTGAGGCGACGCTCTGGAGCCCGGATCTGCCCTATGCGCGAAAGCGGCTCAAGAGCTATGCGCTCTCCGAAGGGGGCTGGGATTTGCTCCCGGAGCTACTGGCGCGCAGCGGGCCGGTGTTTCCCGAGCAAGCCGTGCCACAGGAGCTCGAAGAGGCGCTTCCCACCGTGTTTCCAACGAAGGCGCCGACAACGCGTGAGCAGTGGCTGGCGCTTGGCAAGCAGGTGTTCTGGCAGATGCCGATGCGGCGCGACAACTACCTGGAGTGGATCGCGACGAGGCCCGAGCTTCTTGAGGAGACGGGCTTTGAGCGAAACGCCGACGGCTCGTTGCGGGGTCTGGTGCGCTTTAAAGACGTGCGCGGTCAGATGCGGGTGGGCGTCACCTGCGGGCTCTGCCACGGGGGAGGTGGGGTGGCCGGGCGCACGAATACGGCGCTCGATCTGGGGCGGGCGCGCCAGCTGTTCAATGACTCCCACGGGATCGATGGATCGCGCTTTGCGTCCTGGGGGCCGGGGCGAGTGGATATTACCGATGACCCGGCCGACGACCCGCTGCGGGTGCCCGACCTCTGGGGCACGCGCCATCAGTCCTACCTCAACGCCAGCGGAATTGTGCGCGTGGTCAACCCGGCCTCGGTCGCGATTCGTTTTGAGACGCAGTACATCCCCGGCCATGGCCTGGAAGCCCGGCCCAACCGGGTGCTCTCCTGGGCGTTGGCGATGTACGTGCTCTCGCTGGAGCCGCCGACAAGCCCTGCGGTGGCGCCGGAGCATCCGGGCCGGGCGGTCTTCGAGCAACAATGTGCCAGCTGCCATAACCCCGAGCGGGGGTTTAGTGGCGATCTGATCCCGAGCTGGCTTTTGAGTGGGGGCGTTTCCGCGGCTGAGAGTCCGATGCGGGGGACGGGGATGATGAAAGTCCCCTCGCTCGTCGGCATTGGTCAGGGAGGCCCTTTTATGCACGACGGACGTCATGCTGAGCTGCGCGATGTCCTGGAAGCACGCCACCCCACCGGGGCGGTGTTAAGCGCTGAGGAGCGCGACGATCTGTTGAGTTACCTTCAATCCCTTTAACTGTGTTTTCACACGAGGTCACACCATGCGTATGCCATTTCATCTGTTGTTCGTCTTCGTCTGCTCGCTTCTTCTGCTGGGCACGGGCTGCCCGGAGTTGACTGGCGATCCCGAGCTCAAGGGCACGTTTATCTCGGGGCATCTGGGGAACTACGAGTCGTGTCCGGAGGATGGCTACAGCGATGACGCTTCGGGCGGTGAGCCTGCGGGGGCTCCGGCGGAGGATGTTGCCGCCGATTGCGCGGAGGACTCCGAGGATTGTGGCGGCGTCTTCTTGAATTGCGAGGACGCCCAGGTGACGTTGCGCCTGATCAACACGGGCGATGAGCCAGCGGTCGGCGTGCAGGTCACGCGCATTGAGCTCTTTGATACCAACGGCGTCTCGAAGGCGGTGCTGCCCTTGATGGGGGTCAGCGATGTGACGACCCCGGGCGCCACGGTGGACTTCGAGGGGGTGATTCCGGTGGGTGCCGAGCGCGCGCTGCGCGTGGACTTCCAGGGGCCGCAATCGCCCTGGGAGCTTCTGGCGACCGATGGCGAGGATAGCGGTCGCCACGCGAATCACGGGGGCATCATCGAGATCACCTTCACGGCGGAGAATCGCCGCGGCGAGGTCGTGGTGCGCGGCGAAGTCTCGGCGCTGCCTTCGATGGCCACGTGAGCGTGGGAGCGCCCGGTCATAAGGTGGCGAGGTGAACGCGCCTGGATCGCGCGGGGGGGCGTCTGCGTGGTAGGGGGGGGCTGCGCCTGAGCGGTTGGCGCAGAGGTCCTGAAAGAAGGTGGCGGAAGCCATGGCAGCTCTGGAGGTGTGATGGTCAACGAGGCGCGCATCGTTTCATTGCGGGTGGGGATGCCCCGGGAGTTGGGGCGAGCCGGGGCCCGGGACCCGCTGGAGCGTCCCTGGCGCACGGGGTTTGTGAAGGAGGAGGTGCGCGGGGCGCTGTGGCTGGACTGGGAGAATTTTGAGGGGGATGGTCAGGCCGATCGCAAGCATCACGGCGGGGTGGAGAAGGCGGTGTGTGTGTATTCGACCGCTCATCTGGCGTACTGGTCAAAGAGGCTGTGGCGAGCGATGGGGCCGGGGGCGTTTGGGGAGAATTTGAGTGTGGAGGGGCTGGTCGAGGAGGATGTGTGCGTGGGGGATGTCTACAGAGTGGGCAGCGCGCTTGTGCGCGTCACTCAGCCGCGCTCGCCATGCTGGAAACTCGCGCGGATGCATGGCGAGAAGAAGCTTGCGCTCTGGGTGCAGCAGACCGGCTTTTGCGGCTGGTACTTCGGGGTGGTGGAGCGGGGGCTGGTGGAGGCGGGGCAGGCGCTCACGCTGGTGGAGCGTCCCTTCCCGCAGTGGAGCATCGCCGAGGTGCATGCGGTGCGCTACCTGCGCCGAGAGGATCGGGAGGCGGCCTCGTTGCTCGCGGGGTGTTCGGCCCTGAGTCGAACCTGGCGTGAGGCGCTGGAGAAGCGCGCGGCGCGTGGCGAGGAGGGCGATGAGGCGCGGCGTTTGATCGGTCCGAATCAGGGGTAGATCGAAAAGGGAATGAGGGGGGGAAGTGGCGAGAAGGCGCATGGAATAACGGCGTTCACGCAAAACCCCTACCCGACCGGGCCGAAGACGCGTCTGCGCCGTCGGCCCGGCAGGGTGGACTCATTTAGAGGTTCGCCGGCGTGATGCCAACCGAGCGCAAGTCTTTGAGGTTGAGTACTTTCGCGTAAGGATCTTGCGTCGCGTTGGCGCGCTCAAGGTTCGCGATGCCCTGATTCACAGCGTCATCAAAGGTGGCGCTGCTGACCATCGTGGTCTCGATGGGCACCCACTGGGCGTCTGGGCCTGTGCCCAGCCAGACCCCCACAAAGGCATGGCCGGAGACGAAGATGAAGATCGGGTCCATGCCCATCGCCTCAAAGGCGCTGGCGAAGACGAGCATGCCGTCCACGCAATTTGTACTTCCGGTGCTCAGGGATTGGGCGGGGGTTTTTACGTTCTGCGCCCCGTCGAAGAAGCTTCCGCTGACATCTGTGTAGACGATGCCGCGCTCCTGGAGGGCGTAGTAAATAGCGGCGGCTTGAGCGTAGGCGTCGTCGGGATTGCCGCCCTGGTAGCCGTGGATGGAGCCGGTTGGTGTGTACTGTGCCGCCTCGGTGAGCAGGGATTGGATCGCGTTACCCCGGTCTTCCGGTGTGGCGAGCACGCCGATGAGGAAGCGCATATCCTGGTAGCCGCCCTGACCGTTCTCCCAGAACCAGCGGAAGCGGTTGATGGGCTGGATCTGCGCGGTTTCCACGCGAAGATCGACGAGCGCGTCGCCTTCGCGGACTTCCAGTTGGATGTTGGATGCGACCGGGGTGGTCACGGAGTAAAGTTTATCGAAGTCGAGCGTCGGGTTCATCGGCGGAACTTCTGCGGTGCCGTTGGCAGGGACCTGCACAAGCTGGGTGGCGATTTGCGAATACCCCTGTAGCACGAGGTTTACCGTTGCGGTCCGTGCCGAGGAGCTGTTGTTCTTCAAGACGATGCCGGAGGCAAAGTCGAAGCGCTGATCGGCCAGCGTCCGCCCGTGGAGGTGGGCGAGGTTGGTATAAAACTCGTTGTTGTCGCCAATTCCGAACCGGGCGCTGATGAGGGATATATCCCCCTCTTCCAGGACGACATTGTCGAGGTCGTCCTCGCCGACCATGGTGGGGTCTTCGGGGTCATGTTCGAGGCCGCAGCCCAGGGGGCCGGATGCAGCCAGGACCAGAAGAACAAGCACACGCAGCAATTTCTCGTACGTAACCATGTACACCTCCATTGAAAGGCCGAAGGAGGGGACCGAAAACATACGTGCCCCCCCTGCGGAGCTCATGCGAAGTGTCGTTTTGATACGACGAAAACGACGGGATATGCGCATGAATATGCTGCCGGGCAGAAATCGGTGTCAAGGCGAGTCATCAGGGGAGCTGGCGGGTTGCCAGGCGTCTGTGTGCCGCCTGAGCTTGCACACACGACCGGCGCGCGTGTGAGTCTTCACAGGCTGAGATGTACCCTCAGAACCTGACCCGGGGCTACGCCGTGAGCAGATGTTGACGCCGTGTCTGCTGCATTGAGCGCGCCCTGAGCTGCGTTGCAAATCCTCGATAGTGCGAAAGCATCGCCTGTGGTTTGCGCTTTGCTCAGGTCACACTTAACCTCGGATTTAAAGGCGTTACCATGGTCTCACGGCGTTGCGAGAAGGCGTGTGCGGTGCAGCGGCGCATGATGGCTCAGGCGGTGGGCTAGCCTCGCTTCAATGCTTTGCAATGAGGGGGGAAAGGTGGTGGTCGTCAGGGGCGTTTCTTGCTTAAGGAGAGCAAAACATGAAGGTGACTGCGTGCTGTAGTACCCGGAGAGGTGGTCTCGCGTTGATGGCGATTCTCGTCGTGAGTTTCACCGCCTGCTCGAAGGATGTCCCAGAGGATGTGGGCGAAGACGTCGGGGCGGATGTCCCTCCTCTTGATGTTGGCGAGGTGCGGGACGGTGGGGCGGATGTCGACGCGGAGGCTGCCGAAGATGCTGCGGACGCGCCGGATGCAGACACGCGCTCCGATGCCGAGGTCGGCGAGGACGCAGAGGCCCTCGACCCCTGCGCGACGCCGGTGCTGGAGGGGGAGATCCTCGCTGCAGATATCTCGACCGGGCTCTTTATCGGGCGAAGCGGTGGTGGTTCTGACGAGCCTTCGGAGGCGTTTATCGTCGACTCGTATGAAGCGTACGCGCAGCATATCGGGCTCGACGAGGCCGCCGCTCCCGAGGGGGATGATCCATTGGGGTGGGCGATCTGGCTCTTTTTTGAGAACGGTGGGGAGCTTGCGAAGGTGTATCCCACAGGCGGGGAGGTGCCTTCGAGGGAGGAGCTTGCGCGCTGGGTGCTTCCGGCAGGGTTGCTGGTCGTGCCAGGGCTGGCGCGCCTTGAAAATGAGCGCGATCGGGCCGCCGCGTACACCCGTCTCGAAGAATTTCTGGAGCGGGAGGAGCATGAGCACGTCTTCTTCATCGGGGAGCTCCCGCGCTCCTGGAGTGTGGCTGAGATTGGGGCCGCGACGCCCGAGGTTCCCCTTGATTTCTATGGGGATCGGGTTGCGCTCTACCATCCCTGGCTGCGGGTTGCCGTTGATGAGCCGGCGTTTGAAGTGGGGCCAGCTGGCGCCGTCGCTGGCGTCATCGTGCGCACCGATCGCAGCCGAGGGGAGTGGGCCGCTCCCGCCGGCCTTGATGCTGTGCTGGCCGGCGTGGAGGGCCTCGATCAGAACCTGAGCAATGGCGAGATGGCGGAGTATGCCGAGGGCATGGTCAACGCCCTGCGTGTCTTGGATGAGGAGCCCCTGGTCTGGGGCGCGCGAACCCGCGAGAACCCTTCGAACGAAGGGCGCTACGTTGGGGTGCGGCGGCTGAAGAGTCTGATCCTGGCGAGCGTGCGCTCCGGGACCCATTTTGCGGCCTGGGAGACGTATGAAGAGTCCCTTTGGACCACGCTTGCGCAGCGGGTGGAGGGGTTTATGGACGAGCTCTTTCAAGCGGGAGCGTTTCAGGGGGTGACAGCGTCGCAGTCGTATTTTGTGCGCGTCGACGCCACGACGACAAGCGTGGCGGACATCGCGCGCGGTGTGGCGCGGGTGCAGATCGGTTTTGCCCCCCTACGTGCGGCGGAGTTTTATATCGTGCACATCGAGGTTCCCGTGGGCACGTGCCGGGAGTAGGAAAGCTCTTTGTCGCGCGTTTCGGTGTCAGCACGATCACGGGGGGACGTTTTGTCATGGTTGGATGATGAGGGGGACCCGAGGTTGATGTCGGTGTTTGGGTCGAATGAGGGGGGAGGGGGGGAAGACCCGCATTGCGACTGGACTTCGTCGGTCTCTCGGTCGGTTTTTGGGGCGCCCCTGTGAGTCGTTGTGTGGGCTGCGTTTCGCGGCGCGCGCGAGCGTGCGATATGCGCGGTGTGCCCGGAGCGTCGCGATGATCTGACTGATTTGACCATCTCGAACACTCGCCGATTCCCGCATCATGAGTGGCCGATGTCTGTCTCCCGCTCGGTGTTGGGGAGCGGGAGAAGGGGGCGCTGAGCTACGGGTTGACCACCGGCTTTGGGCCCCTGGCCGACCGTCAGGTGGAGCGCGGGGAGCTTGAGCGTCTTCAAAAAAACCTCGTGTACCACCTGGCCAGCGGGGTCGGTGAGCCTTTTGATGAGGATGTGGCCCGGGCGATGATGGCGTGCCCGGGGGGCGGGCCTTTGAGACGACCTGGCCCGGGGCGAGTTCGGCTTACGACTCGGGAGGCCGGTCCGGGATCACCGTGTAGTGAATGGTCATGGCGCGAATCTTTCCCTCCTCGATGAGGTAGGAGTCGGCACCATCTTCGACCCGGGCACCGTTTTCACCGACGCCGCTCCACTCCAGGAAGCCCAGGTGCCGCTCGACCATGATGGAGTGGTAGGTCCACACGCCTTCGGGGAGCTGTTCCTGGAGAAGGCGCACCTTCTGGCGCAGGCCCTCAACGCCGCGGAAGATGCCGTAGGTGGTCATCAGGACGATGTCGGGGTCGAAGTTGCGCTCAAGATCCGTTTCAAAATCCCAGCGTCTGGCCAGGTCGAGGTGGTCTTCTAGCACCTCTCGGGCCGAGCGTCTGGCGAGTGTTTGAGGGTCCATCGGGAGCTCCGGGGCGGTCGTTTTTCGATCCGCGCAGCGCTCAAAGGGCGCTGTAGATCGAAGATCGGCGCGGGGTGTCGAAGACCAACCGATTGGCGGAAGATGGCGTCATTGCTGGAGGATGTTCGTCTCTCGGTCGGTTTTGCGTGCCCGGCTTTGCGTGTTCGGTTGTGTGTGCGGCGGGGGCGGTGAGCAGCGAGGGGCTTAGTGGACTTTTAAGACAAAGAAGTGAGCTCGCCGGGCATGGTTGTCGGGGCCCTGATTCTGACCTAGGGTCACTGCACGACAGGGGCGCTTGTGCCGGGGCACAGGCTGAGAAGCACCCTTTGAACCTGACCCGGCTAATACCGGCGGAGGGAGTCGCAACAAGCGCCGGCGCCGCTCAGGTGGGGCGGCTTGCTGCGTTCCTTCCACATCATGAGGAAGGGCACGATGAGCAAAACATTCGCAGAACAGGTGGTGATCGTTTCGGGGGCCGGACGAGGGTTGGGCGCGGCGATTGCGCGTGCCTTCGCGCGGGAGGGCGCGGCGGTGGTGGTGAACTGGCGCAAGAGTGAGGCCGAGGCGGTGGCGCTTGCCGAGGAGCTGGGGCCGCGCGCGCGGGCCATTCAGGCCGATGTTACCGATTCGGCAGCGGTGGCCAGGATGGTGGCCGAGGCCACCGAAACGCTCGGGGCGCCGACGACGCTCGTTCATAACGCGCTGGCTGACTACAGCTTCAACGGAGACGGCCGTGAGAAGGCCGAGACGCTCTCCTGGGAGCACATCGCCACACAGACTCAGACCTCGGTTGGCGGGGCGTTGAACTTGATTCAGGCCTGTCTTCCAGCGATGCGGGAGGCCGGGTTCGGGCGAGTGATCACCATTGGCACCAACCTGTTCCAGAACCCGGTGGTGCCCTATCACGATTATACCGCCGCGAAGGGGGCGCTGCTGGGCCTGACGCGCACGATGTCGCGGGAGCTGGGCCCTCTGGGCGTGACGGTCAATATGATCTCCGGGGGGCTTTTGCGGGTTACCGATGCCAGCCGGGCTACCCCCGATGAGGTCTTTGAGTTGATTGCCGCCAACACCCCCCTGGGTCGCGTGACGACGCCGGAGGAGCTGGCCGATGTGGCGCTCTTCTTTGCGAGCTCGTGGGCCCGCGGGGTCACCGGCCAGAACCTGGTGGTGGATGGAGGGCTGGTCTGCGACTGAGAGCGGCGTCGGGGGGGGCTGCGCGCCGGGGAGCCACGATGCTTCCGGGCGCGCTCGCCGGGGGGCTTGTTTTGCCAGCGAGGCTGACGTACCAGAAGACCGAAGGTCGCGGCGTGGCGGGTCGGTGCGGCGAGTGATGGTGGCGAACGAAGGCGTGAGGAGTTGAAGCGTGGCGAGTTACCCCAGAGTGATGTTTGTGCATGGGCTGGAGAGCGGCCCGTCTGGCGAGAAGGTTCAGCAGTTGCGGGCGATGGGCGTGGATGTGAGTGCGGCGGATATGCGGATGTCGCTCAAACGCCTGGACCGCTATCACTCGGTGATGCGCAATATCTTGCGTTCCCCGGAGGTGCAGGTGGCTGCGGCGGGGGCCGCGGCGATGGTCGGGGCGGGGCTTATGCGCAAGAAGATGTGGCCGGTGGCGCTGGCCGGGGTGGGTGTCGGCGCGTGGTGGACTGCGCGCGGTGACGAGCTGACGCGTCAGGCGGTGTGCACAAGCTACGAGCAATGTGTCGAGGTGCAGCGGCGCGCCCTGGAGACCTTTAAGCCCGACGTGGTGCTGGGGTCGAGCTGGGGCGGGGCGATCACGCTTGAGCTGATGCTGCGCGGCCACTGGACGGGGCCGGCGGTGCTGCTGGCGCCGGCCTTTCATGCGGCGCACCGGCGAATGGGAATCGATGCGGTGGCGCGCCTGGAGGGGTTTGATGGGGCGTCGCGCACGTTGATCTTTCATGATCCCACCGATGATACCGTGCCGCTGGTCGACAGCGAGCGCTTAAGCGAGCAGACGGGCACCGAGCTCCGCGCGGTCTCCGCCGGCGGCCACCGGCTTATGGGCCTGTTGACCGACGGTCAGCTGGTAGCCGGGCTTGAGCAGGTGGCCGGCTGATGCTCAGCGATGCGCCCATCTCATATGCGCCCCTGCGCTGCCTGGAGCTTTTCTGCGGCATCGGCGGCTTTGCCGCCGCCGTGCAGGAGCATGCGAGCGTGGTGGGCGCGCTCGATCTTTCGGGCCACGCCATCGAGGTGTACCGCCACAACTTTCCCGATCACGGCGCGCGTCAGGCCCATCTGGAGCACCTCGATGAGGCGGAACTCCTCGGGTTTAAGGCCGACCTGTGGTGGATGTCGCCTCCCTGCCAGCCTTATACCACTCGCGGGGAGCAGCGGGATCTTCAGGACCATCGCGCGCGCAGTCTGGTGCGTCTTATGGAGCTTATCGGGCGGCAGGGGCCGAGCTGCGTGGCGATGGAGAATGTGCCGGGGTTTCAGGGGAGTGAGGCGCATCACCTCGTGCTCACGACGTTGAGAGATGCCGGCTACGAGGTGGCCGAGCGTCTGCTCTGTCCCTCCGAGCTCGGGATTCCGGCGCAGCGCGAGCGCTATTATCTGGTGGCCAGCCGCCGCGGCCTGCTCCCCTGGCGCGAGCTGCCGAAGCCCGTGATGCGTCCACTGGCCGACTTTTTAGGCTCGCCGACAGACGGGGAGCTCCTCGATGTGGTGGTGCCGGTGGATGTGATCGCAAAACACGGGCCGGGCATGCGCATCTTCGATCTGCGCGAGGAGCCCACCCGCATCGCCAACACCTTCACCGGGGCCTATGGCAAGACCTGGCAGGCCGCCGGCGCCTACCTGCGCATGGACGACGGGCGCGTACGCCGCTTTACGCCGGGTGAGATGCTGGGGTTGATGGGCTTTGGCACCACGTTCGGGTTTCCAGAGCATGTGAGCCTGCGCCAGCGCTACAAACTCATCGGCAACAGCCTCTCGGTCTGGGCGATGCGCGAGGTGCTCAGCGCGCTGATTCCCACCCTGGCTCATGCGGATTCTCACCTCGGTGATCGGGCGATGGAGGCGTTGACCGCTCAGTGAGGGTTGACAGGCAGGCCCCGGGCTCGTTTAGCTGGCGAGCACCCTGATGTGAACACCGAGACCGACGCGAAGCTACCGGTCGAATGAGCCCGATGAGGCCTGGAGCCGCCATGAAGTGCAACGCATGTGATGAGAACAACCCCCCGGGCACCAACAACTGTCTCTATTGCCTGGAGCCTTTGCCCGAGGTCGATGAGGCCCGTGCTGAGAAGGCGCTGGGCGGCATGATCATGCTGGGGCTCTTTGTGGTGGCGCTGGGGTACCTGGGCTGGTGGGGCTGGGGGTGGTGGCAGCTGGAGAGCGAGCGTCGTGAGGCGCAGGAACAGGGGCTGACCGAGTACGTCGTGCACCAGATCTGCTTCGGCGAGGAGAGCCCGATTCGCGACAACGACTTCCGGCGGCGCGGCTACCATTATGAGGAGATGCGGTCGACGCGGCGCGGGTTGATCAGCGGCGGGGATGGCGTGCGTCATTGCTATCGCAGGGAGCTGGGGCCGGCCGAAACGATCGTCGAGCTGCCCGGGAAGGGGGAGCTTCTGCGGGTATTTCATTGAGGGTTTCGGAGCCGCGGACGCGCACGAGCCCTCAGGTGCCTTCTGCGCCGCTCAAAGGGGGATTGCGCCTCGGGCATCTGGCACCGATGGCACCATCTGGCGCGTTCGCCCTGGCGAGGTTGTGGTGAGTAGGGCTCAGGCAGGCATCGGGTGAAGCGTTCGGGCGGGGATCTTCGAGGCACGCGCTGGCGCCTCCCCTAAACGATGCAGGGTGGAGGGGCCCAGTCCTTCGACCACGATCGACGATGCCGCGCTGGCCTGGCGAGCGGCCTCGACCGGCTCGGCGCCCAGCATCAGGTGGTGGGTGAAGGTGGCCGCAAAGACGTCGCCGGCGCCGGTGGGGTCAACGGCCTCGGTGGGGAAGATGCCCACCTCGATGGTGCGACCGCCCTGGAAGATGCGGCTCCCGCGGGTGCCCAGGGTCAGCGCGACGATGGGCACGACGCTCAAGAGGCGTTCGAGAAGGTCGCCCTGGTCGATCAGATCTTCTTCGCTCAAGCAGGCGATGTCGACGCCCCTGAAGGCCTCGGCCTCGATCTCCCAGGGACGTTGCACGACCTGGCGTGCGCCGGGGGCGACCCCGCGCGCGTGCAGAGATTCGAGTGCGGTGGGATCGTCGACGGGCGCGCCGCCCACTTTGATCCAGCCCTGGATGTTGATGGCAACCCGTCCGCGGTGGCCACCGTCTCGAAGCGCCTGGAGCCAGTCCGAGAGAGGGACCTCGCCGAGGACCGGCGCCAGATGCACCAGGTCGGCGTTGCGCCAGTCGGAAGGGCAGATCGCGGGGCTAACGTCCGGGGCGATGGCCTCCAGAAGCTGCACCCGGGGGGCGTCGTCGGGGTAGTAGTTGGCGAAGACGGTGGTCTGCCCGCGGCGCACTTTTGTGTGCTCAATGTCGGCCAGAGCGGCGTCGCACTCGAAATCGTCGCCGACCACGCTCAAGAGGCGGGTCTGGCCCTTGAGGCGGCGATGCACCTCGGCGCCATAGTAGGCGCAGCCGCCCGCCTTAAAGCCACCCGGGTAGCGGTCGTGGGTGACGTGACCCACGACCAGCGTGCGCTGTGTAGGACGTGGCGAGCTCAATTGAAAAACTCACCGTTGCTCACGTTGTAGCTTTGCCCGGTGATGGCGCTGGCCGCGTCGCTGGCCAGAAAGGCGATAAGCTCGGCGACCTCTTCGGGGGCAACCATGCGCCCGAGCGGAATCGCCGCGATCGCGTTCTTGCGAAAGGCGTCGACCTCCTCGCCCTTTTGCTCCGCGGCGTAGGCGGAGTCGGCCCGGGCCATGGGCGTGTCGACCCAGCCGGGGCAGACCGCGTTGACGCGAATCTGGCGGGGGGCAAGCTCCAGAGCCACGCATTTGGTCAGTCCCAGAAGGGCGTGTTTGCTGGCCGTGTACGCCTCGTAGCCAGCGCGGGCGTTTTTGCCCAGGCCCGACGAGACGGTGACGATACGGCCGCCCTCGGGCATCGAGGCTGCCGCGGCTTTGACGCAGTAATACGCGCCGTGCACGTTGACGTCGAAGGTGGTCTTCCAGACCCGGTCGCTGTGCGCGTCGTCGAGGCGCGCCTGCAGGCAGATGCCGGCGTTGGCGATCAGCGTGTGAATGGGGCCGAGTGTTTCGAAGAGGGCCTCGACGGCGGCCTGGTCGGTGACATCGAGGGCATGGGTTTCAACGCTTGCGCCCGCACTCCGAGCGGCCTCCTGGAGCGATTCAGCCGCCGCGGCCAGCTTTGTCCCGTTGCGCGCGCAGAGCACCACGCGGTGTCCGGGCTTCAAGAAATGGCGCGCGCTCGCCAGGCCGATGCCCCCGGAACCCCCGGTGATCACGATTGTTTTGCTCATAACTCTGTCTCACTGCCCGGCGAGCTGCCCCAACGAG
The DNA here is from genome assembly GCF_004005565.1 of Lujinxingia sediminis. Lineage (NCBI taxonomy): Bacteria > Deltaproteobacteria > Bradymonadales > Lujinxingiaceae > Lujinxingia > Lujinxingia sediminis. The sequence goes on along the minus strand of NZ_SADD01000018.1, from coordinate 81,221 downwards.
CGTGCTCGCCGCCTGCCGAAAGGATTAGAACGATTGGCGGATGGCCTCAACGAGGACTTCGGTGGGGACGGGGATGGCGTAGTCCTCGTCGACCTGCCAGAGGCTCCCCGGACCGTCGAGGAGCGCCATGCGCGTGCCTTCGGTGAGGTAGCGCTTGTTGTAGCGCATCGAGGCCAGGATATCGTCGACCTTGATGTGTGCAGGGATGCGGGTGGGAAGCTCGAACTTCTCGATGACCTGGCGGTGCAAATCGACCATCGCGTCGTCGCAGGCGCCCATCAGGCGCGCCACGCGGGCGGCGACCATCATGCCGATGGCCACCGACTGGCCGTGGTTCAAGTCGTAGCCGGAGAGGTACTCGACGGGGTGGCCGACCTCATGGCCGTATTGCAGCACCATGCCCTCGCGATGCTCTTTGGGGTCGATGGCCACGAGCTCGCATTTCAGCTCGATGTTTTTGCGCACGACGGTTTCTAAAAAGTCCGGGTCGTCGATGTTGCCTTCGTAGCCGAGCAGGTAGTCAAGGTAGTCGCGGTCCTGACCCAGCGCGTGTTTGATGACCTCGCTCAACCCGTCGGGGATCAGCCAGTCTTCGAGCGTGGCGAGCACCTCCACATCGACGGCGATCGCCAGGGGGGAGTAGTAGGAGCCGACGAGGTTCTTGCCCCGCGCCCCGTTGATGCCCTGCTTATGGCTGATCGAGGCGTCGCACTGGGCCATCAGCGTGGTGGGAACATGCACAAGGCCGATGCCGCGGTAGAGCGTCGAGGCGATAAAGCCACAGACGTTGGCCACCGCCCCGCCACCGAGCGAGACGAGCACGGAGCGCTCGTCAATGCCCTCGGCCAGGATCTGATCGACCAGCTTCACGTAGTTGGCCATCGACTTGGACTCCTCGCCATCCTTCATCACGATGCGGCGCACGTCGTAGCCCATGCGGTCAAGGCCGCCGACAAAATCATCGCCGTAGATGCTGTTCACCGTGGTGTCGGTGAAGACGTAAATCGGCGACGACGCGCTCTCGTCGGGGATGAGCTGAAGACGCTCGGGGTTGCGCACAAAGCCGCGCTGCACGTGAATCTCGGTCTTGACCGGAGCGCCGGCGATGAAGTCGTAGCTGTGGGTGGTGCGGCTCTCCTCGGTCTTGAACTCGGGGCGATGCACCGCAGCCTTGCGGATGCCCGCGCGGTGGGCCATCTCCGCGCGCACCAGCGACTGGGGGGTATCAATATCATGCCAGGCGCGACCGCCGGTGGTGATCGCACGCACCTGGTCGCGCTCTCCCAGAAGCGCCAGCGCGTCGGTGAGGCTGGCCGGTTCTTTCGACTTACGCGCCTCTTCCAGCGCCTCAAAAAGCGCCGGGGTGAAGGCAAAAAGCCCCGCGTCCACCCCGTCGGGGCCCTCCAGCGTGCGGGAGGCGGTGGTGAGGCGCTCGCCATCAAGCGTCACTTTGACGGCATCTTCCAGCTCAAAGACTTCCGTGACGTCGGTGTCGACCAGCGACACACCCACATCCTCGCCGGGCTCACACGCCACAATCTCATCGACGAGCGTCTGATCGAAGACGTGGTCGGCCATCGCGATCACGAAGTTCTCGTCGATATGCCCCTTCGCCGCCAAAAGCGTGCTCGCCAGGCCCTGCTGCCACTCGGCGTGCTCCACAAACTCCACCTTCAGCGCGAGGTCCGGGTGGTTGGTCAACTCGCGCACCACGCGCTCCGCTCCAAAGCCGGTGACCACCACCGCGCGCTTCACTCCGGCACGCTCCAGGCGCATCAAAAGCGAGAGCAGAAGCGGCTTTCCGCCCACATGAACAAGGGGCTTGGGGGTGTTGGGACGATCGAGGCGCGCGCCGCGACCGGCGGCGGGAATCAAGGCGGTGGTGGGCATGGGTACGTCCGGGGATGGTGAGGTGTGAAAAATCACGGGTGTTGTCGGGGGGTAACCTAGTGCGGCCTTTATGGAATATCAACATCGGGGTTTGCTGTGGGTAAGCAGGTTCGCGTTGTGGTTGGGTGGTTGGGTGGTTGGGTGGTTGTGGGGCGCCGGGGTTCGCGGTGATGGTCGATTCGTGTGGGCGTTGGCGGGTTCGCTTTGGGGTTGGGTGGTTGGGTGGTTGGGTGGTTGAGGAGCGCCGGGGTTTGCGGGGTGGGTCGATTCGTGTGGGCGTTGGCGGGTTCGCTTTGGGGTTGGGTGGTTGGGTGGTTGTGGGGCGCCGGGGTTTGCGGTGATGGTCGATTCGTGTGGGCAGTGGCGGGTTCGCTTTGGGGTTGGGTGGTTGGGTGGTTGGGTGGTTGAGGAGCGCCGGGGTTTGCGGGGTGGGTCGATTCGTGTGGGCTATCGGGGTTCGCAGTTCGAGTACCAGGACGAGCCCGAGCCCGAGAGCGAGTACGAGTCCGAACCTGACTCAGGGACCTGGGGAGTGCGGGGGGGTTCTAAAGCCTTCAAACCGAGACTTGATGATGAGCGGGGGTGTTCTAGAGCCTTCAAATCGAGACTTGATGATGAGCGGGGGTGTTCTAGAGCCTTCAAATCGAGACTTGATGATGAGCGGGGGTGTTCTAGAGCCTTCAAATCGAGACTTGATGATGAGCGGGGGTGTTCTAAAACGCTTCAACGCTTCATCGAGGAGGGAAGAAGGTGTTCTAGAACCCTTTTTTGTTCATGAATCTTGAAAGGGCGTTCAGTGTGTCTGGGGTTTTGAGACCGATCAAAGAGGGGCGAGAATCGGGAGAGCTGCCTGTGTCCTTGAGCTCTCCTGCTGGTCCTCGTCCTGGTGCTCGTTCTCGAACAGCGAACCCCGGCGGTCCGCACGAATCGACCCACCCCGCAAACCCGAGCGCCCCACAACCACCCAACCACCCAACCACCCAACCACAAAACGCGCTCCCCGACGCCCCACACGAAGCGCCCGACACCGCGAACCTCCGCGCCCCCTCAAAACTCCGCCGACACCGTCAACCTCGCCGTTAAGGGTGGCCCGGCGCTCTGGTGCAGCACCGGAAGCCGACTTCCGCTCGTGCCCTGTGGCCAGTGGCTCGCATACACATACTCGCCCTCCCGCAGGTGTTGGTTGAGGAGGTTTTCGAGGTCCAGGCTTATCTGCCAGTGGTGCCAGCGGTAGCCCAGCGTGGCGTCGAAGCGGGTCAGGGGGGCGGAGCGGGCGCCGGCGGGGAGGTTTCGGGGGGCGACGGCCAGAAAGCGCAGGCCGCCGCCCAGGCCGGAGGCGTGGTTGACGACCCAGTGGGCGCCGGCGGTCAGCGTGGGGACCTGGGGGACGGGCTGGTTGAGGTTGGTGAAGTCGGGGTCGGTGAAGCGGGCGTCGACCCAGGTCAGATCGCCGCTGAGGTGCATCCAGTCGGTGGGGTAAATATCCAGAAAAATCTCAGCGCCCAGGCGGCGGCTCGATGGCAGCTCGATGGTGGTGGCGGAGAGGTGGTCGAAGAAGACCTCGCGATCGAGCAGCGTGGCAAAGCCGGTCAGCGTGATGCCGAGCCAGTCGGCGGGGAAGGTGCGGACACCGAGCTCGGCGGCGTGGGATTGGGAGAAGGTCGCAGCGAGTTCGGCGGAGGCGCCGGCAAACGCCCGAAGTTCGGGGGGGCGAAGGCCGCGGCCGTAGGCCGCGAAGAAGGTCCAGCGCTCGTTGGGCTTGTAGCGGGCCGAGGCGCGGGGGGAGAGCGCCAGCAAGAGCTCCTGGCCGGTGGCCCCGTCGGCAGACGAGGGTGGGGAGGCCAGGGTGGTGTCGGTGGCCCGGAGAAAGGCGGCGTCGAAGCGGCCGCCCAGGTCCATTCGGAGCCGGGCAGTGGGTTGAAGGCGCAGGCCGGCGCGGGCACCCAGGGTCGAGTGTATCCCCTGCAGCGCGCGCAATGTGGAGGTGGTGGCGAGGTCGGCGTCGACGCCACGCTCGGACTGGGTCACGTGTTCGCCGCGCAGGTGGGCGCCGCCCACAAAGCTCATGCGCGCGATGAGCGGTCGTGAGTAAAAAAGGTCCGCGCCGCCCCCGAAGGTGCGATGTGCCTGACGGGTGCGGTCGCCGTTGGCGGGGTCGCCCAGGTAGCCGGTAAAATTCTCAAAGAGCACCAGGTCGCGGGCGGCCCCGTCGAGGCGCAGACGCAGCATGTCGCCTGCGGTGAGCACGCCGCGGCCCTGCCAGGTGGCCGAGCCCAGGACCCGGGCGGACTGGCCTCGTCCCCTATCGTCGTAGGCGTCGTAGAAGCCGATGCTTCCGGCTTCCACGTCGGCGCTGCGCAGGGTGCCGGGGAGCTCAAAGCGGGAGGCGCCGGCGGCGAAAAAGGTGCTGAGACTCCCGCCCCACAGCCGGAGCTCGGAGGTGGAGGCGTTGAGGGTCGCGCGCTCAATGCCGCGCTGCTCCCCGTAGCCAGCATCACGCATGACCTCGGCGGCGGCAAAGGAGGCGCCGTCGGCGCTGGCGTGGCGGCCAAAGAGGCGCAGCCTCCCGGTGGTGCCGCCGGTCAGCGCGACGTGGCTCTGGAGCGCCTCGCCATCCAGAAATTGAGGGCTGACGCCGGGGCGATAATCCACGGTGCCGGCCATGCCGAAGAGCCCCTGATGCAGCGCGAAGGGGCCTTTGATCACGTGCATCGACTCGACGACTTCAGGCAGCACCACGCCCAGATCGATGTAGCCCTGCCCGTGGATGTTGCTCCACTCGTTGAGCGGGACGCCTCCCAGGGTCAGCTCCAGATCGGCGCCGTGCACCGCGTCAAAACCGCGCAAAAAGAACTGGTGACCTTTGCCCTCGCTGCCGTGTTGAATCAGCGTGAGGCCGGGCACCTGGCGCAGGAGCTCCTCGGCGTTTCGCGCGGGCGCGGCCTCCAGATCCTGGCGTCCCAGGGTCATCGTGGCGCTGGTCAGAGTGCGGGGCAGGTTCGCGCGGACGGTCACCCTTAAGGTGTCGTCGGGCGCGTCGTCCTGCTCGGGTGCCAGGGCATCGATCGTGGGCGCGTCGTCCTGCTCGGGTGCCAGGGCATCGATCGCGGGCGCGTCGTCCTGCTCGGGTGCCAGGGCATCGATCGCGGGCTCGTCGTCCTGCTCGGGTGCCAGGGCATCGATCGTGGGCGCGTCGTCCTGATCGGGTGCCAGGGCATCGATCGCGGGCTCGTCAGTCGGGTCCGCCGGTGTCTGGGCCCAGGCCGCGGGCATGCCCCCCATGATGGCGAGTAGAGAAAGGGCGACAAGCCTCAACGCCTGCCGCCCCCTGGTTAAACGCATTGAAACCATCAGTGGCAGTGTCCTTCGCCGTCGATGTGGCCAAGCGTGGCGACCTGAGCCTCAAGCCAGCTCCAGAGGTCGGCGATCTCTTCGTTGCCCACGTCCAGGGTGCCGACGAGGGCGGCTTCGAGCTCTTCTTTGGAGATGTTGCCGTCTTCGTTGGTGTCGGCGGCGGCCAGCGGGTCGAAGACAAGCGCGGGGTCTTCGCTGACCAGGCTGTCGTAGAAGAGGTGGTCGGCGTGAATGGTCAGCTCCAGACGGCTGGCCTGGTCGGCGGCCACGGTGACCGTGGTATGGCACTCGCCGTAGGTGGTGGGCACCTCGAAGGTCCAGTCGAAGGTCTTGGTGACGCCTTCTTTCTCGGCGCTTCCGCCGACGCGGATGGTGCCCAGGGCATAGTCCACGCTCTCGTAGGTGCCGGCGTCCACGCTCAGCTCGCCGAGCTGGTGGCCTTCGCCGCCGGTGGGCGGGGCGATCTCGATGGTGGTGACATCGGAGAAGTTCGCGGCGCCCACCGTCACCGAAGTGACCTCGACCTGGAAACGGTCGAAGGCGATCGCCCAGCCGTCGCTCATCGCGTCTGCGGGGATGCCCTCTTCGACGAAGTCTTCGCCGTAGACGAAGATGTTGAGCATGCCCTGGCCATCGGGGCTCTGCGCGTCGCTCTCGCCACAGGCCCCGGCAAGGGGCAGAAGAAGCAGGCTGGCAAGCGCGGTGGTGCGGGTGGTGGGGCTGAACATGGCATTACTCCTGAAGTTGAAATTCAATGTGGTCGTGGGAGAGGAGGCGACGACGCACCTCCAGGTAGATGGGGTCACCGTCGGTGGGGCCAAAGCTCAAGATCCCCTCGGTGGCCAGCTCCTCGAAGTCGACGCCGTCGAAGAGGTGGCCCTCCCCGAAGACCTCGTCGAGCACCATCCGAAAGCGCAGATGGGCACCTTCACCGGGGCTCTCAAGGAGCGTGTCTTCAAAGCGAATGGCGGTGATTGCGCGACCCTCGGGTGCGGCGACCTCAAAGCTGAAGTCGACCGCTTCGCCTGCGCGGGTGGCCGTGCCGGCGAGTCGGATGCTCGTTTCCGGCGCGCTACTGAGGCGACCCAGGGTCAGGGAGGCGGAGGTGTAGTCGCCCACCAGGAGCGTGGCCTGACCCAGCTCGCGGGCCCCCTCGACGCTCCAGTCGACCTCAAAGGAGCCCGCGAGCTCGCCGGTGACCTCGCCGCCTTCGCTGTGGCCCGGGTGGGCGAGCGCAGAAGGCACGAGCAGGTCGTAGGCGCGCCGGGGCAGGGAGGTGTGCTCGACCTCACCGGTCAGAAAGACCAGGTCCCGCATCGCGACCTGCGTTTCGGTGAGCGCGATGGTGTAGCCGAGGTCCGTGCTCGTGTTGGCCAGGCCGGAGGCGTCGACGATGACCGGGAGTTGCACCTGAACCGGCGGCCGCGACTCGCCACAGGCGCTCAGGAGCAGGGCGGCCGCGAGCACACAGGTTGGAAGGGATCGCGAACGCTTCATGGGTGGGTGTGCTCGGTGGAGGTTTCGGGGAGCGCGCTGTAGACGGCCTGACCAAAGAGCACGCCCTTCATGCCGATGAGATGGTCGGCGACGTGTTTGAGGTCGGCCGGCGCGCCGCGCAGGGTGATGACTTCGAGGCAGGTGTCGTGGTCGAGGTGCACGTGCATCGAGGCGATGATGGCGTGGTGGTGGATGTGGCCGACGTCTTCGAGCTCTTTGCTCAGGCCGCGCTTGTGGTGGTCGTAGACCAGGGTGACGGTGGCGACGGCGCGGGGGGCCTGCTCCCACTCTTCGCTGGCCAGGCGCTGGCGGATCAGATCGCGCAGAGCCTCGGAGCGGTTGGAGTGGCCGCTGTTTGTGATCCAGGCGTCGAAACGCTCCAGAAGTTCGGCGTCGACGGCGATGCTGGCGCGGGTCAGGTCAGACATGATGGGCTCCACGAGTGATGACGCCGTGAGCGATCGTTGACGCCGCGTCGCTCTCGATCGCGCATCCAGCGGCATCATCTCCTCCTCACGTCGTAGTACCCCGAAGTGGGGCGTGTTACGAAGTTGAGTGTGCGTAACACCAGGTGGTGCGGTGCGCAAGCAGGGATTCGAAGAGATGGGCGTGGCGCGTTGTCGCACCGGAGGCCTGGCGTATACTCGCGCGCGTGATGCGCCGTGCGAGAGGCGCGGATGAAGGCGTCGAGACGAAGGAAGTGAGGTATGGACGATACGGGTGTGGCGAGTGCGCCGATCGAGGAACTCAACGATGTTCTGGCCGGGCGCTATCGTGTGGAGCGGGTGTTGGGGGAGGGGGCGCACGGGGTGACCTACCTGGCGTTGACGGCCGATGGGCGCAGGGTGGCGCTTAAGGAGCTGGCCGTCGAGCGGGTGGAGAGCTGGAAGGCGCTCGAGCTTTTTGAGCGGGAAGGGCAGGCGTTGCGGGCGCTCTCGCACCCGGCAATTCCGGCCTATGAGGAGGCCTTTCACCTCGATGACGGGTGGGGCGGGGAGCGCTTTTTTCTGGCGCAGGCCTATGTGGAGGGGCGAGCTCTGGGCTCGGAGGTGGAGCGGGGACGACGCTGGACCGAGGCGCAGGTCAAGGCGCTGGTCGAGGAGCTTCTGGAGGTGTTGGCGTACATCCAGGCGTTGAGCCCTGCGATGATTCACCGCGACATCAAGCCCTCCAACCTGATGGAGCGCCCCGACGGGAGTCTGGCGCTGATCGACTTCGGGGCGGTGCAGACGCTCGCCGCTGAAGAGACGGGTGGGTCCACGATCGTGGGCACCACGGGGTATATGCCGGTGGAGCAGCTGATGGGGCGCGCGGTGCCCGCCACAGACCTGTATGCGGTGGGGGCGACGGCGGTGCATCTGTTGAGCGGGCGGCATCCGGCGGATCTTCCGGTACGGCGTATGGCGCTGGATTTTCGGGGGGCGGTTAACGTCTCGGAGCCTTTTGGGCGTTTTCTCGACGGGATGCTCGCGCCGGATGTCGAGGATCGCTACCGCACAGCCCGCGAGGCGTTGGAGGCGTTAGAAGCGCTGGGCGGGCCGGTGACGCTGCGCGTGGCGAGGGCATCGATGGTGAGTGTGCTCAGCGCGCGGCGTCACGCGATGGCGCGAAAGGTGGTGCAGTCGCTTTCTTCAAGAGCGGCGTCGCGCTCGAACTCGCCCGGGCGCGGGGCCCGGCAGCCTGTCGTGGCGAGGGTGTCGGCGTCGCAGGGGAAGGCGGTGCGGCGTGGCGATCGTGGGTCGGGAGCCAGGGGCGGGTGGTTCGTTGCGGTGGCGTTCGTCTCCGCGCTCGTCTTCGGGTCGAACTGCGGGCGATTTTCCGCGAAGCTCTCCGGTTATGAAGAGGTGGTGTTCGGGCCGCTTCAGACCTGCGGGCCTGTGGAGGAGCTGCTGGGCCAGGATATCGGCGTGCCGGCGGTGGGGTGTCAGACCGGGTCGACGCAAACCTCGTCCGGTGGGGGCTCGGCCGCCTGGCATATGCCCGTGAGCGGGTCGAAGGGCCGGGGGAGTTACAGTTTTACCGCGAACAAAAACGCCCATGGCACCTGGGAGCTGCGCGGGGGGCTTCTCAAGGTGGAAGAGCGCGTGATCGATGTGGTGCGATGCGTCGAGATGTCGACAGCTCAGGCACGTCGAACACCTAACCCCGTGGAGGACAGCTTGCCCGGGGCGGCGCGTTAATGGGCGCGCCCCGGCGGCGTCGAGACGATGCCCCCAAAGCGCCACTCGGATGAGCTGGAGCGCTTCCATCGAGTCAGGCCGTTGAGGTGGCCCTTCTGGCAAGCTGGACCGGGTGCCAGCCGAGCCGACCCCCACTTCCAGCTATCTGGACGCGGTGCCAGACCCCATAAGCCGGCGCGCGTTTCAGGTGAGAGCGTCGCCAGCTCTCACGACCACCTCGTTTGACGTCTGTAACGTGTGTGCGGCTTTTAAGGGGGGATTAGAATTCAACTTTAAAGGGGCGATGTGTTCAAAGTTCGGCAAGGATCGCCAGATCAAAACGCCGGGCCAGGGCGCGGCCGGCGCGCCGGGCGGCCAGGCAGAGGCAATGATCGCGAACATCAAGGGTGGTGGCATGGGGGAGGTTTTTTTTTGTTCGACATGACTTCCCTATGTCGATATCAACATGTTTCGTTTGAAGCAGCGCCGTGTAGACCACAAAACCCCTTTTGGGAGTATGCCCATGAGCTACATCGATGGATTCGTAGGTGCCGTGCCAGCCGCCAACAAAGACGCCTATCGCCAGCATGTTTTGGAAGCTGTGCCCCTCTTCAAGGAGTCTGGCGTCGCCCGGATGGTCGAGACCTGGGGCGATGATGTGGGGAAGGGAGAGGTGACGGACTTCTTCCGGGCGGTGGAGGCCACCCCTGAGGAGGTGATTGTCTTCTCCTGGATGAAGTATCCCGATCGCGAGGCTCGTCAGGCGGCCAACGAGCGCATGATGAGCGATGAGCACATGGGGTCGGCGGTGGAGCAGATGCCTTTTGATGGTGAGCGTGTGATCTACGGGGGATTTGCGACGATCCTGGATAAGGATAGCGGCGCTGAGCCGGGCTACATCGATGGCTCGGTGATCCCGGTGCCCACGGCCAACAAAGACGCCTACACCGAGCTTGCGGCGATGCGCGCCGAGGTGATGATGGAGCACGGGGCCACGCGCGTGGTCAACGCCTGGGGCGATGATGTGCCCGATGGGAAGCGCACCGACTTTAAGCGCGCGGTCAACGCCACCGCTGAGGAGAGCGTGGTCTTTGCCCGGGTGGAGTGGCCGTCGAAGGAGGTTCGGGATGCGGCCTGGCCCAAGATCTACGGCGATGCTCGCATGCATACCGAGAAGGGGCTTTTTGAGGGGGAGCGCATGATCTTTGGTGGATTTGCTCCGCTTGTCGACGTCTGAGGCGCGTGAGATTGGCCGAGGTGCAAGGGCGGCCAGGCACAACGTTTGAGGGTGGCGGTTGAGGAAGGCTTGCTCTATGGGCTGTGTTGCCAGAGTAAGTGCGATGGCCCGCGCCGCCCCGGCCAGGATCCTGGCCGGGGCGGCGCTCTCTCTGACCCCGGATGTGCTATGAGCTCGATTACTTTCGACGACCGATTTATGCGCGAGTTGCCCGCCGATGCGCGCACCGACCGGCGCCCGCGCCAGGTGCAGGGCGCGTGTTACTCCGAGGTGGAGCCCTCGGCGGTGGCCGACCCCAGCCTTGTGGCCTGTTGGCCGGAGGTGGCCGAGCTGGTGGGGTTTGAGGCCGAGATCTGTGAGCAGGAGCACTTTGCGCAGGTGATGGGCGGAAATGCGCTGTTTGAGGGCATGAAGCCCTATGCCGCATGCTACGGCGGGCATCAGTTTGGAAACTGGGCCGGCCAGCTGGGTGACGGGCGAGCGATCACGCTGGGGGAGGCGATTCACCCGAAGACGGGGGCGCGCCATGAGCTGCAGCTTAAGGGGGCCGGTCCCACCCCGTACTCGCGCACGGCGGACGGGCGAGCGGTGTTGCGCTCGTCGATCCGCGAGTTCTTGTGTAGCGAGGCGATGTTTCATCTGGGCGTACCTACGACGCGCGCGCTGAGCCTTGTGCTCACGGGTGAGCAGGTGATGCGCGATAAATTGTACGACGGTCGGCCGGCCCCGGAGCCCGGGGCGGTGGTCTGCCGGGTGGCGCCGAGTTTTTTGCGCTTTGGCAGCTATGAGATTCACGCGGCGCGCGGCGATCTGGGGATTTTGCGGGGGCTGGTGGAGCACACGATTCGCCACTACTTCCCGCATCTTCTGGGCGAGGGTGAAGGGGATGGTGCGGAGGCCCCGGGGGGCGATACGCCGGTTCGCGATGCGCATATCGTCGCGTGGATTCGGGAGGTCGCCGAGCGCACCGCCTCGATGGTGGTGGGCTGGATGCGCGTGGGCTTTGTGCACGGGGTGATGAACACCGACAACATGTCGATTCTAGGCCTGACGATCGACTACGGCCCCTACGGCTGGCTCGATAACTTCGACCCGGGCTTTACGCCCAACACCACCGACCGGGGGCAGCGCCGCTACCGCTACGGCTATCAGCCCGACGTGGCCTACTGGAATCTCTATAAGCTCACCAACGCCGTAGCTGCGCTGGTCGACGACGCGGCGCCCCTGCAGGAGGCGCTCGATCATTTCCCCACCGTCTACAGCGAGCTTCAGCTTGATATGATGGCTCAAAAGCTCGGGCTTACGAGGCTGGCGGGCGCCGAGGATGAGGTGCTGGTCGAGGGATTGATGGCGATGCTCGGGCGGGTGGAGACCGATTACACCCTCTTTTATCGCGGGCTTGCCGAGGTGCGTTGCGAGGGCGTTGAGGCTGACGCGGTGGACGCCGAGGCGTTGCGCGCGCCCTTGATGGCGGCCTATTACGCGCCAGAGTCGCATCGGGAGGAGGATTGGGAGGCGATTGACGCCTGGCTGCGCGCGTATGTGGCGCGGGTGCAAAACGATGGCACGAGCGACGTGGCGAGGCGCGAGGCGATGAATGCGGTCAACCCGATGTACATCCTGCGCAACTACCTGGCGCAGGAGGCGATCGATCAGGCGGAGGCCGGAGATTTCTCCGGGGTCTATTCTCTGATGGACGTGCTTCGCTCGCCCTACGAGGTGCGGTCGGAGTGGGGGCGTTTTGCGAAAAAGCGGCCGGACTGGGCGCGGGATGCGTTCGGGTGTTCGATGTTGTCGTGCAGCTCGTGAGGGGTTGACCGCCAGAGGCTAGACCGCTCGCCAGCTCCCACAAAAAAAGCGCGCCGCCCCCTGCGGGCGGCGCGCTTTTTTTTAGTCGAAGCGTCGGTCGAGATCAGTAGGTGACTTTGATCTCGGCGCAGCAGGCGCTCTCGGTGCAGGCGATCGAGGCGTCTTCGTCCTCGATGGTGTCGCAGCCGGCTTCTTCTTCGCAGGCGCTCAGTTCGGTGAGTGCGTTGCGGCACTCGGTGGAGACGTCGCAGCTGTCCAGACAGTTGTTGGCGCAGATGGCGCAGGCCGCCGGGTTCATGCCGCTGGCGCACTCGGCGTCTTCCAGAATGCAGCTGAGATTGCAGCTGGAGAGGCACGAGGTGTAGGGGCAGCAGACGCCCGGGGTGTCGTTGCAGTAGTCGTGGCTCTCGCAGGTGTTGTCGCCGTTGTCGCCGTTGTCGCCGTTGTCGCCGTTGTCGCCGTTGTCGCCGTTGTCGCCGTTGTCGCCGCTGTCTGCGGGTTCGCAGTTCAGGGAGCCGGTCATGGCGTAGACCATGACATCGAAGCTGCCGTTGAGCGTGCGGGTTCCGGGGCCCTGATCGTCTTTGAGCACGATGTTTTTGAAGGAGCCCACGACCTTGTCACCGATGGCCTTCGGGCAGCTGGTCAGCTCAATGGAGCCCTGGCCCTGGCTGGAAAAGGAGGTCGTGGCCATCACGTCGAGCAGGCTCACGAAGGTGCCCTCGGGCGGGGTACCCACGGTAAAGGTGCTGTCGGCGTAGGTATTGAGCGAGGTGTCGACCGTGGTGGAGATGGCCACGCCGGTGTCGTTTTGCATCAGGATGGTGATGACGCCGTTGGCGATGGCGGCGCCCCAGGTCTCGTCGGAGGCCTGGTCGTTATCCTGAGAGCCGCTGACTTGCGTGGACTGGCCCTCGCCACTGACCTCCACGTCGAAGCTGCTGGTCTGAGGGTCGCCCTGGGTGTCATCGACCGCGGGAGCGTCGGCGTTGGTGTCGGAGCCGCAGGCGCTCAGGGCCAGGGAGCCGGCAACGAGAAGGGACAGAAGGGTGGTCGGGGCAAAGCGCCCATGCATCCATGTCATAGGGTGTCTCCATGTCATTGTCATCATGTCGTACGCCGTGGTCATCGATGTGTGTTCACGACGTCGTGAGCAGCACCATGCTGCGTCATTCATGAAGCTCCTGGAGATCCCGGGTGCTCGCCAGCGCCTCGGCGGCTACGTACGCAGGAGGCGGCGCGTTGATTCAAAAAGTTTCGGGGGGATGGTCTGGAGGGCGGGACGCTTACCAGCGGTTGGCGGCTTCTTCGGCCCAGCCGACCAGGCCCTGGAGGTCGTGGCGCTGGTCGTGGGCATCGAGCGCCCAGCCGCTCCAGTGGCCAAAGGCCTGTCGGGTGCGCGAGGCGATGAGGAGGGCGTTGGTGTCGGCGCGGCGCAGGTGAAAGGGGGTGAGGGTGGCGTCGAGGCGCGGGCCGTGCACGCGCCAGAGGGCGGTGGGGTCGTCGCGCTGGTACTCCCAGGTGAGCTCGTGGCCGATGTAGCTGAGGCGGCCATCGACCAGGAGGGCGTTTTCGGTGCCGGGGGTGTGGGCGGTCCATTTGCCGCCGAGCTGCAGGCCCAGGGTGTGGTCGCCCCGGCGCCCGAAGCCGGCGCCCCAGTTCCAGGTCATGCTGTAGGGCCAGCGGCCGCGGCCCCGGTCGAGCACGCCGAAGCTGGTGGCGGGGCGCAGGTCAAAGGATTCGTCATCGACCTGAAGGCGTCCGCGCAGCTGACGCGCGACGTCTTTGAGGGTGTACTGAAAGCGGGTGGGGGACCAGGGGATGACCACGCCCAGGGCGTCGCCGTGGGCCGGGGCGTCGAGCTCAAAGCGCACGCGGGGGGAGCGCAGGCGCAGGTGCGCGTGGTGAGGGGTGTAGGCAAAGCTCAGCGAGAGGTCGCGGTGGCGGCCGTGGGCTTCAAATGTGGCGGCCAGGTCGGGCAGGACCACGCCCCGGGCCAGGGGGAGGAGCGCGTCCTGGACGATGGGGGGCGCGTGGGGGTGGCGGCGATCGTAGAGGTAGAGCTGCAAGAGGCCGGCGTAGTCCAGGCTGGCGATGGTCACGCCGATGACGTGTTCGGGGGTGACGATGCCCCAGTACTCCCAGCGTTTGTTGCGCCCCCACCAGCCGGGACCGCCCCGGAGGTTGGGGCGAATCAAGGGGCGCCGCGCGAAGCCGGCGGCCGCCGGGTTGAGGCGGCCGTCGGGTCGGCAGAGGTCCACGGCCGAGGTGAGCTCGGGGTAGGAGGGGCGCTTTTCGGGCATGTGAGATGCTCTCATTGAATCAAAACGACCCGTCAAAACGACCGGGGGTCGTGCAAGGCCGAGTGTTTATGCGGGTGAGGGGCGATTTTGGATCCGACCGAGGGTCGTGCAAGGACGTGGCTGAAGAACCGACCGAGGGTCGTGCAAATGACCGACCGAGGGTCGTGCAAGGCCGAGTGTTTATGCGGGTGAGGGGCGATTTCGGAACCGACCGAGGGTCGTGTAAGGACGTGGCTGAAGAACTGACTGAAGAACCGACCGAGGGTCGTGCAAATGACCGGCCGAATGACCGACCGAGGGTCGTGCAAGGCCGAGTGTTTATGCGGTTGAGGGGCGATTTTGGATCCGACCGAGGGTCGTGCAAGGACGTGGCTGAAGAACCGACCGAGGGTCGTGCAAATGACCGACCGAAGGTCGTGCAAGGCCGAGTGTTTATGCGGGTGAGGGGCGATTTTGGATCCGACCGAGGGTCGTGCAAGGACGTGGCTGAAGAACGGACTGAAGAACCGACCGAGGGTCGTGCAAATGACCGACCGAGGGTCGTGCAAATGACCGACCGAATGACCGACCGAGGGTCGTGCAAGGCCGAGTGTTTATGCGGGTAAGGGGCGATTGAGGGGGCGCGGGCGAGTCAGGAGAGGAGCCGGCGAATCTGGGCCTCGATCTCGTCAATGTCCTCGCTTTCATCCTCCCCGCTTTCATCCTCCCCGGTGTCGGGAGGCAGGGCGAGGAATCCGTGGAGCGTAAAGCCGTCGGATCTGGGCTGACCCGCGAAGGGCAACGCCCGAGGTTTAACGTGGGTGGTGGGATCGAGTTCATAGCGCGCGAAGGCTGCGTTGTAGGTGAACGCCGAGATGATTCCCGTGTTTTGAGCGGTCTGAAGCGCCGTTGTGAACGCGTTGTAGGCATGTTCGGTTATTTGCGCAGCCCTGTCTTCCAACATGCGGCGATAGATCACGTGTTGTTCTTCGCTTAGTTGAGCCGGGACAGCAGACCGCCTGAAGGACTCGCTAAAGTCTCTTGGGCCTTCTCCAATTCGGACCAGCGCCGCGACCGTCCACTGCGGATGGTTGAATGAGAGGACATGCTCAAAACGTACAATGGCTTCCTGATGAGCTGCCATCTTCTCGCGGGTTTGAGCGGTCAACGCATCACCCTGGGTGGCGTCGATCTTCATGGCTAGGGCACGCTCGTGCGCATCTTCTGCGAGCATCCATGCGGCGTGGGCGGCGAGTTCGAGGTGACGGCGTTGTTGGTCATCGTCAAGTGCGTCATAGACATCAAGAGCCTGGCGAAAGGTGGTGAGCGCGGCGTCTCGCTCCCCGAGCGTCCACTGCGCGCCTCCTTTTTCAACCAGACGGACAAGCCTCGGTCGAAGGTGCGGGGCGTTTTTATGCGTGGAGAGGAGGGTGGTGAGGAGCGTCGTGAGGTTCTCTCGTGCAATAGGATTGGCGGGGGAGCGTTGAAGGGCCGTCTCGAAGTGGCGTTGGGCCTGGCCATCGTTGCGGGCATCGATGGCGAGTATGCCCAGGTTGATGTGGGCGGCGGCGAGCTTCGGGTCGAGCGCCAGGGCGCGGGTGTAGTGGTCGCGAGCCTGGTCAGGCTCGGCGCTGATGTGGGCCACGAGTCCGAGGTTGAAGTGGGCCTGTGCAAAGGAAGGGGCGTGACGCGTCAAGGTTTTGAGTCGGGCTTTTACAGATTCCAGATCGCTTCCGTGGGTCTCGGAGAGGAAGGTCAGGATATCATGGAGCTCTGCGGTAGCGTCGATGGAGTCTTCGTGGGGAGACTCATGTGGCGCGGGAGGTTCGGTTGTGATGAGAGAAGGGGAGGTGCCAGCACAGCCGCCGAGAAGAAGCGCGAGGGAGGCGGCGAGTGTGCAGGGGGGTATCAGGCGTCGGGGCATCATCGAGGTTCTCTCTCAGGCGGTGAGGACGGCAGCTGATCACGTAACAGGGGGGATGGGGGGGAGGAAGTATCCCACAGGGGTTGACCGCATAAAAGCCGGCCGTGGGTTGCGCCTAAAAGCCGACCGTGGGTTGTGCAAGATGGTGTGTTTATGCGGGTGCGCGGCGATTCGGATGCTGACAGGGAGTTGTGCGAGATTGGGCGTTTTCGACCGACCGAGGGTCGCCTGGAAGCCGACCGTGGGTTGTGCAAGATGGTGTGTTTATGCGGGTGCGCGGCGAGCGTGATGTTTCATTTTGGGTCAGAGTACAAAAAGCCGACCCCGGGCGGGGTCGGCTTTTACGCTGGGATTCAAGCTCTTTTCCGCGCGTGGTCTGATGCGCGTGGTGAGGGCTCCTCCGGACGAGTTCGATGACCGACCGAGGGTCGTGCACGATGACCGACCAATGACCGACCGCGATGACCGACCGAGGGTCGTGCAAGGTCCAGTGTTTATGCGGGTGAAGAGGTGAAGTGGGCTCCCGAGATGGGCCGAAGTCCGTCAGGGTTGAGGGAGGGATGTCACGCACTTACCGAACGAAACCAGGCTTCAAAACCGTACTGCTCGATGAGTGCGCGCTCCACGAAGGACTGCGGGATGAGTCGCATGCCGAGGTTGCGAATGCCCCGGGCCAGGGGATTGCGCCACTGGGCGATGCGACCGGTCTCAAAGGAGCGTTTGACGAAGAGATTTGCGCGCGCGGTACGCTGGCGCTCATAGCGTCGCAGGGCCTGCACGAGGTCCGGTGTGGACCGCAGGGCGCGGCCAAGGACCACCGCGCTTTCGACGGCCTGACAGCCGCCCTGGCCGAGGTTGGGCATCATGGGGTGGGCCGCGTCGCCCAGGAGCGTGACGCGTCCCTGGCCCCAGGTGGTGATCGGAGGGCGGTCGAGACAGTCGGTAGCGATGATGTCGGCGGGGTTGGTGGCGTTCAAAATGTCTGCGACCGGGGAGGCCCAGCCATCAAACATCTGCTGAAGCCGCGCAAGTGTGGGGCCTTCGAGCGCGGTGTTCCGGGGGGCGTCGGCCACGGCGAACCAGTACACCTCATCGTTGGCGATGGGCACCAGGCCAAAGCGTCTTCCGGCACCCCACATCTCGGTGGTGGCGAGCCCGGTGGCGGGCATGGAGGCCACGCCGCGCCAGGAGGTGTAACCATCGTAGCGGAGCGCTTCGTCAGCGCGAAGGGAGCGACGCACCGCAGAGTGCAGGCCGTCGCAGCCGATGAGGGCGGCAAAGGAGTGTTGGGAGCCGTCTTCAAACGTGACGTGCACGGCGTCATCGTCGTGCTCAATGTGCGTTGCGCCGGCGTCAAACGCGATGACGTTCTGGAGATCTTCGGCCAGGGTGTGGATGAGGCGTCGCCGGTGGATGGCGACCCCGGGCCAGGCGACCTGGGGGCCGAGTGTGCGAAGATCGAGGGTCTGCAAGGGCTCGCCCTGCCAGGTGGCGATCTGAGCCCTGGCGATGGTGTGGCCTTCGTTGCGCACGCGCTCGGCCAGCCCCAGGCTTGCCAGCGCTTCCATGGCGTTGCCTTGCATGGTGATGCCAGCGCCCAGGGCGCGCAGCTGCGGGGCTCGCTCGAAGATGCGCACCGAGGCTCCGGCCTGCAAAAGGGCGTGTGCGGCGGTCAGCCCGCCGATTCCGGCGCCGATAATCGCGATGTCTCTCATCGATGTTCTCCTGCGGAAGTGGACGCGTCGTTGCTGGGAGGATTATCGAAGAGGAGGAGTGTGTGAGGTACTCGCATTTTGGAGGAGGTTGGCATGGTCGAGCATGATGAGACGTTGCCGCGCAAGGAGCCTGTGCAGGAGCGATCTCGTGCGCTGGTGGAGGCGCTGATTGAGGCGACTGCTCGCATTCTGGAAGACGAGGGCCCCGAGGCGCTGACGACCAATCGGGTGGCCGAGGTGGCGGGTACGAGCATCGGCTCGCTTTATCAGTATTTTCCGAACAAAGAGGCGTTGCTCGCAGCGCTTGTGGAGCGGGAGCTTGCGGGGGATATGGCTCTTGTGCGGCTCATCCTTGAGCGGGGGAACGGGCGTTCGTTGCGCGAGGCTATGAGGCAGGTATGTGAGCAGCTTGTGGCGCAGAATCGGCGTCGTTTTGAGCTTCACCGGGTGATGCTTCCGCTCATCGATGATGTGCACCGGGGAGCGCTTGTGCGGCGAGAGCGTGAGGCCTTGGCCGGGTGTATCGGGGCGCTGGTGGAGGCGCATCGCGATGAGCTTCCGGCGCACTATCGTAAGGGGGAGGAAGGGATGCAGCGTCTGGAGTGCGCGATGTTTGTGGCGATGAGCGCCATGGAGCAGGCGTTGAATGCGGCAAAGGTCGAGGCACCGCAGATGTTGGAGCGACCGGAGTTTGCGGGGCTGTTGCTGCGGATCTTTGAGGCGCTGATCCTTCAGGAGTAGGGACGGAGTCGGATGCCGGAGCGAGTTGGGAGGGGAAATGGGCGTTGGGGCGCATGAATAAAGGGGGATGCACGACTCTCGGTCGTGCGTCTGTGGTGTGTGGTGAGCGACCGGGGGTCGCACAAGGTCCGGTTATGGCGCGGGTTATAGAGGGGGGGGCAATCGAGGCGTGTGTTGTTTCTTGCCGGTCTGAAGTGCGAAAAGCCGCCCCCGGGAGAGGGCGGCTTTTAAGCTGTGATTTAAGCGCATCACCACGCGCGCGGCTGACTTGCGCGTGATGATGTTTTTTTAGTACGCGGCCTGGAATTCAGCGCAGCAGTGGGATTCAGTGCAGCTGGTCGCGGCGTCCTCATCTGCTATTTCGATGCAGCCGGCGTCGTCCTCGCAGGAGGTCAGGGCTGTGGCGGCGTCGCGGCAGGCCTGGTCGACCCCGCAGCGCTCGAGGCAGCCCAGGGTGCAGATGTTGCAGGCGACCGGGTTGAGGCCGCCGGCGCATTCGTCGTCATTCATCACGCAGTTGAAGCCGCAGGTGGCCAGGCACTCGGCGTAAGGGCAGCAGGCACCGTCGCCGCTTTCGCAGAACTCGTAGCCCTGGCAGGCGTTGGGCTGGTCGTCGTCATCGTCGGGTTGCCCATTGTCGTTGTCGTCGGGCTCATCGGCGGGCGGGCAGTTGAGCGAGCCTGTCATCGCGTAGACCGCGACGTCGAAGTTCCCTGAGAGGGTTCGGCTGCTCTCGTTCATGTCGCTTTGCAACACGGCGTTTTTGAAGGAGCCGACAACCTTATCGCCGATGGCTTTGGGGCAGCTGGTCAACGTTATGACGCCGTCATCCAGGGGCGCGAAGAAGTCGCCGCCGAGCGGGTCGAGGAGGGTGACGAAGGTGCACTCCAGAGGCGCGGAGACGGTGAAGTCACCGGTGGCGTAGGTGTTCTGCGAGGTGTCGATGACTGCGCTGATGGCCACGCCACTACCGTACTGCATCAGAATAGTGATGACGCCGCTGGCAATGGAGGCACCCCAGCTTTCCTGGGAGGTCTGGTCGTTGTTGATGCTGCCGCATCGCCGATGGCTTTGGGGCAGCTGGTCAACGTTATGACGCCGTCATCCAGGGGCGCGAAGGAGTCGCCGCCGAGCGGGTCGAGGAGGGTGACGAAGGTGCACTCCAGAGGCGCGGAGACGGTGAAGTCACCGGTGGCGTAGGTGTTCTGCGAGGTGTCGATGACTGCGCTGATGGCCACGCCACTACCGTACTGCATCAGAATAGTGATGACGCCGCTGGCAATGGAGGCGCCCCAGCTTTCCTGGGAGGTCTGGTCGTTGTTGATGCTGCCGCCGTAGGTCTGAGAAGTGTCGCCTTCGGTGACGTGCACCTCGAAAGAGCTTGCCGAGGGGGCGCCTTCACGTGGGTCGGGCTCTGTGTCGGTGGAATCGCTGTCCTGGCCGCAGGCTGCCGCCAGGCTCAGCGATGCGGTCAGGCCCAGGGCCAGCAGGGAGAGCGGTGTGGTGATGCCATTCATTCAGGTCATTCTTCGTGCTCCAAACCATGGGTTATGAGATCGGTGCTCTTCAGGACTGCGTCGACGAGTCGACGAGGACCGGCCTGTGTTCGTCGAGTCGAGCCGACCAGGATCCCGGGTGCTCCTTGCCCGCTCGGTGCGAAGTACGAGGAAGGCGCCGAGGGATTCAAAAATTTGGAGTGTGAGTACGGTTCGCGAGAGACCGGGAGTCGCACAGGGGGCTTTGTTTACGCCGCCGAACGCTGGCTAGGAGCTGGTTTTCGGTGATGTGCTTTCGAGCGTCAGGCGGACCGGAGGTTGGGTGCGTTCTGGTGCGGGCGGCGAGGGGGAGACAGACAAGATAGGCGGGGAGAAGGTTGAGTACTGTTCGCGAGAGACCGGGAGTCGCACAAGGTGCTTTGTTTAGGCCGCCGAACGCTGGCCAGGATCCGGTTTTCGGCGATGTGCTTTCGAGCGTCAGGCGGACCGGAGGTTGGGTGCGTTCTGGTGCGGGCGGCGAGGGGGAGACAGACAAGATAGGCGGGGAGAAGGTTGTAGAGCGTTTGTGGGCGTGGGGGTGATGGTGTCGCGGATCGTCAGGGGCATGGAGTGCAGCAGGGCGGAGTGGAGTTAAATGATGAATGGGGCGCATAGATAAAGGGCGATGTACGACCCCGGGTCGGATCTTGGCCGGGTGGTTGTGAACGACCGGGGGTCGTGCAAGGTCGAGTATTTATGCGGTTGATCGCCGGTTTTTCGGTAGATGGGCAGGAGGCGCGGGAGTGCAACAGATTTTGTGTAACTACTTCAGGCTCAGACTCAGTGGTCTAAAAATCGAAGCCCCCACTCTTGGGGCAGACGGTCACCGAAGTGGATGTGCAGCTCACACACAATTTTCCGCCAGTCAGTTCGTGGTCGGGATTTGTTCTGTTCCTTCTGATTGATCCTCATAGCCACCAGAGTCAGTAGCCGTTTGGCGCTGTCGACGTTGGGCATGGCGCCGCGACTCTTGGTCACTTTACGCAATTGACGATGCACATTCTCGATCGGGTTGGTGGTGTAGACGAGCTTTCTCAAATCCTTGCCGTAGCTCCACAAACTCGCCAGACGGACCAGATTTTTCTCCCACTGCTCGACTACTCCCGGGTATCGATGTCCCCAGTCGTTTTGAAGCGCCGCAAAGGCAATCTCGGCATTCTCAGAGGTCGTAGCCTGGTAGATCGCGCGCAGACTTTTCGCCAGGGCTTTACGGTCTTTATAGCTGACGACATTGAAACTATTGCGCGCCAGATGAACAACACAGGGTTGAAAACGCGCCTTGGGATAGACCGCCCCAACCGCCTGCTCTAGTCCTTTGAGACCATCAGCGCAGACAATGAGAAGGTCTTTCACGCCGCGCCCCTCAAGCTCCAAAAGCACCTGATGCCAGAAGCTCGCCGACTCCGAAGACCCATGCTCCTCCGGGGCGATATACAGTCCTAGAATCTCCAGATGACCCGACTCGTTGTAGCCGCAAATCTGATAGGTCGCCGTGGGGCGAACCCCGTAGCTATGGCGCACCTTCAGGTGCAGCGCATCGATGAAGACGATCGGATATAAAGGCTCTAACGGCCGGTTTCGCCAGACCTTGAGCTCCGGCTCAAGCCTCTCAACGACCCGGCTCACAAACATCGGATTGGTCTCAATGCCGTACATCTCGTGCACGTGCTCGTTGATGTCACGAGTGGTCATGCCTCGGGCGTACATCGAGACAATCCGCGCCTCGACCTCGTCTGTAATACCGGCAAACTTGGGCACAATCTGCGGCTCAAAACTGGCGGCACGATCACGAGGGACACGAACCGTAGTCGCCCCATGACTGGTTTTGAGTGTCTTGGGATAGCTCCCGTTTCGGGTGTTTTTGCGCCGTTTTACTCCACCTTCTTCTTCCTCGACGCGCTCGTTTCGTTCATAGCCCAGGTGCTCATCCATCTCGGCCTCATAGGCCAGCTCGACAAAGCGTCCAATCATCTGCTTGAGCGGCCCATCGGCCTTCAGGCTCTCTGAGAGCGGCTTGCCCGCAGCCGCCTTCGCAATCTCGCGCAGGTACTCGTCAATGGGCTCCGGAAACGAATTGGCCGTCTTCGGGTAGCGCTTCTTTTTCTTATCATTCTCAGTCACTTCCATACTCCAGGGTTGAATCGATGAGGGCATCAATCCTGCGAGTTACACAAAATATTTTACAGTCCCGGAGGCGCACTCCCACCTACAGTTCCCCACTTTTTTTCAGCCTTCACGCAACATCGCACGCCAGCTCTCGATAACAGGCAGAGATGTCCCGATCTCGTTTCCCTCTTTGCCCGGAGAGCCTCATGACTCGTCCTCGCCGTCATGTCGAAGAACAGGTCGCTATGATGACGCGCCGTTGTCTGGATCGGCAGTTTTTTCTGCGTGCCGATGCCACGATGAACGCCATTGCAAACTACGAGATCGCGCGCTCCGCAGGGCGCAGCGGGGTTTCGGTGCACGGGGTGGTGGTGATGTCCAACCATGTGCACATTGTGGTCACCGATCCGAAGGCCAAACGCAGCGGCTTTATGCGTGATGCGATGGCCGGTTTTGCCCGGGCGCGAAACGCCGATCTGGGAAGGCGCGGCTACTTCTGGGATGAGCAGCCCTATTGCGACACGGTGCTCCTGGATCATGAGGCGATGGAGGAGAAGTTGCTCTACACGCTGCTCAACCCGGTGCTCTCCGAGCTTGTGGACCGCGTGGAGGAGTGGCCGGGCTTTATGATCCGGCCTTCGGATTGGGAGAAGACGGTGAAGGTTCGGCGGCCGGATGATTTCTATAGCAAGCGGCAGCCGGAGTTTGTCGAGTTCACGCCCAGACGGCCGCCGGGCTACGATCATATGTCGCTTGAGGAGCTCGTGGCCTACTTTGAGAAGCGCATCAAAGAGAAGGAAGATGAGCTGATCGCCGAGAGGGAGCGTGAGAAGCGGCGAGTGGCGGGGATTGAGGATATTCTGTCGAAGTTGCCGACGTTTCGGCCCGCCACTGAGTCTGAGGCGGGGAGAATTCGTCCGCGCTTTGCGACGAAGAATCCCGAGGTGATGCAGGCTGCGATCGCGAGGGAGCGGGCGTTTTATGCAGCGTACGCCTGCCAGCGGGAGCGGTGGGTGCAGGGTAAGAAGCGGGTGGTGTTTCCCAACGGCACGCTCTGGCTTAAGCAGAATGCGCCGGTGAAGTGTGGTGAGCGTGACCCGAATGAGGCCGGACTGGCACCCAATATGAGGCCTGCGTGTGGCGAGCCGATGTCGCTGGCAGGCTGAGTCGCGCGCGAGCGGGGCGCCGGCGACAGGTAAGGCCAGGCTGAGGCGTTGCGTTCCGGTGATAGCGTCGACGAGGGTGGGGCTGAAGCGTTACAGACGTTGCTTCAGAGGCTGTGCGGATGTGGCTTCAGAGGCGCGCTACTGACGCGCTTCCGGCAGGTTAAAAACCTGATAGATGAAAAACTCTGTGCTCTGGCGCGTTGTGGGCGTTCAGGGCTGAGCTCTGTGTGGGGTGGAGGGTTGGTTGGGGACGTGTGGCTGCGGATGGGGACGTTTTTCAGGGGAATGGCGTGCGGAGGTGGTGGGAGCGCGTGGTTTTTTGGGTGTGGGAGTCTGGTTGTAGAGGAAGCGATGGGAAAATGTGCGGAGAACCGGTGAATTGCGGCGATGCGTGTCGGGGGTGAAGGTGCGCATTGCCGCATAAATGCTGGTTGATGTGCGACTGTGGGTTGGGAGGTGTACGACTGTGGGTTGGTTTAAAGTTTTGCGAGTGCGAGCTTGAGGGGGCAGCGCTCCGGGGTGTCTTCGCCTTTGCGGTAGGTGTTGAGCAGGGCTCTGGAACGTTGGGCCAGCTCGCGACGGACCTCCCGGCGTTTGCCTTTGACGCGGGCAATCTTCATGTCGTCATAGGCGGTGGTCTGATGGCGCATCCAGGCGATGGTGGCCGCGGAGGCGCGCTCCTCAATGGGGATGCGTTTGGTGCGGGCGACGGTGCCGCTTCCAACCGGGGTGGCGTGAGCTGCGATAGCCGTGGCCATGGCCCTGGCGAGGTCGCGATAGCGGCTGTGGAAGTTGAGGAAATCGAAGACGGCAGCCTCAAAATCCTCGGCGTATTCTTCGTGTTTTTTGGTGCGTCGAGCGCGGTCGGCGGCCAGGCGGCGCTGATAGGCGGGGGAGGCCTGTTCGGCTTCGCGACGCACTGTTTCGCGCTCGATAATGTCGGCCGGCGCCCAGACCCCATGGGAGAAGGTCTTGCGGCCTTTCTTCTCCTGGACGGTCCAGGAGGGGCCAGCGGCTTTGACACGGCGAGTGAGGGTGGCGTCCCCGGGTTTCAGGAGTGCCCAGCCCTCGGGGGGGCGAGTTTTGGTGCCGTCTTCCAGGCGAACCATGTCGTAAGGGAAGGTTGGTGAGACGATGCGATTTTGTTCGGTCATGGCAGCGAATGTGAGAGAGAAAACGAAGGCGGTCAGGGGGGGGATAGCGTCGAGTCGTCGCATAAACAAAGGGTGATGTTCGACTCTCGGTCGGGATGTCGTTCGACTCTCGGTCGGGATGTCGGTCGGGATGTCGTTCGACTCTCGGTCGGGATGTCGGTCGGGATGTCGTTCGACTCTCGGTCGGGATGTGGTCGGGATGTCGTTCGACTCTCGGTCGGGAAGTCGATAGGTCCGGGAGTCGAACAAGGTCCAAGAGCTATGCGGGTGAGGTGGCGGTGGGTTTCAGTCGTCGAGCCCCTCCGGGATGGTGGAGGTAAGCAGGAAGCGGGTGAGGGCCTGACGGAGAATGTGTTCTTCGATAAGGCCCAGACCGAGGAGGTTCTGGCGAGCCATCGGGTCGTCCTTAAGGTGGTAGAGCTCTTCGGTGCGGGCGGTCAGGTCCATGATGAACTGATAGTCGCCCCGGATCACCGCGCGGGTATGGCGTCGGGGCCGAGAGTAGGAGTTCTCTTGAAAGACCATGCGCTGGTGGTCGGGTGGGGCGCCGAGCAGGGTCGGGAGCTGGCTGACCATGGTGCGTGCTTCGGGGATGGGAATCTCAGCCAGATCAAGCATGGTCGGATAGATGTCGTTGAGGGCGACCGGTTCTTCGTAGCGGGCCGGTTCGATATGAGGGCCGTGCATCAGAAGCGGGACATGGGTGACTGCCCGGTAGAGGTTTCGGGCGTGGGGATCGGGGCCGTGCTCTCCAAAGGCTTCGCCGTGGTCTGCACCGAAGAAGGTGTAGATGGGGCGCTTCTTCCCGAGGTCTTGAATGAGATCGAGGATGGGGGCCATCTGCGCGTCGGTGTACCGAAGTTCCTCGTCGTAGCGGTCCACAGGCTCCTCGCCCCATGCTACGTCGGGGTGGTCGAAGTAGGGCGCGTGCGGGTCGTAGTAGTGCAGCCATATTAAGAAGGGCTCGTCTTGACTGGCCAGGCGACGCAGCGCTTTCTGACCCTCCCGGGTAACGTTGGGAGCCAGGCGATGCGTGCGTTCGCCGCAGACGTTGTCGAAGCGCTCAAAGCCGCGGCGAATCGTCCAGCGCGGGCTATCAAAAACCGTGGCGCAGAGGATAGCCTCGGCGTTGTAGCCCTCGCCGACGAGCACTTCGGCGAGGAGAGGTTCACTCGCGTCAATCAGCGGGGGAAATCGGTGCCCTTCGGAGAGGTCGACTTGAAAGGGGGTCTTTCCGCTGAAGAGCGACCAGAGGCTGGGGCCGGTCCCGGAGTCCTGGCTGAACGCACGGGAGAAGACCGCGCTCTCGGCGGCGAAGGCGTCGAGGTTGGGGGAGGTGGGGCGCTCTCCCCCGAGGAAGCCCAGGCGTTCGGCGCGCACCGAATCCCAGGTGATGAGCACAAATGAAGGGCGTTGCTTAAGTTGGGGGCGTTCAACCTCGGGGAGCACCTCACGGGAGGTAGGGCGGTCGAAGTCCGGATCGAGACACGTGTCGATATGCGCGTGCAACTCCTCCCGGGTGAGCAGGCCCGGTACCGGGCAGTCGCCGTTTAGAAAGAGGCGGTCGAGCATCAGGTAGCGCTGGGAGAGATCCAGGACAAAGCGAGAGGTCTCGGCGTGGAAGACGAGCATACGCCGTGTCTCCGGGAGCTGGCTGGAGACGCCGGCGATCGGAAGCGCGATAAGTGGCGCGGTAAGCGCCAGCGCTCCGATAAGCCGGCCCGGTGAGCGCTGACGCAGCGAGAAGGCCATCACCGGATGAAGGAGCAGGGACAGGCCGATAAGCGCGATGGTGGGGCCTTCGATGGCCATCAGGGTGTGGCGCAAGCGCCAGGAGGCCGCCAGGGCCACGCTCAGCCCTGCGGTGAGTGTGGCGATACTGATATAGGCCGTGTTGAAAAAGCGGCTCGCCGCGGGCCTGCGTTTGAGTGCAGCGAGCAGGAGTCGCCGCAGCATGGCCGCTCCTATGCCGAGCGAGCCGGCGATCAGGAGCTGTGCGACCAGTGAGGTCGCAGCGATGAGCATCGCTCCGTTTCTGTGTTCGATGAGGTAGGTGGTGATGCCGATGGAGCACGCGGCAAAGAGCGGCAGCGCTACCACGGTACTCATCAGTGTTGCGGCGCGTCGGTGATCGGCGGCCGTGGCGCGCTCGCGCCAGACTCGTCTCGTCCAGCGACTCGCCAGGTTCAGAAGCCCCGTGGCGGTGGGGCGTCCTGTGGAAGCCCAGAGCGTCGCTGCTGAGAGAGGTGCCCACAGCCCGGCGCCGATGGTCCAGAGGGCGGTGGTCGCGATCAACGTCAACAGCGCCGCGCTCAACGACGAGCCGGACGCGCTCAGGAGGGTGAGGGCCGTCTCCAGGGTCGCGCCGAGAGCGCCGGCGAGCAGGGCGCCGATGCTCCAGAGGGTCAGATCTCGCCAGAAGGTGGGAGTGGGTGGGGACATCGATCGGTGCGTTCAGGGGGAGAGCGGGGAAGACATCGCAGGACGTCGCTGCGTGATTTATCCATAGCGCGCTTTGAGCTCCGATTGAAGTGTCGAGCGCAGCCAGGCCGACGCTAGCGCTACTACAGCGTCATCCCTATCTCCTTGCCAGTCGTCGGCCTGGCTGCGCTCAGGTGTTTCTTGCGCTCAGTACGAGGCTGGCATCGTCGATAGGGAATCGCGGTAGCGCTGCCCCGGGTTTCGGGCGAGTTCGGGGCGCTTGAAAGGCACCATCCCGGGCGGTGGCGTTGCGCTGGGACGTGGAGCTGGGGCGGAGTGGAGTAGAGGGGCGGGGTGTATTGACCGCAAGGTTAGTCGTGGTTGGAAAACACGTACTCCGATCGTGAAGGTGGAGAGGAGAGACGAGGTGAAGATCGCCCGTATTCAATCGTTGCGAAGAACGTTGATTTCGAGGGGAAGCGTGGTTTTTTGCGTGTCGGGCGGTGGTCTGGCACCGACTGTGCAAAAGCCAACACTGTATCGACGTTTCGCAAACGTGGAGCGGGCCCCGGCGGCGATGCAGGGGGTCTGGCTCCCAGACTTGAGTACGAGGATGATGATGCATGCGATGATGATGAAACGGCTGGTGATGATGATGCTTGCGGGCGGTCTGGTGGTGACTGGAGCGTCGGCGTGTTCCGATACTCCGGACGACCCTCAGATCGAAGATGAGCAGGACGCTGGCGACCAGGACGCCGCCGACGAGGACGCCGCCGATCAGGACGCCGACGCTCCGGACGCTGAAGAGCCGGATGCCGATGCCGAAGACCCCATCGCGCGGTCGGCGATGGCCCTGCGGGTGAAGATCCTTAACAAGGCGGGGCTTCCGGTCGAAGGGGCTCAGGTGCGTCATGGCGAGGAGGTTCTGCTCAGTGATGCGGCCGGTGAGGTGGTGCTCGACGCGCCGGAAGCTGCGGCGCGTTTTCTGGCGCAGGTGCAGGCCGAGGGATATGCGCCGTCGAGTCTGGACTACCCGGTCCATCAGGCCGAGGAGGGGGTTGAGGCCCATGCGATCCTTCGGCTCCTTCCCCTGGGGCCGGCGCAGGTTTTTAACCACGATGCGGACGCCGTCATCTCACGCGGCAATGTGCGGGTTCGCCTGCCTGCCAACAGCCTCGTCGACGGTCAGGGCAACCCGGTGAACGGAGAGGTTGAGGCGACGATTGCCTCGCTCGATCCGACCACCGAAGATGCCCGCTTTATGCCGGGGCCGCTTATCGGGCTTCCGGAAGGGGGGGGGCCGGAGACGCCGATCTTGAGCGTGCTGATGGCGGATATCTCCTTCTGGCAGGGTGGCGAGAAGTTGCAGTTGGCCGATGGCGAGTCGGCGCGCGTGGAGTTTGTGATCCCTGAGGCCCTGGAAGCCTATGAGGCGGGCGACGCCATTGAGTTCTGGCATTTCGACCTGGCGCAGGCCCGCTGGGTGCAGGAGGGCGAGTGCGCTGTGACCGAGGCGGGGATACAACGTCTGGCGGAGTGCGACGCCACGCACTTCAGCTGGTGGAACGCTGATAAGCCCGTTTCGCTGCGCAACTGCGTGAACATCACCGTCGTCGATGCGAAGTCCGGCGAGCCCATCCCGGGGGCGACAGTGCAGGGCGATGGCCTGGACTTTGAGGGGGCGCTGGTCGGCACGAGCCTCACTGATGCTCAGGGGCAGGCGTGCATGGATTTTCTGCTCGACGGCACGCTGAACGTGGGGGCCTACCACGCTGACTTCCTCTACCAGGACGGTGGTCCGGTGACGGTGAGCGGAAGTGATGTTCCCGCGAGCTGCTCTGGCGAGGGCGAAGGGGAGTGCCTGGAGGTCACTGTGGAGCTTCTCGACCAGGGGACCTGTCTCAGTGGCGAGGTGCTCAATAGCGAAGATGCTCCGGTCGAGGGCGCCACGGTGTACGCGGTGCACGAGGGCGCGGTGGGTGCGCAGTTCTTCTCGGCGGTCAGCGATAGTGAGGGCGGCTACTGCATCGAGGTTCCGCTCAATGCGGAGCTGGAGTTGAGCGCGCTCGACGGCCAGGGGCAGGTCGCCTCCGGTATGGCGAGCACGGTAGGAGCGACTGTGGCCGAGTGTGGCGATGGCGAGTGCGCTGAGGCCGATGCGCTGGTGCTGGGCGCCGGAGAGACGGCGTGCCTGCAGAGCTCGGTTTCGCTCGGCGGGTGGACGACTCCGGCGCCCGGGGTGCCGGTGTATGTGTACTCGAGCTACCCGGCGCGCAGCTGCGAGGCGGGCATGGAAGACCCCTTTACCTGGGGGCCGGTGGTGGCCCATACGGTGAGTGATGCCACAGGAAACTGGGCGCTCAATCTGCCGCTGAGCCTGTCGGGGACGGTCTACGTCAGTGTCGGCTCTTGCCAGAGCGGGATGGGTACCTCGTGCCTGAACTCGGATCGTATTATGCCGGTGCAACTCAACGGGATCCCCGGCTCCATCGACCAGGGGCACTGCCAGTCGATTCACCCCTCGCCGCTCGATGCCCAGTGCGGCGCGGAGTGAGTGATGGTGGGGGAGGAGCGCTAAGTCGCTCCTCTTCGATTGTCCCCGCGACATAAGGTTCTACTTCTGCATATGACCCCCGACCGTCGAAACGGTCGGGGGTTTTTAGTGGTACGCATCTTCAAAGACCATCTGCAGCCCCTGTCCTTTTCGCTTGTAAGCACTTCCGAACGCGTTTTGCGGTCGTTCCGGCGTCGTCAGGAGTGTTCCGAAGGTGGTCTGGACATGCGTGTGTGCCCTCGGGAGTGTTCCGAAGGCAATCTGCACGTGCGTTTGTGTCGTCGGGAGTGTTCCGAAGGCAATCTGCACATGCGTTTGTGTCGTCAGAAGTGTTCCGAAGGTGGTCTGCGCATGCGTGTGTGCCCTCGGGAGTGTTCCGAAGGTGGTCTGCGCGTGTGTGTGTGCCGTCGGGAGTGTTCCGAAGGCAATCTGCACATGCGTTTGTGTCGTCAGGAGTGCTCCGAAGGCAATCTGCACGTGCGTTTGTGCCGTCGGGAGTGTTCCGAAGGCAATCTGCACGTGCGTTTGTGTCGTCAGGAGTGTTCCGAAGGTGGTCTGCACATGCGTTTGTGTCGTCAGGAGTGTTTCGAAGGCAATCGGCACGTGCGTTTGTGTCGTCGGGAGTGTTCCGAAGGTGGTCTGCACGCGCGTTTGTGCCGTCGGGAGTGTTCCGAACGTTAGTGGCAATCGCGCTGGCGATGTCCGGGGAGCTGTGAGGCAAGCGACCACCCCAGACTTCGCCGGGGGGCGGAGTGCGGCGAACACATGCCGATCAGCCTCCTCACGTCCGTCCCGCAAATTGCGTTGACACCCGCTGAAGTCAGCGCCTAACGTCCCGGCCATGCTGGTGTTCCCCGGGAGGCCTGGAAAAGGCGCTCCAGGGGACAAAGCACGTCTTGAGCTGCTCTTGTGTTGAAGGCGTGTGAACAGGGAATCCGGTTGAATGCCGGAGCTGCCCCGCAGCGGTACTTGAGAACGACCTCCACACCTGACGCACTGGCCCCCGTGGGGCCGGGAAGCGGTGGACAGTAGGCACGCGCCCCCTATCGGTGGGCGACTCGCTCAAAAGCCCGAAGACCTGCCCGCATCCGATCGAGGGAGAGCCATCCCGGATCGGTTTGACCTGGCCGTGCCGTGGGAGCGCCGCCGGTCCACCTCAGAGTGCCTCTCTGTGCGGACCCTCTCCCTGTGTCTGGCGCGCGCTTTTTCGCCCGCTTGTTTTCCTCCCGGGATCGTACCGATCGCAGGCCTCCGCTCTTTCCTTAGCTCGCCCCACGCCACCGCGCGGGGAGGCTGCGAGCAGCCGTCGGCCCCCACATTCCCACATCAGGCTCGTTTCCCGCGATCCCGGGGGTTTGCCCCCCTTCTGACGTCTGTCGAGGTCTTTCATGCCCCAACTCACCGCGCCCCCTGCTGCCCCCGGCAGCGCCGCACTTCTCAAAGAACTCAACGCCTACGTGCTGGCCGAACCCCACCCCTTTGTCGTCGACCTGGCTCGCTCGGAGGGCATGTACCTGGCGACGCTTGAAGGCAACCGCCTCTTTGACTGGGCGGGATATTACGGCGCCAAGCTCATCGCTCATAACCACCCCGGGCTCTATGAGGCCGAATACACCCGGCGTCTGGTGGTGGCTGCGAACAACAAGATCGCGAACCCGGATTTCCTCACCCCCGAGTGTCTGGAGTACTACCGCACCCTTCATAAACTCGGCCCGCGGTGCATGCAGAATCCGGGGCTGGAGGTCTACGCGGTGAACTCCGGAGCGGAGGCCGTTGAGAACATGATGAAGTACCTCATCAACCTTCATCATCAACGCCTGCTTTCGGAGGGGAAGACGCCCCGCGCTCGACGCTTTGTGTACTTCGATCAGGCCTTCCACGGGCGCACCGTCTTCGCTCTCAACGTCACGCGCGTCTCTCATGATCCGGTGATGACCAAAGACTTTCAGGGGCTTGTGCCGGGCAACCTGCAGGTGCCCTTTCCGGCCCTGGATACCAGCGAGAGTCCGGCCCAAACCCGAGAGAAAGTGGAGCGTTGCCTGACGGTTCTGGAGAATCTCTTTGAGCATTATTGTGATGAGATTGTCGCCGTGATCCTGGAGCCTATTCAGGGGGCCGGCGGCCACCGCGTCGCGCCGCGTTCCTTTTTTCAGAAGCTCTCCGAGCTCTGCCATGCCCACCGAATTCCGCTGGCCTTTGACGAGGTTCAGACCGCCGGCGGCGCTACCGGAACCTTCTTCACGATTGACGCCTTCGATCTCCCCCATCCCCCGCAGGCGGTGGCCAGCGGCAAGAAGCTCGGCAACGGGGTGGTCTATATGCTCAACCGAATGGACGACCTCGGGGTGCTCGACTCCACGTGGGGGGGCACGCTGGCGGATATGGTGCGTTTTGTTCAGGAGTACGCCATCGTGCAGCGCGAAGGTCTCATCGAGAAGGTTCCGGCGCTGGGCGCGTTGCTTGTGGAGATGCTCCAGGGGCTGGCCGAGCGCTTCCCCGAGCTTATGTACAACGTGCGGGGCTACGGCCTCTACCAGGGCTTCTCGATGCGAACTCCCGGACTCAAGCAGACGCTGATTCAGCGCGCCCGCGATCGCGAGAATCTTCTGCTCCTGGGGGCCGGGGCCGATACCATTCGCCTGCGTCCTCACCTCAACGTCACCGAAGATGACATCGAAACCCTGGGAGCCATGCTGGAACGTCTGCTTCAAGACCTGAGCTGAGCGCATGGCGAGCGCCCGCGGTACAACGCCGGCGGGCGCTTCGGTGAGGGGTATCTTAAACGACCAGGGGCAGGGGGGGACTGTGAGCGACGGCCTCTTCGAGCATCTGCTGCGTTGAGAGCACCTCGGGCAGCGTTAGTTTCGCGCCTTGCCCGAGAAGCTCTCGACTTCGCAGCCATCGACGTCGACTTCTGCTCACGGCGTAGTTGCGGTGCTTGCTCGGCGAGTGGGATTCGAGTAGAGCGCGGCAGTTCGCGCGCTGCGCGGTGTCATATCGTGTTGATTGAGGCTGAGGTGCAGGGTGAAAAGCGCGCTTCGACATTCCTGGGCGCTCCTGGTGGGGATCGCGCTGATCATGCTGGGAAACGGTCTTCAGACGAGCCTTCTGGGGCTTCGTGCCTCGATCGAGGGCTTTAGCACCGGGGCGACCGGCGCGATCATGTCGGCGTTTTATGTGGGCTTTCTGGCCGGCTCCACCCTCACGCCGAAAATCGTCAAAGATGTGGGGCATATTCGGGTCTTTGCGGCGTGGTCATCGATGGCCTCGGCGGCGATCCTGTTGCACGGTCTCATTCTTGAGCCCTGGTTCTGGGGGCTGATGCGCCTGGTGACCGGGTTCTGTTATGCCGGCGTCTATGTGGTGGCCGAAAGCTGGCTCAATGATCGGGCGGATAACCGCACACGGGGCCAACTTCTCTCACTCTACATGGTCGTCCAGTACGTAGGTTTAAGCGGGGGACAACTCCTCCTCAACGTGGGCTCGCCGGCGGAGCTCGTGCTCTTTGTGCTGACGTCGGTGTTGATCTCGCTGGCGTTGGTGCCGATCTCGCTGACCACCAGCGCGCCACAGCCCTCCGAGGAGCAGGAGCGCCTGAGTCCGCGCGCCCTCTGGACGCTCTCGCCGCTGGGGGTGATGGCGTGCGCGGGGGCGGGGCTCTCCACGGGAGCCCTTCTGGGGATGGGCGCGGTATTCGGGGAGGAGGTCGGACTCTCGGTCGCCGAGATCTCGATCTTTATGGCGATGCTCATCGCCGGCGCGGCGATCCTTCAGTTTCCGATTGGCAGGCTCAGCGACCGTTTTGCGCGACGGGCGGTGATCGTGCTGACCAGCGCGTTGAGCGTGGCTCTGGCGCTTGTGGCCTGGGTGATGATGGGGCAGAGCGCGGCGCTCACCCTGGGGCTGATCTTCCTGGTGGGAGGTTTCTCGATGCCGGTCTATGCGCTGGGGATGGCGCACGCCAACGATCACCTGCGCCCGGGTCAGCGTGTGGCCGCCAGCAGCACCCTGGTGCTGGTCTTCGGGCTGGGGGCGACGGCCGGACCGGTGGGGGTGGCTGCGTTGATGGACGCCATGGGCCCGGGCGGGTTCTACGTGGGCGTGGCGGTGATCCAGGCGGCGATCGGGCTCTTTGCACTCTACCGCACCACGCAGCGCGAGGGGGTGGGAGCGGAGTTGCAGAAACCCTACCGTCCGGTGGTGGGGGGGCGGCCCTTCTGGCGGCGTCGTCCGTAGTGCGACGTGAGCTCGGGTTGATGACGCGGCCGCGTTTTGCGTCGTGCACGCATCGCGCTCGGGCTCGCATCCATCGGCATCCATGTCTGCTCACGGCGCAGTGAGGGGACGTCGACGTTGGTCGATCCCTTCCTTCTTGTCTGGCGCTGGCTGCTTTGCCAGAACGGGTTCACGCTGCCCCGGTGAGGGCGTGGATCGTTTGATGATTCTTATGAGGAAGACGCGATGACATGGATGAAGAAGATGCGCCTGAGCGTGGTGATGTTTCTGGCGAGCGCTTTGATTGCTGGCTGTAGCTCGGACCCCGACGTTGATGAGCCAGCGGATGTGGGGCAGGAGGATGTGCTTCCCGATGAAGATGCCGGGGATGCCGGAGCGCAGGATGCCTGTCTGGCGCTGCCGTCGTGTGATGAGGGCTTTGAGGAGGTGGCCAGCTGCGAGGGACTCGATTCCTGCGATGAAGTTACTCTCTGCGGCACCACCATCTTCTGCGCCGAGGCGGGAAGCTGCACCGACGTGCCCGTCTGCGCGGCCGATGAAGCCGAAGTGGAGAGCTGCAATGGCTACGCGGACGAAGACTGCCGCGCGGTGGATGCCTGCGACGAGCAGGTGCTCTGCGTGCCGCAGGAAGCCACCTGTGACGTGGAT
Organism: Lujinxingia sediminis; assembly: GCF_004005565.1. Taxonomy (NCBI): domain Bacteria; class Deltaproteobacteria; order Bradymonadales; family Lujinxingiaceae; genus Lujinxingia; species Lujinxingia sediminis. Next base: position 46,793 of record NZ_SADD01000018.1, on the reverse strand, counting down.
CTTGCCGGCTGTGACGACACGTTCACCAAAGTGGAGAGCTGCGAGGGGGTTGACGGGTGCATCGAGTTGAGTGCCTGCGGTGAAACCTACGGCTGCTCGCCACAGATCGATATCTGTGACGCCTTGCCGGTCTGTGAGGCTGCCGAGGTTCAGGTCGATAGCTGCGATGGACAGGACGAGTGCCGGGAGGTGAGCATGTGCGGCACCACCATCTACTGCGCTTCCCGTGCTCCGGGGGAATGCGACCCGGCCTCCTACACCTGCCCGGCAGGCCTGGAGGCGGTCGCCCCCGAAGACTGCACCGTGGACCTGGGGCCGGACGCCGACCGGATGTGCTTCATCGTCGAGCTCTGTCCCGAGGTCAACGCCTACTGCCGCGGGCCGGTGGTCGACTGCACCACGAATTACGACGTCTGTCCCGAGGGCTACACCCCGCGCGAAGACTGCAATGAGGCCGCCGGCGAGTGTGGCACCACGTTGATCTGCCAGGATATTGGTGGCTGTGAGGCCCATGCGGGCTGATACGTTGAAACCCCGGGAGCCGCATTGAGTTTTCGGGCAGATTGAACAGGGCGACCCCTTTGCGGGTCGCCCTTTTTTTTGGTGCGAGCCGAGAGAGCGCGCGCGAGCTGATCTTCAGCGGGTCTGCCACCTTGCGACAGCCTGCCACCTTGCACCCGCCGCAATTTCTGCGATGGTATCGCGCAATGCGACGCGATGGGCGCGGCGCTGGCGAGTTCTAAGAGACGCAACGAGGCGGATGATGAGCGGTGAGATGTTGCCGGTGTTGAAACTGGTCAAGTACGCGGGGCTTGTGCTCTTTGCAGCCGGCGCGGCGCTGACCTTTCTTGGCGAGGGCCTGCGGCTGCGCCAGCGCGCGGCGTACGTGGTAGCTGCGCCCGGGTATATGGCGACCTGGGGAGGCGGCATGGTGATGGTGGGTATGTACAACCACGCGCTCTTCAGCGGCTGGATCGTCGTGACCTTCTTGCTGATGACCGCGGTGATGAACGCCGTGATGTGGTCGGCGGCAGCCGAGGGCAGACGGAGCGCGGCGTTGGCAGCAGTCAGCACGCTGGCGCTGGTGGGGTGTGTGGGGCTGATGGTCTTTCGACCCTTCTGAGCAGGGTTGCGCAGGCTTGATCCGTTGATCTGAAGTCGTGCGCTTAACAGGCAGTGAGGCAAAACATGAAGTTCGTGTCGCTGAAAACATTCGGGCTTATCGAGGGACTCTCGATGGTGGTGCTCCTCTTTGTGGCGATGCCCATGAAGTATGTCTGGGATCAGCCCCAGATGGTGCGTGTGGTGGGCATGGCGCACGGTTTTTTGTTCATGATCTTTGTGGCGTGGGTGCTCCTGGAGGCCTTTCGCTCCAAATGGACCCTGGAAAAGACGGCGGGGGCGCTGGCGGCGTCGGTGATTCCTTTTGCGCCTTTTGTGGTGGATCTCTCGTCGGGGGCGGCGGAGCGTGAAAAGGCACCGGCGCTCGCCGCGGACTAAGGCGTTTGAGGTGGTACGGGGGGATGGTGGTTCGCGTGTTGGGGTTGGATGGTTGTGGGGCGCGGAGTTTTGCGGCGTGGGGAGATTCGTGTGGGCGGTTGGGAGGAGATGAATCAAAAATAAACATGAAAAAAGGCAGCCCGGCAGGGCTGCCTTTTTCTTTAGCGATTATAAATGGTTATGCGTTGTGTTACTCGGTTGCCGAGGCCTTCGCGTTTTCGGTCTCTTCGTCGGCATCGACGGCGTTTGGCTGCGAGGTGCCTACCTCGTGGTCAACACCCAGGCGATCGAGGACGAAGGCGTAGGTGAAGGCGGTTTCGCGGAAGTAGGCGTAGCGGCCCGAGGCCCCGCCGTGGCCGGCGCCCATGTTGGTTTGCAGCAGGGTGAGGTGATCGTCGGTGCGGGTGTGGCGCAGCCTGGCGACCCATTTGGCGGGCTCCCAGTAGTGGACGCGGGGGTCGTTGAGGCCGGCGGTGACCAGGAGGTGGGGGTAGGCCTGGGCCGTGACGTTATCGTAGGGGGAGTAGGCAACGATGGTCTCGAACGCCTCGGGGGTGTTGGGGTTTCCCCACTCGGTGTATTCGACGACGGTCAGCGGGAGGGAGGCGTCGAGCATGGTGTTGATGACGTCGACAAAGGGCACATCGGCGACGGCCGCCTCGAAGAGATCGGGGCGCTGGTTGAGGACGGCACCGATGAGGAGGCCGCCGGCGGAGCCGCCGTTGATGGCCAGGCGATCCGGAGAGGTGTAGCCGGCCTCGATGAGGTGGGAGGCGCTGGCGATGAAGTCATTGAACGTATTTTGTTTGCTGGCGAGTTTGCCGTCGAGGTACCACTGGCGGCCCAGCTCGCCGCCGCCGCGGATATGCGCGATGGCGAAGATCACGCCGCGCTCCAGAAGGGAGATGCGGGAGGCCGAGAAGTAGGGGTCGTAGTTCATGCCGTAGGCCCCGTAGCCCAGCAAAAAGAGGGGGTGGGAGCCGTCGAGCGCGATGCCCTTTTTGTGGACGATGGAGATGGGCACCTGTGCGCCATCGGGGGAGGTGGCGTAGATGCGGCTGCTTTCGTAGCGCTCGCGTTCGTAGTGGTGGACGGTGGTTTCTTTTTGAAGATCGAGGGCGCGGGTGGGGAGCGTGTAGTCGAAGACCGAGCGCGGGGTGACGAGCGAGCTGTAGGTAAAGCGGATGGTGTCGGCTGAGAACTCGGGGTTTTCGCTAAAACGCAGCGAGTAGGTCTGCTCGGGCATGGCGATGGTGTGCTCTTCGCCGCTTTCGAGGTTGCGGGCGCGCAGGCTCGGGGAGCCGCCGTGGCGCTCCTCGAAGATCCACCAGTTTTTGAAGGTATGAACGGCGCGCAGCAGCGTCTCGGGGCGGTGAGGGATGACCTCTTCCCACCGCTCTTTTGCCAGGTTGTCAGTGGGGGTGCGCATCAGCTTGAAGTTGATGGCGTCTTCGTTGGTGACGATGAGCAGGTGGTCGCCGTGGTGGGCGACGCTGTATTCGATGCCGGGGACGCGGGGGGCGACCACGCGGAAGTCTTCGTCGGGGGTGTTGGCATCGAGGATATGCGACTCACCGCTGGCGTTGCTCCAGAGGGTGAGCTGCAAAAAGTCGCCGCTGCGGGTTTTGCTGACGTAGGCGTAGAAGGCCTCGTCGTCTTCGTGGAAGACGAGCTCGTGGTCGGCGTCGGGCTCATCAAGGCGCATGCGGAAGACCTTGTCAGGGCGATGCGCGCTGTCGAGGGTGGTGTAGAAGAGGGTGGTGTTGTCGTTGGCCCAGGCCACCGAGGAGGTGTTTTCGATGGGCCCGGCGACATGAGTGCCGCTCTCGATGTCGAGGACGTGCAGGGCGTAGCGCTCGTTACCGGAGGTGTCGATGGCGTAGGCCAGCAGGCGATGATCGTCGCTGAACTCATAGGCACCGAGCCCGAGGTAGTCGTGACCTTCGGCAAGCTGATTGAGATCGAGCAAGACCTCCTCGTCGGCGTCGAGGCTGCCGCGTTTGCGGGCGTAGATGGGGTAGTCCTGCCCCTCGACGGTGCGGGAGTAGTAAAAGAAATCGCCGCGGCGCACCGGCACCGAGAGGTCGGTCTGATCGATGCGCGAGAGGATCTCCTGGTAGATGGACTCCTGAAGTTCCTCGGTGTGGGCCATGGCGGCTTCGGCGTAAGCGTTTTCGGCCTCCAGGTAGGCGATGGTCTCGGGGTTGTCGCGATCGCGCAGCCAGGCGTAGGGGTCGACAAGAGTGCGCCCGTGGATCTCGGTGATGCTGTCGACGCGTTGGGCGACCGGCGGCGCGATGGCGAGTGAGGTCACCTCTTCGGTGGGGGCAGTGTCGGCGGAGGGGGCCGGTGAGGCGCAGGCAGTCAGACTTAGCGCGAGGACGGCGCTTAGCGATGTGAAGCGGTGAAGGGGCATGGGGGGCTCGAGGGTTGGGGCGATTAGAAGACGTCGTAAGTTCTCAGCGTTGCAGCGGGGAGAGTAGCGAGAGGTGGGAGGTGGGGACAAGGTTGGGGGGCGTGCGGTTTGTGGTCAGGTGGTTGGGTGGTTGGGTGGTTGTGGGGCGTCGGGGTTTGCGGAGTGGGGAGGTTCGTGAGTGCGTTGGGAGGGGCGTGGGGGGGGGGGGCGGTGATGGGAGGACGCATGGCAGAGAAAACGCCGCGTGCTCGATGGGACCCCCTCGACGGGCTGGCGAGAGGCACGGGGAGCCAGTTTAGACCCCCTCGACGGGCTGGCGAGAGGCACGGGGAGCCAGTTTAGACCCCCTCGACGGGCTGGCGAGAGGCACGGGGAGCCAGTTTAGACCCCCTCGACGGGTAGACGAGAGGCACGGGGAGCAAGTTTAGACCCCCTCGACGCCCCGTTTGGGGTATAGGCTGGCATTTGTAGTGATACAGGACGGGCGTTGGCATCGGTGGGCGGGTTGCCGGTGAGGAGGTAATCGTATACATCGCGTTGCGTTGTGCATGGTTGTGCCTAAGTGAGAGAGGGGCCGGCGCATGGGTCGCCGGGATGTGTTTAGAGCTGAGGCAAGGGAGACGCGATGTCATTGTTGAGCGCGATCAAGGGGCGAGGGCCGAGCGGGTTTGGGTATGGGTCGACGGCTGAAGAGGTGACCGAGGGGGTAGACCTGGGCGGAAAGACGGTGCTGATCACCGGGTGTAACTCGGGGATTGGCAAGGAGTCGTTTCGGGTGCTGGCGGCGCGGGGGGCGCATATCATTGCGGCGGCGCGCACCGAAGAGAAGGCGCAGGCCACGGCGGACGAGCTGGGGGTGAGCGCGCAGACCACGGCGGTGGCGTGTGAGCTCTCGGAGCCGGAGTCGGTGCGGGCGTGTGTGGAATCGGTTAAGGCATCGGGGCGATCGATCGATGTGTTGATGCTCAACGCCGGGATTATGGCGTTACCGGAGCTTCAGGTGCATCACGGCTATGAGCTTCAGTTTCTGACCAACCACATCGGGCATTTTATCTTAACGCAGGGGCTGCGTGAGAGCCTGAGTGAAGATGCGCGGGTGGTGGCGTTGAGCAGTGCGGGGCATCAGCATACGCCGAAGGGGGGCATCGCATTTGATAACCTCGATGGCCGCAACGGGTATGACGCGTGGCGTTTTTACGGGCAGTCGAAGCTTGCAAACCTGCTCTTCGCGCGGGAGCTCGCGCGGCAGTTTAAGGGCAGCGGGCGTCGGGCCTACTCGGTGCATCCCGGCGTGATTAAGACCAACCTGACGCGGCATATGAACCCGATTTTGACGTCGTTGTTCGGGATGTTTGAGTCGTTGACGCTGAAGAATGTAGCGCAGGGGGCGGCGACGCAGTGCTACGTGGCAGTGCACCCCCATGTGGACGCTTCGGGGGCGTATTTTGCGGATTGCAACGAGGCAAAGAGTAGCCGCTACGGGCGAGATATGGAGCTTGCTCGGCGGCTTTGGGATGAAAGTGAACGTATTGTGGAGGGACTTTAAGATGGGATTTTTCTTAGGATTCGCCGCGCTGGCCGGACAGGCTCCGCTGGCGGGGGACGCGCCAGACCCAGGCAATGATCCAGAGAGCGGCCGCGTTGCTGGCACCGTCGAACTCGAGCATCCAGTGGGGGAGCAGGCCGCCGCCGATGGCACCGGCCAGAAAGGCGATGCTGGCCGGCCAGAGGCGAGCGTCGAGCGACGTGGCCATCATCATCAGGGCGAAGGCAAAGAGGCCGTTCTCAAGGGCGATGCAGCCGGCGACGTCCAGGCCCAGGATAAAGCCCATCACGCGCATGATCAGCGATCCGAAGAGGATGACGAAAATGCTGATGATGATGCGCGTGTTGATCGCGTTGCTTAAGAGCCGCTTTCGCATCAAAAAGACGATAAGTCCGGCGCCGCCGATGACGCCCACGTACTGAAGGAAGTACTCGGGGAAGGTCATGGTGGCCAGGCCCAGGTGCACGAGCCCGCTGTTGATGAGGGGGATGATGCCGAGGACGACGCCGAGCAAGAAGCTCATGCGGCTTCGGGCCGCGCTGTTGAGGTCGATGTCGACGTCGTAGGAGAGCTTTTTGAGTTTCTGGAGCTCGCGAGCCTCGTCATGAAGACGCAGGCGCAGGGCACGCAGGCGCTCTTCAAACGCGCTGCGATCGCCTCGGATTTCGTCGAGGAGCAGCGCTGCGGCTTTTTCGTCGCCCTGTTTCAGTTCGAAGTCGAGCATGTGCTCGATGGCGCGGTCGAGGCCTTCGCGAGCCTGGAGGTTGTCGGGCCAGACGGTCAGGGCCTGCTCAAATGCGAAGCGACACTCGGCGTAGAGGCGGTAGATGCGGGCGGTGGCGTCGTTATCTTCGGAGCGGTCCGTCGCTGCGAGTGGCTGCTGCGTCTGGGAGGCGTCGCCAGACCACTCATGAAGGTGGGCTTCCAGGGTGATCAGGCGCACGCGGGCTTCGTCGGCCAGACGGCGCGAATCGCGGTGATGCTGGTAGCTGGCCAGGGCCAGGCGGAGGTCTTCGGCGCTCTGGAAGCGATCTTCGGGGAGACGGGCGGTGGCAGTGTTGCAGATGGTGGCGAGCTCTTCGGGAACATCGGGGCCGTAGATGACGGGGGTGGCCTGGTAGGCGTTGATGAGGGCGGCCATCACCGAATCGCCGGCGTTTCGCGGGGTGTGGGTGATGAGTTCGTGGAGGATGGCTCCGAGCTGGTAGACGTCACTGCGCTGGTCGATCGAAGCGCCCTCGCCACGCGCCATCTCGGGGGCCATGTAGGAGGGGGTACCGGCGACTTCGTCGACATCGCGGGCGAGCTGAATGCGGTCGGTGCCGTCGTCGACCAGGCTTACAGCGATGCCCCAATCCACCAGGTAGACCTCGCCATAATCTCCCAGCATGACATTTTCGGGTTTGAGGTCGCGGTGGATCACGCCGCGGCTGTGGGCAAAGTGCACCGCGTCGCAGACCTGCATGAGAATTTCAAGATGGGCGTCAAGGGGCTCCCGGTAGCCGGCAAAACGTCGGGGCAAGAGCTCAGGTGATTGGAGGGTATCGAACCAGGCGAGCCCCTCGACGCGCTTCATCACCAGCATCGGGGCGCCGGAGGCGTCGACGCCTAACGCGTGCACCGGGATGATGTTGGGGTGCTCCAGCATCCCGGTAACCCAGGCCTCTTTAAGAAGGCCGCGGGTGGACTCGGAGTTGCGGCGGTCGGGGCGGATGGTCTTGATGGCGACATCGCGCCACAGGGAGCGTTGGTGCGCCTGGTGGACCACGCCCATGCCACCCTGGCCCAGGGGCTCGCCGGGCAAAAAGTCCGCCTTCTCGTCGTTATCGCTGCCGGTGTGAATCAGCGGGAGCGCGCCGAGTGCTTGCTGACGCTGGAACGTCTCCAGCGGTCGACGAGCAGCAATGGTCGAACCGGCATCAGGAGCACCTGCAGCGGTGTCGCTCAACGCCAGGGTCTCCCAGCGGGCAACGAGGGTAGGGGCAGGTGAATCGAAGTCACTCATGAAGCGTCCTATGAGGGCGGCTACGTGTAAAAGCTCGTTGAGATCGTCGGCGAGCGGGTTGGAGAACTCCGATGACGGTAGCGCAGAGGATGGCGCGTGCGGGTAGCGAGTCTAGCAGGAGTGGGTTAAGCTTTGCAGTGGACGACCCATCCAGAGAAAAAAAGGAGATGTATGATGCGATGGACACGAGTCAGTTGGGCCGGAGTATTTCTGGCGGTGGCGTGCATGTCGGCGTCGGCCTTTGCCCGGGAAGGTGGGGAGCAGGCCGGTGATAAAGCCGCGGAGATTCTGGAGGCCCTGGCGCTTCCCGAAGCTGCCCAGGAGCTGGAGCGGGCGGGGGTAGAGAATCCGCAGATTCAACGTGCGATTGAGGTGATTCGGGAGCGACAGGCTGCCCGCGCTGAAGGTGCGGAGGAGGCTGCGGAAGGAGACGATGCGGAACGTGCTGAAGAAGGCGGAAGCGCGGCGGCCGAGGCTGCCCGAACGCTGAAGGCCGAGGCCGAGGCCGCACGTGAGCACGGGCCGATGGAGAATTTTGGAGACTACGTCAAAGAGCAGGTGGAGTCCGGCGTGCGTGGCCAGGAGCTCGCCGCGAAGATTCGCGAGGAGCGCGAGCGTCGTCGCCCGCGTCCGGAGCGCGCTCAGGCCGGTGAGAATGGCCAGGCCGGCGAGCGTGGTCAGGCCGGTGAGCGTGGTCAGGCCGGCGAGCGTGGTCAGGCCGGCGAGCGTGGTCAGGCCGGTGAGCGTGGTCAGGCCGGTGAGCGTGGTCAGGCTGGTGAGCGTGGCCAGGCCGGTGAGCGTGGTCAGGCCGGTGAACGCGGCGTGAAGGATAAGGCGCCTCGCGGTTCGCAGGCCGAAGGTGAAGAAGGCGAAGAGGCCGGTGAGCGTGGCCAGGGACGTCGTCCGACCGCAGCCGGTGCGAAGGGCAAAAACGCGAACGCGGATCAGTAAGGAGACGACCTATGCGAACGATGATGTGGATGTGCATTGCGATGCTGGTGAGCCTGGCGATGGTCGCCGGGTGTGAATCTCCTTCCGAGGAGGCTCCGGCCGAGTCGGCAGAGAGCGCGGCGGTGGAAGAGGCGCCTGCCGAAGAGAAGGCCGCGCCGGAGTCGGCGCTTGTGGTGGAGGCGCGCGAGGTTGCGGCGCTTCGCGCCAAGATCAAGGCGAACCCCGGGCAAGTGGACGCGCTGCTTGCTGAGGCCGAGATGACGCAGCAGGAGCTGGAGGCGAAGATCTTTGAGATCACCGCCGACCCGGCCGCTCGCGCCGCGTATGTGGACGCCTCGAAGTAAGCTGGCTCGCCAGCGAGAAGCGTTGGCGAAGCGTAAAAGAAAAGGCCCGAAACCTGCAGGTTTCGGGCCTTTTCTTTTGTGCGATAAGTCGCCGTCAGCGGTAGATGCTCTCGGAGGTGTAGGGCGAGCCGTTGGAGGCAAAGATCTGGCCATCAAGGTAGCGGTAGCCCTTGTCGAGCGACGCGATGGTTTTCATGTGCGCGTCAGAGAGCTCGACGTTGAGGGCGTCGAAGTTCTGCTGGATACGGTTGCGGTTGACCGATTTGGGGATGACGACCGTGCCACGCGCGATGGCCCAGGCAATCAAGACCTGGGCGGTGGAGGCACCCACCTCGCCAGCGATGGTCTCGATGGTGGGATGGTTAAGGAGCGGCGGCTCGTCGTCTTTGCGGTGCTCGCGGTCGGTGGAGCCCAGGGGGGAGTAGGCCGTAAGCACGATGGTGTGCTCATTGCAGAAGTTCAAAAGCTCGCCCTGCTGCAGATGCGGATGAGACTCCACCTGGTTGACCTCCGGCAGCTCACCGACTTCGCCCAGGGCGCGGATGCGCTCGGGGCCCATGTTGGAGACGCCGACGGAGCGGGACTTTCCGGCGTCTTTTGCCGCGAGCATCGCCTCCCAGGTCTCGGAGAGAGGGGCTTCTTCGAGGGTGAGCCAGTCGTCGGGGGAGCGGGGGAAGCCTACGCCGGGCTTGAAGGCGATGGGCCAGTGGATGAGGTAAAGATCGAGGTAGTCGAGTTGCAGATCGCGCAGGGTCTGCTCAAGCGCCGGGGCGACGTCATCTTTGAGGTGGGCGTTGTTCCAGAGTTTGGAGGTGACCCAGAGCTCCTCGCGGGTGATGTCGCCTGCGGCGATGGCGTCTTTGATGGCCTGACCGACTTCGGCCTCGTTGCCGTACACCGCGGCGCAGTCGAGGTGACGGTAGCCGATTTCCAGGGCGGCGCGCACCGCGTCGTAGACTTCGCCCGGCTTGCTCTTCCAGGTGCCCAGGCCAAAGGCCGGGAAGGAGTGTCCGTGGCGAAGTTGGAGGGTGGGGTAGGTGGTCATGGGTACTCCCTGGGAGCTCTATAGGCGTTGCGGACGGAGGGGCTACCGGCCGTGCGGCCGGTGGCGCTCCTGAGGAGATAAACACCGCAGCGAAAAGTCGAACGTTAACGCGGGAAGAGGACGTCTTCGTCGGCCAGTGGCGCGTCGAGAACGCCGACCTCGGTGAGCGTGTCGATGACGCGGGTCAGCTCCGGTTGATCGATGCCAGGGCGCACCGCCCAGGACGTCAGTTCGAGCCAGGCAGCGGCGTCCTCGGGGCGCTGGCCAAAACGGGCGACGATGTCAGCGATGGTCGCCTCGCGCTCATGCTTGAGCTCCTCGGTGAGGGTTTGCAGGGTGGCGAAGAGGGTGTTGAGGTCTTCGCTACGCTGACGGGCAAAGTCACGACGGCTCACAATCACAAAGGGGGCCCAGGGCGTCGCGCACGTGCCCACTCGCCGCCACTCGCCAGAGTCGACGACGGGTTTGGTCGTAAACTTTTCCCACATGAAGGCGGTGCCGCGGCCTTCGGCCAGCGCGACGCGCGCGCCCGCCAGATCGCCAACCTGCTCAAAGCTCATCTCCGTGCGCGGGTCCCAGCCATATTCGGCCGCGAGCACGTAGGCCATGATGTGCGATCCGGAGCGGGGGCGGCTGATGGCGAAGGGCTGGCCGCGCAGCTCCTCAATGGAGGTGTATGGCGAGTCGGCGTGCACGTGCACCCCCCAGATCAGCGGAGAGGTGACGTAGGTGCCAAGAATGGTGGCGTCGCCGCCCTTTGCGATGTGGGTGACCACGCCCTCGGTCAGAAGCACCACCACATCAAGCTCGCCGGCATCGAGTGCAGCGAGCATCTGGCCGGTGCCGCCGAAGTATTCGGTGAAGCTGTAGTCGAAGGGCTGGTCTGCGAAGAGGTTGCGTTCGGCGGCCCGGTAGAAGGGGGTGTTGAAGTGTTCGGGCACGCCGCCGACGCGGAGAGGTTGGGTCATGGTACGGCTCGGGTTGTAGGGGGCGCGCCGCAAGTGGGTGTGGGCGCGTGTAAGTCCAGTCGCAGAGGGCATCTCGTAACGCAGGGGAGGCAGTCAAGACAACCGTCAACGATCGATGGAGAAAAAGATGCCCCCCAGGCCCAATAGGGCGAGTGGGGGGCAGATCGGAATGGCGAGCCACGAGGATATGGCGCGAAAGGAAGGCGTTTCTTACCAGTCGGTGGGTTTGTAGTCTTTGAGGAAGAGCCCCCAGACGTGGTCGCCCGTGTTGATGCCGTTGAAGACGGGGTCGATGATGCGCGCGGCCCCGTCGACGATGTCCAGCGGGGGATGAAAGCGATGCATTTCGCGCTTGGCCCGGGCGTGGTCGGCCGGATCCTCGTCGGTGACCCACCCGGTATCGACCGAGTTCATGTGGATGCCGCTCTCGATGTAGTCGGTGGCCGAGGTGCGGGTCATCATGTTGAGCGCGGCCTTGGCCATGTTGGTGTGCGGGTGCCGGTCGGTCTTGAAGATCCGGTAGAACTGGCCCTCCATCGCGCTGACATTGACGATGTGTTTGTCGCGGGTGGGGACGGCCTCCATCAGCGGCTTGAGGCGCGCGTTGAGGATGAAGGGGGCCACGGCATTGACGAGCTGGACCTCCAGGAGTTCGACCGCGGAGACTTCCTGGAGCTTGAGGCGCCAGGAGTTGACCTTGCGCAGGTCGACCTGCTGCAGGTCGGCGTCGAGCTGGCCTTTGGGAAAGAGGTGATGGCCGCGCTCGGCATCTTCGTCGAGGAGCTCCACCTGGCTCAGGAGCGCGGAGCTGGCGCCGGGGCGGGTGAGGGTGGCGCCGTCGGCGTTGTTCGCAACTTCCACGCGTCCCACCAGCTGGCGCGCGGTGTCGGGCACGCCCTCGCCGTGGAGTTCGCCCTGCATCAGGTGGTCGTAAAATCCGGAGGGGCGACGCACGGTCTGGCAGGCGTTGTTGACGATGAAATCCAGCCGGGGCAGGTGCTGATTGAGGTGGCGGCAGAAGACCTCCACGCCCGGGGTGTGGCGCAGATCCAGACCGTAGATCTCCAGACGATGCTTCCAGTCGTCGAAGTCGGCTTCGGCGGCGTAGCGGCGCGCGGCGTCGTTGGGGAAGCGGGTCAGGGCGATGACGCGGGCCCCGGCGCGCAGGAGCATGATGGCGGCCTGGTAGCCGATCTTGACGCGGGCCCCGGTGATCAGCGCCACGCGTCCGTGCAGGTCGGCGGTCTGGGAACGCTTGGCAAAGTTGAAGTCGCCACAGCTCAGGCACATCTGGTCGTAGAAGTGGTGCACCTGGCCAAAGCTCTCACGGCACACGTAGCAGATGCGCTCCTGATGGGTGTGGCCGATGGGCTCGGTGCGCACCAGCTCAAAGGGTTCGGGGAGCTGGTGGGGCGTGCCCTCGAATTCGGCGCGGCGCTTGGGGGTCTCGAAGATCGGTTTGTCGCGAAGCTGGCGAATCCCGGTCTGATCCATGAGCGCCTGGTCTTCGTCGCGCTCCCGGTCGCGTTTGTCGCGCTGACGAGCCCGAGCCAGCGCCCGGCGCGCGTGCTTGGAAGGGTGGGAGACGCGCCCCGCCGCGATCAGAAAGCGGCGCTGGGTCGGTTCGTCGATGTTGGCGAGGAGGCCGCGATCTTCAATGATCTGCTCCATGAGAGCGGAGGCGGCGTCGAGTTTTTTCTTTAGATCGTCCATGGGCGCGGTCTTAGCCGATCGCCTGCGGGCAGGCAAGGTTCGTGTGCCGACGGGAGGCGTTTTGTGCAGGGGTTAAGTGCTTGAAAGCACGGGTGAATTGAGCGTCTTACGTTTAGCAGGGAAGGGAGGGGGCGGGTGACCGGGCAGAGGATGTGCCAAGATTCAGGCAGACACCCCCACTTTGCTTCAGGAGGCGAGTATGGCCAAAGAGCCCTCAAAGGCATGCGACCCGAGCGACTGGGACTTCTCAGATCTGCGAGCGATGTTTATCTGCTGCACGCTCAAACGCTCGCCGCGCCGCTCCAACACCGACACGTTGATGGAGGTCTCGCGCCAGATCATGCGCAACGCCGGCGTGCAGGTCGAGAGCGTGCGAGCCGTGGATCACGCCATCGCCCCCGGCGTGTACCCGGATATGACCGAGTACGGCTGGGAGGAGGATGCCTGGCCCGAGATCTTCGAAGCGGTGATGGCGGCCGATATCCTGGTGCTGGGCACGCCGATCTGGCTGGGAGAGCGCTCCTCGGTGTGTTCCACGGTGATCGAGCGCCTCTACTCGATGTCGGGGATGACCAACGAGAAGGGGCAGTACCTCTATTATGGCAAGGTGGGCGGGTGCCTGATCACGGGCAACGAAGACGGCATGAAGCATTGCTCAAGCGGCATCCTCTACGCCTTGCAGCACCTGGGGTATCTGGTCGGTCCGCAGGCCGATGCCGGGTGGGTGGGCGAGGCCGGCCCGGGGCTCTCGTACGGCGATGAGGGCTCGGGTGGGCCGCAGAACGCGTTTACCCAGCGCAACACCACCTTCATGACGTGGAACCTCTTGCATCTGGCGCGGATGCTCAAAGAGGCCGGGGGGATTCCGGCCTGGGGCAACCTGCGCGATGAGTGGGATGAGGGGTGTGATTTTGGCCACCCCAACCCCGAGTACCGTCGCTGACCGCATCAGGACAAAGCCAGCGGCGTCGCTGCGGACTCGCGGTGGCGCTGCCACAGCTTCGTCCTGGCTCCTTGCTGGACTTCGCCCTGAGTGCGGTCAGATCTGTGGGGATGCGGGTGAGGTATGCGGTACAAAAAAATATGTGCGGGCGTCTGGTGGGGCGCATTGGTGTTGGGGAATGTTCGTGTCTCGGACGGTTCAGGGGGTTCCGCCGGTGACCGCATCAGGACTGCGCTGACCGCATCAGGACAAAGCCAGCGGCGTCGCTGCGGACTCGCGGTGGCGCTGCCACAGCTTCGTCCTGGCTCCTTGCTGGACTTCGCCCTGATGCGGTCAGATCTGTGGGGATGCGGGTGAGGTATGCGGTACAAAAAAATACGTGCGGACGTCTGGTGGGGCGCATTGGTGTTGGGGAATGTTCGTGTCTCGGACGGTTCAGGGGGTTCCGGGGGTGGGCATATCTTCCCAGAAAAAGGCGTCTTCGTCGGGGGTGATGTCGAAGTAGGGATCTTCGGAGCGGGGAGGCTCCGAGCCGTCCCAGTTGGGGTCGGGGGTGACCGGCGTCTGCGCCCGTTTGCCCAGGGCCGGGGCGTGGGCCGGGGGGCCGCCGGGGGTGGTGGAGGATTCGGAGGAGAGCGTTTGCATGGCGAGCGTGGTGTTCAGGGGCGTGCCCGCCTGGTAGAGCGCCGGGCCCTGGGGGTGCTGGTGGCCCGTCCAGCGGTAGGCCGAGGTGGAGGTGTTTCGGTAGGAGAAGCCCCACATCATTCGGCTGGGCTCGTCAAAATAGCGCAGGTACCACCACTCGCCATCCTCGGGGTGATGAAAGGCCAGGGCGGCGTGAGGGGCGCCGGGGATGCGCACCCGCAGGCCGGTTTGCGGGTCGCGAAAGCGCAGCGAGGCGTGGTGGCGGCCGATGCGATCGCCCTCCGAATCCAGGCGGTCGATGGCGTTGCCTCCCAGGTGCAGGTCGTGGAAGGAGTTGGCGCGCATCAGCGGGGCGTTGATCTCGGTGTAGGCGCCCAGCACCGTGGCCGAGCTGGCGGAGCTGTCGAGCGTAAGAGCGTCGACGGTGGTGGAGTTGATGGTCGGCGAGATGTAGGTGTTGCCCAAAAAGGACGAGTCGAGGATGCCGTTTCCGGCGCGGACCTCCAGGCCGGTAAAGAGGCCGGCGTTGGTGTCGCCGCCGGCCAGGTGCATGGCGTGCTCGTGGCATTCCCAGAAGACCAGGCGGCTCCACTGCTGGATGTTGAGGTTGGCGTGCTGGCCGTCGACGATGGAGTGGGCGCGAATGCCGGTGCCCATGCGATCGAAGAAGAGGTTGTCCAGGCGGAGCCCGTGGGCGCGCACGTCGATGCCGATGCCCTGATGGGGCTGGGAGGGGGTGGTGGGCACAAAGCTCAAGTCGCGCACCGAAGACCAGTTGGCGGGCGCGGAGATGCGAAGGGCGATGACGCCGTTTTCGACCACCAGCTCCGAGCCCTGCCCCTGCAGGATGATGGGGTTGGTGACCTGCAGCGCGATCCCGTCACCGTCGGGGTCGTCGAGGCGCAGGCGCGCGTTGGGAGGCAGCTCGTAGGGAACCCCCAGGCCCACGGCGGTCGGGAGGTTATCGAAGTCGGCCTGGAGGGCGGCCGTGGCCGAGACCTGGCCGGTCGGATCGACGCAGTGGCCGCCCTGCGTGCACACAAAGCCCTGGTGGCAGGCCTGAGGCTGGCTGCAGGTGGTGAGGGCCTGCCCGGGTTCGAGTGTCGCAGGCGTGACCCTGGCGCGTTCTGAGGGCGGTGACTCCGCGTTAAAACAAGCGGTGCTGAGTACGATGGCGGGCGAAAGACAGGCCAGCAGGTAAAGGCATGATCGTCGCATGGTGCTCCTCGGGAGAGAGTCGATCCCGGCGAATGAGCACGGCTCAGGAGGCTCGCCGCATAGCCCGGGCGGGTAGCGCTCGCTCCCCTGAAGCTCCCTGGGGTCTGATGTGGTGGGCAGAGAAAAGGCCCGGGCGGCGCGCTAAAACTGCGCCGTCTCGGGCCTGAGGCAAGGTGGGCCGGGAGATTCCCGCGTTAGCCGAGTTCGGCCATGACCTGGGGCGCGACCACGTGGCGCAGGTAGGTGGCGAGCTCCTCCATACCGTGGATGCCCATCTGGCGGCCGAGGGTCTGGTTGTAGTTGGTGGTGCCGTTGATGTCGTAGGTGTAGCGGTGGCCGTGGGCGTCTTCGACAAATTCGATGCCGGCCAGCTCAATGCCGCTGGCAGCGCACATGGCCAGGTATTTGAGGACGAGCGGGTCGTCGGCTTTGAGCGGCGATTGGGAGAATTTGGCACCGCCGTCGATCGGGCAATTGTCGGCGAGTGCTGCGGCCTGGGCTTTCTCTCGCTGGAGTTCGACCTGGCAGACGTCGGAGGGGCAGAGTTGGAAGCCCTCATCGGTGGCCGAGCGCATGGCGAAGATCATGCGTTGGCCGACGATCTCGACGCGGGTGATGAAGGGTTCGGGGGCCTGGATGTACTGCTGGATGAGGACCTGGTGGTCGGGGCCGAGGTCGAAGTCGCCTTGAGCCAGGCGGTCCTGGAGCTCGTCGGCGTTCTCAAAACGCTCGATGCCCAGGCCTTTGCCGCCGCGGTTATGTTTGGTGATGAAGGGGCCTTCGAAGGTCCGGGCCAGGCTGACCAGGTGTTCGGTGCCGACGGCCAGGGCGGTGCGCGGGGTGCGGATGCCGAAGCGCTGCAAGGTGAGGTGCTGGCGCAGCTTGCTCATCTCGAGCTCAAAGGCGGCCAGGCCGTTGACCACCCGGGCGCCGTGGGCCTGAAGGTGCGCCAAAATCTCGCGGGTGAGCGCCACGGAGGTGAGGTGGCCGCGGGTGTGCGAGGAGGGGCTCATGCGGTTGAGGTAGATGCCCGGGGCGGGGGGGCCGCTGATGATGCCGTGGTGAACCGGGATCTCGGTGTACTCGAAGCCTTCTTTATGGAGCGCGTCGCGCAGGGGCGGGAGCCAGTCGGGGTTTTCAAAGAGGATATGGACGGGGGGAAGCGAGCTCATGGGGTGACTCCAGCCGGGGGCAATGCCATTGAAGCGTTCAAGGTGGGGGAAAAAAGCAAGATTGAAGGAGAGCGTCAAGCGTTGGGATGGGTTGGGGAGGGGTGAGGTCGCAAAAAAGCGGCCCCCGTGCAGGGGGCCGCGTCGGTTCATGCTCCGGGGCGCGCCGCAGGGCTCAGTGCAGGACGTGAGAGCTGGAGGAGGGGGTGGAGACGCTCTGAACGACCTCTCCGGTCAGGGTGTGGCTGGCCTGACGGGCGATATCGGCCTGGGAGATAACGCCGCAGACGTCGCCGTTGTCGTCGACGACGATCAGGCGGCGGAGCTGATTGCTCTCCATCAGGTTAAGCGCGTTCTCAAGGGGGGCGGCGTGTTCGACGGTGATGACGGTTGAGGTCATGGCATCGCCGACCGTGCAGCCGTTGAGGTCTTTGCCCTCGGCGACGAGACGGCAGACGATGTCGCGGTCGGTGATGACGCCGATGGGGTTCTGGTGGCCGTTTGTGGCGACGACGGGGATGAGGCCGCAGTCGTTTTGTTTCATGAGGTTAGCCACGGAGGTGATCGAGTCGCCTGGCGAGCAGCAGGTGGGCTCGGAGGTCATGATGTCGTAGATGTTCATGGGGGATGCTCCATGGAAAAGTGTCTGTACGAGCAGCCGCCAGATGTGCGGCTGTGTGGGCAAACCTAGGGACAGAGTGGGGAGGCCCCAAGGGGGCACGTGCGCGGTCAGGGACAGGGAGAGTTACGCCTGAAACAAGGCATGGCGACCAGGGGGGGCTGGCCGAGGCCCGGGCCGATGTGTTGGGGCGGTGTCCCTACGTTTGAAGGGAGGGCGTGCGCAGGCGTTGCGTTCGCTTGTGGAGGTCGGGGGGCGGCGCATACACTCGACGGCGACATCAGACATCTCAGCTGCGAGGAGACCTATGAAGTTTGCAAGCGCTCGAAGTGTTGCTCGTGACCCGAAAGTGGCGGCTCGCGAAGGCTATCGGCTGCTCTCTGAGCGGTTGGAAGCGTCGCCGGACATCATCTTTCTGTATGCGACGGAGACATACGATACGGCGGCAGTTAACGCGCACCTTGTGGCGTTGGCCGGGGATGTGCCGATTCATGGCGGGACATCCTGCCAGGGGGTGATGACCGACGAGGGCATGGCCAGCGAGGAGGGACATGGGTTGGCGATGATGGGGATCGCGGATGCGGAAGGGGCCTATGGGGTGGGCGCCTGGGAGATCGGGGATTCGCCGCGGGAGGCTGCGCAGCGGGCGCTTCAGGAAGCGTTGAGTCAGGCGGGGCGTCCCGGGCAGGTTCCGCAGATGCTGTGGTTGATGGCTGCGCCGGGAGTTGAAGAGGAGCTGATCGAGGGCATTCAGCAGCTGCTCGGCTCCAGGGTGCCGATTCTGGGCGGAAGCTCGGCTGATAACACGGTTGCCGGGCATTGGAAGCAGTTTGCCAACGGGGAGGTCTTTGAGAACGCCGTGGTGATCGCGGCGATCTTTAGCTCGGCGGACGTCGACTACTCCTTTCACAGCGGCTACGAGCCCACGGCCCGGGTGGGCAGGGTGACGCGGGCGCAGGGGCGAGTGCTCTATGAGATCGACGACCAGCCGGCCGCGCAGGTGTACAACGCGTGGACCGGCGGTGCGATTGACGACGAACTGGAGCAGGGGGGCAATATCCTGGGGAAAACGACGCTCTTTCCGCTGGGGCGAGTGGTCGGCAGGATTGAGGGCACCCCCTACTATCAGCTCTCGCACCCTGATGGACTGACTCCGGAGGGGGGGCTGACGCTCTTCTCAACGGTGGAAGAGGGGGAGGAGCTCGTGCTGATGCGGGGCACGGTGGATTCGCTGATCTCTCGAGCGGGACGCGTGGGGCAGGCGGTTCGGGACATTGCAAGCTCGGAGGATAAGGAGATTGTGGGCAGCCTTGTGATCTACTGCGCCGGGTGCATGCTCACGGTGCAAGAGCGTATCGATGAGGTCGCCCGGGAGATGGGGGAGGTTTTGGGTGGAAAACCCTATATCGGGGCATTTACGTTTGGGGAGCAGGGGTGCTTTATCGGTGGAGAGAATCGCCACGGTAACCTGATGATCTCCGTGGTGACATTTTTGCGCTGAAGAGAGTGCCTTGCGTGCGCGAAGGTGGTGGGCGAGTGGGGGCGTCCCGGGCGCAGACTACGGGCTCGTGGTGAGCTGGCATGGGCGTCGGGTTCGACGTCGGCATCGAGGGCACCACAAGCGGCGATGCAGAGCGGCAACGATGCTTCTGACATCGCCTTACGTTTTGTGGCGTGACCGGTTTCCTCACGTGAACGCTCGTCTTGAGCGCTCTCTTTCTCTGTTCACAGCGTCGTAACGCTTCGAGGTATGCGATGACGGAATCCGAAACCCTGCGCGAAACTCTCCTGGACCTGGAGCGCGCTCGGCGCAAAGAGCGCGAGTTGCGGCTGGAGACCGAGGGGTTATTGAGGGGATTGGAGATTCTGGGCTCGATCACCGACACCAGAGCGATGTTTGGTGGGCTCTTTGAGATACTTCAGGATCTGCTGGGGTTTGAGCAGGCCTATGTCTTCACCGGGACGCGTGTGGACGCGATGCATCTGGTCGCGACGACCTGCAGCGGGCTGGAGGAGATGTGCTGGCGAGGGGAGGCGGTGACCCGACAGGCGCTGGGAGGGGAGCCGGTGGCGGTGTTCAATACGGCGATGATCGCCGAGTGGCAGGATTTGCAGAGGTCGCATGCGCTGGTGGCGAGCTCCGCGTTGCATATCGGGCTTCGCCAGGAGCCCGAGCCCTCGCTGATGGTGTGCACGCATTCTGAGCCCGCCTTCTTCTCGGCAAAACATGTGCAGCTGGCTCGCCGCTTTAGCATGCTGGCCACCCAGGCGCTGCTTAACCGCGACCTGCGTGAGTTGAAGCTGCAGGCGTTCGAGCGTTCGACCCGCGATCAGTTTTTTCAAGCCTCCGATGATGCGATGTGCATTCTCGACGCCGAGGGGCGGCTGCTTCAGACCAACCCTTCGATGGATGCGGGCCTGGGATATGCGCCGGGTGCGCTCGGGGGGCGTGCGTTTGATGCGCTGGTGGTCGAGGAGGATCGGGAGAGGGTGCGGGGCCAGGTGCGCGCGTTGTTATCGCGCAGCGCTTCGGTGGGGTTTGATGCGCGTTTTACCACCGAGAAGGGGCAACAACGCTGGCTGCAATGGAAGATGAGCTTCGATGCCGACGCCCGCATCATCTACGGTTCGGGGCGCGATATCACCGAGCAGCGCGAAGCCGAGGATGCCCTGCGTGTGCTCAACGAGGAGTTACGCACGACCCGGGACGAGGCGCTGCAGGCCAGCAAGGCCAAGAGCACGTTTCTGGCCACGATGAGCCATGAGCTTCGAACGCCGCTTAACGCCATCATGGGGTATTCGGAGATCGTGCTTGAGGAGATGAGCGCGGAGGGGGAGACGATGTATGCCGATGATCTGGGGCGCATCATCTCGGCGGGCAAGCATCTGGTCTCGATCATCAGCAACGTGCTGGAGCTCTCCAAGATCGAGGCGGAGCGCATGCAGGTTCACCCGGAGCCCTTTGAGCTGAGGCCGCTCGTCGAGGAGGTTGTCGCCAGCGTGGGGCCGCTCTTTAAGAAGAACGAGAATGACTTCGAGCTACGCTGCGGGGAGGGCGTTGGCGAGATGGTGAGCGACGCGGCCAAGGTGCGTCAGATCCTCTACAACCTGTTGAGTAACGCGGCGCGTTTCACCCGTCAGGGGCAGGTGAGGCTTGATGTAGAGGTGGACTCGGCGAGGGGAGGTGAGGGGCTGTGTTTTCGGGTGGAAGACACCGGCGTGGGCATGAGCCCGGAGCAGCTTGAGAGTGTCTTTGAGGCGTTCTCCCAGGCCGATAGTTCCTGGACGCGGACGGTGGATGGGACGGGGCTGGGGCTGGCGATCACCCGTCACCTTTGTGACATGCTGGGCGGGGAGATTGAGGTGGCGTCGGAGCTTGAGGTCGGCTCCGTGTTTCGCGTGCGGCTGCCCCGCGAGGTGAAGGTGGTCGCCGGGGCGTCGGAGGACCTGGAGCAGGCGCTGGTGCGCTCGGCGATGACGCGGAGCGAGGGGAACTCGCTGCCGCGAGATGGTGCCGGGGGGGAGGCGCAGGACTGTGTGCTTGTGATCGACGACGACCCGGATCTTCACGCGCTGATGCGGCGCACCCTGGAGAGTGCGGGCGTGGCGATGGCGTCGGCGTACAACGGGGCGGAGGGGTTGCATCTGGCGCACCGGCTTCATCCCCGCGCCATTGTGCTCGATGTGAGCATGCCGGTGATCGACGGCTGGGATGTGTTGCGTCTACTCCGCAGCGATGAGGAGCTGCGGGAGATTCCGGTGCTTGTTGTCACGATGGTCGACAATCGCCCGAAGGCGCGAGCCCTGGGAGCGGATCAGTTTTTGCTCAAGCCCTTCGATCGCCAGGCGTTGCTTGGTTGGTTGGAGAAGCAGCGCTGAGGCCGACGCGTCGATCGCTTGAAGACGCAGTGTTTATGCGCTTCGGATCGGGTTCGAAATTTTGAAAATCGCGTTCTGGAGCGTTCCGATGGAAAGGCGACGTCCGCGAAAATCATGCGGGAGCGCTCCGATCGCCTGTGGGGAGAGGGCCTGGCGAGCGGGAGGCTCCGGCGGCTTTTTTTCGGGGGTGGTGGGTCTTTGAAGGCTCCAGATTGGGGTTTGCCCTGCGTGGGAGGGGGGCGGAGCCATCGGTGGGGAACGCCCCGGGCCGGGGAGGCCCGGGGGAGGCTTCCGGGGCGATCGTGCGTCAAAACGAGGCTCCGGGCAGGGGGCAGAAGCGTTGGGGTTGCTTCGGTCGGCTCATGCGCTTTACGCTCGTTGGATATCAACACACCACGTCCTCGATGTCGGGGAGGTCCTTTGAGTGGTCAAAGTGACCTGCCCGGGGGCTTTGTCAGCGAGGGGATTGTTATGGCGAAGGTGTCTCGTCTTTCGGCCGATAAGAGTGCGATTCAGAGCTACATTGCGTCATCGGTGCGGGTTCATGGCGGGGAGCTCAGTGAGCGACTCGAGGCGAAGCTTTTTCCCCGGGGGGTACCGGCGGAGTTGAGCGTCGAGCAGGTGCTTTATGCGTTGGTCGAGGTGCTCGCGACGCGCTACGAGACGTTTGCGGAGCTGGACCTGCGCGTGTCCGTGGAGAACGCTCAGGATAGCCGGGGGCGCGAGGAGCGAGACGCTTGCGTGGCGGCGCTTCGCCAGAGCGTGATCGCGACGCGGGGGATCATTGACGCGTTCTGGGGAAGCGAGGCCAGTCGCTCGGTGGGGTTGGCCGGTGAGACGCCGGAGCGGCCGCTGGAGCTGCTGGTGTATGCGCAGTTTGCGCAGCTCGCGCTTGAGAGGGGGCTGGCGGATTTTGAGCTGATCCTGCAGATCAGCGCTCCGGATACCGCCGAGCTTGCCGCCGGGCTCAAGGTGCATGCGGATGCGCTTGAGGAGCGGCTCTCGGCGCTGGGGCTCGACGAGCGCGAGACCCAGGACGCACAGAACCGGCGTTTGCTGGCCGCTGAAGACTGGAACCGGCATTATGTGCCGGTGGCCGCGATCGTGGAGCACCTTTTTCGCCTGGGCGATATGCCCGCCCACGCCGAGCGGGTGCGGCCGACGCGGCGGCGTCGAGCCGGTAAGGCGGAGGCGGTCGATCTGGAGGCGATTGAGGATGTGGAGGTGCTCGGGGAGGGCGGGCAGGCGA
Organism: Lujinxingia sediminis; assembly: GCF_004005565.1. Lineage (NCBI taxonomy): Bacteria > Deltaproteobacteria > Bradymonadales > Lujinxingiaceae > Lujinxingia > Lujinxingia sediminis. The sequence continues at coordinate 24,583 of NZ_SADD01000018.1, read as the reverse complement.
GGGCGGGACGTGAGGAGGAGACCGAAGGCTGAGGATGTCGTGATTGGAGGCGTTGGCCTCGTGACCTCGCATGTCCGGCTTTCAGGGTGCCAGGCCCGGGGAGGCGGTGGAGCGTTATGCTCCACCGCTTTTTTTGTGGGGGCTCCCGAAGGCCGGGGGAGGTGTCATGATTCGAAGCGTTTGAGGTTGTCTTCGATGAGCTCGGTGAGCTCGGCGTCGTCGGCCTGACGGGCCAGGGGAAGGGCGCGTTGGAGCTCGGCGCGGGCGGCGTCCTGGTCTTTGTTGAGGAGGTGGGCGCTGGCGCGGGCGTTGTGGGCCCAGGCCTGAGTGCGGGCGTCGTCGAGTTCGGCGGCGAGGTCGATGAGTCGGGCGGCGCGGGAGAGGGTGTCGTCGGCGTCGCGCTGGTTGAGATGCAGTTGGGTGAGCTGGGTCAGGAGTGCGAGTCGGGCGGGGCGGTTGTCGCTGCCTTCGGGCTGGTCGGGGAGGTTGAGAGCGTCGAGACCGCGGGTGAAGGCGTCGCGGGCCTGGCGGGCGTGGTCAGGGAGGGCGGCGTAGGTGGCGCCGAGGCGCAGGAGGGCGTCGGAGGCGATGGCGAGGTCGGGGGGGGAGAGCGCGAGGGCCTGGTCGGCGGCGTTCTGGAGGAGGTCGATCGCGCGCTCGGCGTTGTTTTCCTGGAGGGCGGCCATGCCGGCGGCGTGGGTGACGTGGGAGAGGGTGCGGCGGTGGTGTGCGGCGTCGGCGTCGGGGAGCTTCTGGAGGCGTTCGCGGGCCTCCAGGCAGCTTGCCAGGGAGCCGGTGGCACGCTGGCGAGTGTTGACGACGCAGAGGTTGGCGTGCTGGGTGGCCAGCGATTCGTTGTAGAGGGTGTTGCCTTCGGGGAGGTCGTCGATCAGCTCGATGGCGCGCATGTAGTGGGTGCGGGCATCGTTGAAGCGGTTGGCGGCCTGGTGGGCGCGGGCCAGCGAGGCGTGGGCGCGGACGCGGTAGGTGGCGAGCTGGCCGGTCTCGAAGGTGTCGATGGCCTGCTGGCAGTGCTGCGGGGCCCGGGGGATGTTGAGCTCGCAGAGGGCGAGGTGGACGCGGCCTTTAAGGAGGGGATTGGAGGTCGTGTCGGCGACGTTGAGGGCGCGGCGGTAAAGGGTGAGCGACTGGGCGGCCTGGTTGTTGAGGGCGGCGATCTCGGCCTGGAGCCCCAGGGTGTGCACGATCATGGGTCGGTTGTTCATGGATTCGAAAAGGGGCAGGGCTTTGCCGAGGAGTTCGGATGCCGCGCTGAGGTTGTTTTGCCGGCGGAGGAGCTGGGCCTCACGCAGGTGGTGGCGGGCGCGGGCCGGGACGCTGTCGGCGGCTTCGATGTGGCGTTTGGCCTGGGCCAGGAGGCGTTGGGCCTGCTCAAGGTCGCCGTTGTCCTGGTAGAGGTCGGCGGTGCGGGTGAGGGCGGTGCCGATGGCCAGGAGGGAGTCGGTGTTCTGGAGGGTGCGGATGTCGGCGCGAAGATCGGATTCGCTGCCGGGGTTTTGGCCGAGGAGGGTGCGTACGGCGCGTCGACTGATGCGGCAGAGGGCGCGGTAGACCTCGTCGTTGATTTCGCCGGTGAGCTGCACGCAGATGTTGAGGGTGTCCTCGGCGCTGCGGAGCTGGCCTGTGGCGGACTCGATCTGTCCGAGGGTCAGGAGGAGCTGGCCTGTGGCGTGGTCGAGGTTGAGCTCGCGGGCGAGCTCCAGGGCGAAGGTGACCTTCTGGCGGGCGGGCTCGTAGCGGCCCTGTTCCCAGAGGAGGGAGCCGGCTTCGAGGGCGGCGGCGGCTTTGATTTCGGAGCGATCCGGGGCGAGCTCGAAGGCGCGGTTGAAGGCGGCGAGGGCGTCTTCCCAGTGACCGGCCTGGTAGAGGGCGCGGGCGTCGTTGAGGTGTGCGCCTTCGGTTGAGGAGGCTGCGGGAGGCGCGTCGTCATCCTGCGCAAAAGCGGCGGGCAGCGCGGCAAGGGTGGTGGCGACGAGCACAAGGCAGGTGGCGAGGAGAGAGCGCATAGAGGAACTCAAGGTGAGGGGCAGGCAGTCAGGGCGCGCGCGTGTCAGGGAGAACCGGAGGAGGCACGGGGCTTATTTCGGGCTGTGGTTTGCGCGGGCGGAGCCGGGTGATGAGGTCGGGGGCAGGCAGCGGGAGGGAAGATCGGAGCGGAGGCGTTCGGAGAGTTCGCGGAGGTGTGCGGGAGTGCCCAGGGCGTCGGCGGCGAGGAGTGTGGCGCAGGCGCGGTCTCGCTGGTTGAGGGCGTGGTGGGCCTGGGCGCGTCGCAGGAGGGCGTGTGCGCCGAGCGTGGTGTCGTCGGTGCGACGAGCGTGGTCGTAGGACTGGCGAGCGCGGTGGAGGAGTTCGGGCCAGAGTTGCAGCGAGGCCAGGGTGTCGAGCCAGCGGGAGAGGTTTCGGGCGCGGGATGCGTCATCGAGAGGCTGGTCGAGATGAGGATGTTCGGTACGCGTGCGGGTGCGTTGGTCGAAGGCCTGGACCTCGGAGAAATAGGCGGGAGCGTCGGGCGGCGTGGGTTTAAAGCGAGCGTGGAGGTCGGCCAGCTCGAGGGCCGCGCGGCTGGCCAGGCCCCAGAGGGGCTGGTGGCCGGCGGTGGCCAGATCGATGGCCAGGCGTAGGTAGGCGGAGGGAGCCATCGGGGTGGGTTCGGGCGGGGTGGCGCGTGCGATGGCCAGGAGGGTGTGGATGATGTCGGCGCGTTGCGCGTGCGTCTCGGCGGCGGGCATGGCGAGGCGGTCGAGGGCCTGCTGGCAGACCTTATAGGTGCGCGAGGTGCGGGTGAGGTCGTTGAGCTGGCAGCGCTCAAGCAGGAGAGCGAGCGGAGGAGCATCGAGGGATTGGAGGTGTGCTTCGAGGTCGCGCAGCGCGGAGCGTGCCGGGGTGGGGTGAAGGGCATTAAGGTGGATGCGGGCGCGGGTGAGGGAGGCGTCGGCGCGGGCTTGCGGGGGGGCGGAAGTTTCGGCCTGAAGGCAGAAAGGAATGGCGAGTTCCTCGGAATCCGGGGTGCAGTAGCGGGACCAGGGGATGTCGGGGAGGATATCGCGGGGAAGTTCTGTGAGGGTAGCGAGCGAACGGGCGGTATCGGTGCAGGCGGTTGCGGGCGCGCGGTCGAGGCACTGGCGAGCGTCCAGGGCGAGGAGGCGAAGTTCAGCAAAGCCGTCACGTTGGCGCTGGAGAAGGTCGGTGGCGCTCTGGAGGTGCGAGTCTGCCGTGCGGGTGGTGTCTGCGCGCTGCACGATGAGGTCTGCCAGTGCCAGGTGAAGGCGAAGTTCTGCGGCTTCGTCATTGAGAAGTTGCGCGTTGGCGAGGAGGGCGTCGACGGGCTCAAGAGGGCCCGATGCGGCGCGAGCGCGTGCCAGGGTGAGGGGCTCGATGATGAAGCGTCGCGCGGCCTGGACGCTGTCGCGCGCGTCTTCCAGCGGGCGGTGAAGAAGCGCGGCGACCAGAAATTCACGATGAAAGATGGAGGCGGGGGGAAGCTGCGCGTCGGGGGGGCAGAGCAGGGTGGAGGCAGCGTCGGCGACCGGTGGGGCGCAGCCCACGAGGGAGCGTGCCTGGTCGTGTTGCTCCAGGGCGAGGGCGCGGCCGGTCTCGAAGAGTTCGATGGAGCGCAGCAGGGCGCGGGAGTCTCCGGCGAGGCGACGAGCGCGGGTCAGGGTTTGGTCGGTCAGATCGGGGCGGTTGTGGAAGATGTGAAGCGCGGCAAGCTGAAGCTGCAGGGCGGTTCGGAATCCGGCGGTGGTGGAGGGATCGTCGATGACTCTGCGCAGGGTTTGGAGCGCGGAGGATTCTGCGGGGCTCTCGCTCGGGTCGGCAGGGTCAACGAGTGCTGCGTGGAGGGCCTGACGGGCCTGGTCTCGGAGTGCGGCGCGGGTGGCGCGCAAGAGGGCTTCGGCCTCGGCGTCTTCGGAGGGAAGCGAGCTGCTCATGCGCACGGTGGGACCAAAGCCGCGGGGGCTTTGCTGGGCCTGTGCGGGCAGAGAGGTGGCCTGCAGGGCGCCAAGGACAAGCAGCAACAAGGCTAGCTGGCGAGGGGAGGGCATATAAGGAGGCCGACGAGAGGAGAGGCGGGAGCCCGAGGGTGCGGGGAGCGATAGTAGCCCCGGAGTTCTCCCAACGGCAAGGTGCCGGGTGCCGAGCGCCTCCAGGACGACGCTGGCTGCGTCGTGAGGGATTCGCGGTAGCGCTGCTACAGCTTCATCCCTCACTCCTTGCCAGGCGTCGCCCTGGAGGCGCTCGGTTTTTTTGTGGGCGCAGAAGGTTGGAGGTGGTGTCGCGTCGTCATCGCGGTAGCGCTGCTGCACGCTCCTCCTTGCTCCTTGCTGGACTTCGCCCTGGAGGCGCTCGGTTTTTTAGTGGGGGTGGGGCGTCGGACTCGTGCGGGTGCTCGGATGGGGGCTGGTGTTGAGAATTGTGCCGGGGAGGATTCGAGATTGGGGGAGGCTGAGGTGCGACGGGGGGAAGAGGCTTCTCGAGAGGAGTGCGTTGCTTAGGGTTGGGGGCGATGCGTCGAGTTTTGGGAGAGGATAGCTGCCGGGAGGCGTATGGGGCGCGTGCAGGGAAGGGAGATGGCATCGGGAGGGACGAATGCTGCGGAAGCGGGAGTGGTGCTGTCGCGGGTGTGGAGCCGAGAAGCCGATGAGGTTGCCCGGGCGCTGGAGGTTGATCCGACGCTGGGGTTGAGCGGGGAGGAGGCTGCGGGGCGGCTGGAGAGGTACGGGCCGAATCAGCTTCGGGAGATCAAGGGGCGGTCGATCTGGAGCATCGTGGTGGATCAGGTCGATGACCTGGTGATCATTTTTTTGATCGTGACGGCGGTGGTCTCGATGGCGTTGGGGTTCTGGGTTGAAGGCGTTGCGGTGGCGATTGTGGTGCTGATCAACGGGGTGTTGGGGTTGGCGATGGACTTGAGGGCGCGGCGTTCGATGCAGGCGTTGCGGCAACTGGAGGAGGCATGGTCGACGGTGGTTCGGGAGGGACGCCCGTTGCGGGTTGGTGCGCATGAGGTGGTGCCGGGGGATGTGGTGCTGTTGGATGAGGGGGATGTGATCACGGTCGATGTTCGGCTGGTGGAGGCGAACCGTGTGCAGGTGGATGAGGCGGCGCTGACCGGGGAGTCGCTGCCGGTGGAGAAGGGGGTTGAGGCGTTGGCGGCGAGTACGGAGTTGGCGGAGCGCAGCAACATGCTTTTTAAGGGGACGACGCTGACGCGGGGGACGGGGCGAGGGGTGGTGGTGGCCACGGGAATGGCCACGGAGCTGGGGGGAATCTCGGCGTTGGTGGAGGGGGAGGAGGAGGGGGAGACGCCGCTGGAGCATCGGCTCAACAGGCTTGCGAGTCGGTTGATCTGGGTGACTCTGGGGTTGTCAGCGCTTGTGGTGCCGGCCGGGGTGGCGGCGGGAAAGACGCTGGAGGAGGTGGGGATGACGGCGATCGCGCTGGCAGTGGCGACGGTGCCGGAGGGGCTGCCTGTGGTGGCGACGTTGACGCTGGCGCGGGGGATGCTGCGGATGGCGGAGAAGAATGCGTTGATGCGACGGCTGGCAAGTGTGGAGACGTTGGGGGCAACGACGTTGATCTGTACAGATAAGACGGGGACGTTGACGGAGAATCGGATGGTGGTGCGGTGTCTGGTGCTGCCATCGGGTGAGGTGATGGTGGAGGGAGGCGGGGAGGTTGGGAGGTTGGTGGGAGGGGGAGATTCGGGAGCAGAGCGTGAGGTGGGAGAGGCGCTGGAGGTGGGGGTGCTGTGTACGAACGCCTCGATCGGGCGTGATGGGCAGGCGATGGGGGACCCGATGGAGGTTGCGCTGTTGAGGCTGGCGCGGCAGCAGGGGGTGGACGTGGATGGGGAGTTGGAGCGGATGCCCGAGGTGCGGGAGGAGGCGTTCGACTCGGAGGTGAAGATGATGGCGACCTACCACCGCCTGGAAGAGGGGCGGGTGAGGGTGGCCGTGAAGGGGGCACCGGAAGAGGTGCTTGGGGCGTCGACACGGTGGCGGTGCCAGGGAAAGGAACAGGCGTTTGATGAGGAGGAACGGGGGCGCTGGCACCGGGAAAACGAGGCGATGGCGCGTCGCGGGTTGCGGGTGCTGGCGCTGGCGTCGCGGGAGGTGGAGGATGCGCAGGCGGCACCTTATGAGGAGCTGACCTTTGTGGGGCTCGTTGGGTTTTATGATCCGCCGAGGGAGGAGGTTCGCGAGGCGATTCGGGAGTGTGCGCAGGCCGGCGTGCGGGTGGTGATGATCACGGGGGACCAGGCGGCGACGGCGCGCAGCATCGCGTTGCAGATAGGGCTTGTGGCGTCGGATGAGGCGGAGGTGATCGTTGGCAAGGAGTTACGGGCACCCGAGGAGCTTTCCCGGGAGGAGAGGGGGCGGGTGCGTGCGGCATCGATGTTTGCGCGGGTAAGTCCGGAGCAGAAGCTCAATATTATCGCGTTGCATCAGGAGGCCGGCGAGGTGGTGGCGATGACGGGGGATGGGGTCAATGATTCGCCGGCGCTGGCGCGTGCGGACATCGGGGTGGCGATGGGACAGCGAGGCACCCAGGCGGCGCGGGAGACGGCGGATCTTGTGCTGCGAGATGATCGCTTCAATACGATTGTCTACGGCATTGAGGAGGGGCGAGTGATCTTTACGAACATTCGCCGCTTTGTGGTGTTTCTATTGTCGATCAACTGGGCATCGATTGTGGTGATTGTGGCGGCGTCGCTGGCAGGGGCACCGCTGCCGGTGACGGCGATGCAGATTCTGTATCTGAATGTGGTGACGGACGTGTTTCCGTCGTTGGCGCTTGTGGCGACGGGGGGAGCGTCGGAGTTGATGCGTCGACCGCCGCGTTCGCCGAAGGAGTCGATACTGACGGGGCATCACTGGGGAGCGATCGGCGTGTATGGGGTGGTGATTTCGGCGGCGGTGTTGGTGTCGCTGGCCGTCTCGTTGCAGGTGCTGGGGTTTGCGTTGGAGCGTGCGGTGACGGTGTCGTTTTTGACGCTGGGGTTTGGGAAGGCGTTTCACGCTCTGAATATGCGAGATGTGTCGCCGCGGGGGGGGGATAGCGATGCGTGGGTGAGTCCGGTGATGCGGAATGGATGGGTATGGGGGGCGATCGTGTGGTGTGCGGTGTTGCTGGCGATGACGGTGTATGTGCCGTGGCTGAGGGGGCTGTTGGAGACGGTGCGTCCCGGGGTGGAGGGGTGGGCGTTGGCGGTGGGGTTGGGGGTGGTGCCGCTGGTGGTGATTCAGGCGGGACAGCGTGTGGTGTTGGGGCTGAGGAGGGCGTGACTCTTCGACCGACCTCTTCGACCGACCGAGGGACGGACATTGTACCGACCCATTGTACCGACCGAGGGACGGACATTGTACCGACCGGACATTGTACCGACCGAGGGACGGACATTGTACCGACCGAGGGACGGACAATGGCGTGTGTTTATGCGGGCGAACGGGCTTGTGCCGGAAGCGTAGAGTTGGGCGCAGCGCGTTGATGGGGGACGGATCGTCGAGAGCCGGGGAGTTTGGGGGCTGGCGAGCGGTCGCGAACGTGATGGATGTAGGGTGTGTATAAACCGACCGAGGGACGGACATCGTCCCCTGTGTAAACCGACCGAGGGGCGGACATCATATCGGCCGAGGGACGGTCGACGTGGCGAGGTCGGAGTTCTGGTAGCTGGCAGCTACTCAACATCAAAATTCGGGGTCCGCGAAGAGCCGGCGAAGGAGTTGTGCGACCGGATTGTCATTTTCTACCCAGTATTCCGCCACATCTGGAAAGTCTCGTAGTGTAGGACCGGCCAATGACGATACCCGTTGAGCCATGTCGTCGAGGTGTATGGTTTCGAGTGGTTCGCGAGCTTCAAACCACTCGTCGAGCGAAGCAAGGACCAGATCGAGCAGGCAGATTCTCTCCTCCCGTTCGCTGGCGGCCGCTAACGCACTGAGGAAGTCGTCGATGCGCGTTGGGTCAGCGACCTCGATGTTCCAATCCTGCATGTTTATATGCCACGGAAGTCCGAGTCGTGCCGCGACCCTGGCGGTAACTTCATAGTGTGCGTAGTTCGTTCGCATTTGATTTCTGGATGAGTTCTGGGTTGGGCTTTGGAAGGTTCTCCGCGTCAGTGCTGGACTTCGTCTGTCTCTCGGTCGGAGCTATGGGTTTGGGGCGATTCCCCGCGTCAGTGCTGGATTTCGTCTGTCTCTCGGTCGGAGCCCTGAGCTACGAACATCTGGCGACAGACACGCTGGCCCTGCGCGCTCGTCACTTGAGCGAGTCGAGCGGTCACGTCGGCGCCCCAGGCTTTAAACCCGCCCGGCACAGGCCAGGCGCGTGACTTCGGGTACCAGCTGCCAGATCGGGAGGCCTGGATGAGCGCACGGTTGAAGCCGGGGAGCTTTTGGGGATCGCCGTTGAGGATTGACTGGTATTGCTGGGCCAGGCCGCGTTGAGCTGCCAGATTTGGCGGCCACGATTGATAGCGAAGGTGAAAAAGGGCGACCGAGGAGGGGAGGTGACCTTCGAGCAGGGCGGCGTGCAGGCGGTCGTGGCCGTCGAGGAGTATGTAGGCGCCGAGCGAGGAGACGTAGAGAAGGAGCAGCGGGGGTAATGAGCCTTGTCGCGCTCGTTTTCGCCACATCTTGACGCGGCTGTCGTCGGGATTTTTGAGTGTGCGAAGACCGATGACGGATGTGCGAACCGGTTGAGCTTCCCAGGCTTCGTTGTAGGTGAAGCCGGGCTCGTTGAGCGAGAAACGAGGAAGCTCAATGGTGCCGAACATTCCGTGCGAAGAGAGCCGAAGCTCGGCGGGCATGTTGGTGCCAGAGAGTGTGCGAACCCACCATGTGCCGGGATGAAGTGGCGAGGCGGGAGATTTTTGAAGGGCGCGAATGAAGTACTTTGGCCAGGCTGAATCGGGGTGTTCCGCTGCTCCAGCACGTTCAACAGCGCGGATTTCGGCGGCGCGAATAGGCTCGATGATCGAGATATCGCCCGGGGCGGCGCGTAGTATCAGGCTCTTTTCCCATCGGGGATCGAGGGTGCACCACATCAGCGGGCGGTCATGATGAACGAGACGTAAACCAAACCTGGTGCGTTTTGACGTGAGGGAGTTCGTGGCGAACTCCAGGCGCAGCGGTGCTTTGCCGCGCATCTCCGATGTCGGAATCGTGAGAAGCAGTCCTTCGGTGCTGTTGTCGGGGTAGCGGAAGGACTCGTAGAACATCGGCGTATGTCTCGTGGGTAGCGTCTCTGGGCGTGATGGATGAGCGCTAAAGATGGCGGGTGGTGTTGGCGAGGTCAATGGAACTGAGATGCCTGGGGCGCTATGCGCGTGGTCTGGTTGATCGTGAATTGTGGATAAGGCCTGCGGATGTCAGGTTTGGTTCGTCTGTTGGTCGGATTGGATGTTGTTGGCCTGGCTGTTCCGAGATTCAGGGCGCGTGCTTTATAGCGATGCGTGCCGGGCCATCCCAGTATGGCGGGTTGTCGTCGATGTGGATGGGGGCGTGATTCTTCGACCGTCCGTGATTCTTCGACCGTCTGATTCTTCGACCGTCCGAGAGAGGGACATTGTACCGACCGAGGGACGGACGATGGTGTGTGTTTATGCGGGCGAACGGGCTTGTGCCGGAAGCGTAGAGTTGGGCGAAGCGCGTTGATGGGGGACGTATCGTCGAGAGCCGGGGAGTTTGGGGGCTGGGGAGCGGTCGCGAACGTGATGGATGTAGGGTGTGTTCGCGAGGGCGGGGCGCTCGTGAGGGCGCTGGACGCGTGCATCGTGTCGGCAGGGCAGCGAGGCAGGCAGAGGTGTGCATGCAACGCCTCGGGGGAGCGTCGAGGCATGCTTTGTTTCGGGCGTGTGATCGCTTGTGGCGGTATCGGAGATGTAGCACCTACATCATCGAGGCTAAGCCTGGCTCGGGGCCCTCGGGATCTCGGCATTTAACGGGGGCGTGTCGACGAAGCCAGACCGTGCCGCAGGGAAACTCGACGCGTTTTTTGCCTTTGAGCCAACGCTGTCGCTCGTGGTCGTAGGCGGTTAGGAAGGCGCGGTGACGGGCGATTGCGGCGATGAGCAGAGCGGCATTCCGGGTGGCAAAACGCGGGGTAATTCGGGTGCGTGGTGATGCCGTTTTGGGCTTGCTGAAGGGCCTGGTCTTCAGGACTTTTTCGACGCCCAGCACCCGGCGCTTTTCTCTTGCTCGCGTGGCGATGAGCTCGTCTTCGGCCCCGGTGAGGAGGTCTTCGAAATACGTGGTGACTTCATCGTGGTCGGAGGCGTTGAAGCCGGGAGGTGGCTGGGGTGTGAACTGTGCGAAGTCCGGTGACTTTCGGCCGAAATAGACGTCCGGTTTGGGTATCTTTATCGATGTTCCCCAGTCGCAGGGCAGAATTTTGGCGCCGGGCCACTCATGGGCACGCTCGACCAGGTTGGCTGCAGCCGGGTTGAGCCAGGTGTAGAGGAGTTTGCGTTCGAGAGCGTCGCGATCGAGGAGTACGGTTTCGCGGTAGGAGCCGCTTTCCCAGAGGTAATCTTTGCGATCGAGATCGCGGCTTCGGGCCTTGGAGATGAGGCACATCGCGTCGCGCATAAACTCGCTGCGGCGGCCTTTGACGTCGGTGATGATCATGTGAATGTGGTTGGACATCACCAGGAGTGCGTGAATCTCGATGTCGTAGGTCTGAGCGGCGTTGGCGAAGACGTAGAGGGCGATGGCGTTCATGGTGTCGTCGGGCCGCAGGTAGAACGTGCGGTCGAAGCAGCGTCGGGTGATGGCGACGACCTGGCCAGGGAGATGTCGGCGAGGGCGAGTCATTGGGCGCTCCGGGTGAAGGTAATGAGACCTGCATGGAGCTGTTATCGCGTTGTCGAGGGGATATTTGCGTGGTGACGAGGATTTTTTTGGAGGGTAGGGGAGAGGCGGTGCGAAAAAGGAAGACGGGGGAACGTGGCCGGATACGGATCGGGCTTGTAAAGGCGGGGGATTGTTTGTGTCTCGGACGGATCTGTGCGCGTGTCTCGGACGGGTCGGTGGACGGGTCGGTGCGCGTGTCTCGGACGGATCGGGGCGCGAAGGATCGGGGTGAACCGTTGACGGTTGCTGATATGCATCGTGATTTTTGCCGGGGGTAGGGAAAGTGGTAAGGAGCTTCCTGCCCAATGGCGAGGTGTCAGCAAGAGACTGCCGACATACGATCCATACGCATGGCTTTTCAGTGGTGATTTGGACTGGCGGTGCGAGCAGGGAAGTTTGGGAAGGGTATGCATAGTTGCGTTGACATAGGGATGGAATAGTTGTGGTTTGTTGGTATGTGGTGTGGTGCTATTTTTTTGGTTTTTTAAGGGGGCGTGGGGTTCGTGTTTTGTTGGTTTTTGACTCGTTATCACCAGAGTTGAAGTGTGGTAAGATTATTGGGGTAATGCCGGAAAGAGTGTCGCCTGTTGTTACTTTTTTGAGCGAAGCACAAGCGCCGATGACCCGAGATAGATTATGAAGCGTGAGCCTGTAAGACTCTTCGAGATTCCCGATACATTGCCCCAGGAGGACGAGTTCTTCGAGACGCTTGCGTCTGGCAAGGGGCTGCGCATTGAGCGCATTATCTCGCATGGGCACAAGACGCCTGAGGGGAGGTGGTACGACCAGGAGCTCGACGAGTGGGTCGTCCTGCTGGGTGGTGAGGCCACGCTGGAATGGGAGGACGGTACGCAGTCCAAACTTGAGGCAGGAAGTGCGGTGTTCATTGCTGCGCATCAGCGTCATCGCGTGGTCGCGACAAGCAGTGACTCGCCATGCGTCTGGCTGGCGGTGCACGGCAGAATGAAGCCTTCGGAAGAAGCTGCGACGACGTGAGGGGGATGAAAAAGGGGGGGCGTATCGACAGTGTAGCGCATCGGTTTGTCGGAGGGATACCGGGCGCGTATCCGGGGCAGTCGACATGTGGTGTGTGTCTATCGGACGGACGGATTTCAAGTTGTGCAAGCGCTGTGTGGTATACTTCCTTTGGAGGGAGGGTATGGTGCGAGGTGGTTTACGCTAAGCTCCGCGGAGTACGCTAAAGAAATATTCACGACTGTGTCATGGGAGATGGCGAATGGGAGTGCTCTATCTGTTGATTTACATTTTCGGGGCAATCTTTGTCTGGGTGGGGTCGTACCGAGTGCTGGACGACGTGCTGGCTGGAGAGCCGCTGATGGAGGCGATGCAGATCGGTGGATTTGGCGTATTGATGATCGTGCAGGCGGCGATCCTTCATGCGGTGGTGCTTCATCGGCGACGAGACGCCGGGGTGCTCGAGGCGTTCGAAGTGCCGGGAAGGCGCTGGTTTGGGGTAGCGGCAGCGGCCTGGCTTGCACCGATATTGGTAGCCTGGGCTCAGTTTGAGTGGTTTGTTGACCCGATTCGGATGTTTCCGGTGATTACGGTGGGGGGCGCTTCGGCGCTGGTGATGGGAGGTGTCTCCCGGCTATTGCGAAAGCACAGGCTGCGCTGGCCGTTGACGATCGCGGCGGTGGCGTTGGTGGGGCTTCCGGTGGGACTTTTGACTGTGTCGCTGCCTATGTCGCACTTCAATTATCACCTGAGTTCGGTACAGGTCAGTATGTTTCAGGACCACTATGGCGGGCTTGAGAATGTGGTCTTTGAGGCTGATGATCCAGACTATATAGCAGGACATGTGTCGCCGATTGGCGAGCAGACCTCGGAGTGGTTGAGCGCGCTGGCAAACGCAGAAGAAGTCGATATCAGCGAGGAGATCGCCGCCGGCCGCATGCGCCGCCTTGAGGATGGCACGCTGGTGCGAGTTGGCGAGCATGGCGAGGAACTCCGGCTGCACGAATGGGCTAGCGTTAGTAAGGACATTGATATGGCGATGGAAGCCGACCGCGCCCAGGCCGCAGCTGAAGAAGCAAAGAGGCGGGCCGAGTGGGAGGTGGAGATCGAGAAGCGACGTCAGGGGGGACGGCTTTTTCGGTGAGAAAACAGCCCGCCAGCTCGATGCTGACGGGGAGACTTAGGTAGCCTGGTAGCGCGGCTGCAGCGGCACCTTCGTGTCTGGCCGGAGGTCGCGTGGGCGGGCTCTGCTTGAATGTGGAAGTCGCGGGGGCACGGATACGTAAGATCTGCGTAAACGCTGGACGTGGTCCGTGTCTCGGACGGACGTGGTCCTGACGGACGTGGTCCGTGGTCCGTGTCTCGGAGGGAGAGGGGGGACGAAAAAAACGCCCGTCTGACAGCCGGACGTTTCGGGCGCTCGTATGAAGCTGTGATATGCAGGTGACCCGCATAAATACTGGCGATGGTCCGTGTCCCGGACGGTCATGCGCTGGGCGCTCGGGTGACCCGCATAAATACTGGCGATGGTCCGTGTCCCGGACGGTCATGCGCTGACGGTCATGCGCACGCTAAGATCAGCCCAGACGCACCAGAATCTTTGCCGGCTGGCGTAGCAGGTCTTTGAGGTAGAGCTCCAGCGGGACGAGCTCGCGGCGAGTGCCGGTGTGGGTAAGACCGGTGATCCACTGGCAGATGGTGCGGTCGCGGTGAGTGTGGGCCCAGGTGGTCTCGCCTTCGCGTTCGGAGCCGTAGACGTGGCGGGTGCGCATGGTGCCTGTGGCCACGATGTCGTGTTCGAGTTGGGCGCCGGGGTGGGCGATGGCAAAGCAGAGCAGATCGCGCAGGGTGGCGGGTTGCACGTCGGCGGCCTCGATATGCTCGAAGACAGCGTCGTCGATGATGTCGAGGGGGTGGGTGTAGTCGAGCAGTGCGAGCTTGAGGGCGTCGCCTTCGGGGGGCGGGGCGTCGATGGCGCCGGCGTCGACCCCTTCGCGGATGAAGAAGTGCACGCGGTCGAAGCCGCTCGTCGCAAGAAGGTGCGAGAGGGTGTGCTGCGCGAGTGAGGGCACTTCAATGGTAGATCCGAGCGGGCCGATCTGAGGCGATGCCTGAGTCATGATGCGCTCCATAGCGAGCAGGGTGGGTTTGGGAAGCGTTGCCCCGACGATATGCCATGTCGGGCGCCGGGCTGTCAAAACCCGCCCTCGGCGGTGGGTCTCGTCGATGGAGAGCCTACGTGGCGACGAAAGAGCCGTTGTCGTGGTGTGTGGCGAGGCGCTGCTCGCTGAGATGAAGGAGATGGGCGAGTAGGCTGCGGGCTGCCAGAGGCCAGATGGCCCGGGGAATCTCGGGGTAGACCGCGGCGATGAGGTCTTCGGGGACGGCCGGGGTGGGGCGGGCCTGGAGCGCGGCGAGCACCGCAGCTTCGCGTGCCAGCCGGTGGTCGATATAGCGGGAAAGAAGGTGCTCGGGCGCTGCTATGGGAGCACCGTGGGCGGGCCAGAGCACGCGGGGTTGCATCGCGAGTAGAGTGTGCAGGCTCTGCAGGTAGTCGCCCATATGACCTTCGGGCGGGTCGATGATGATGGTGCCCTGGGAGGTCACCAGATCGCCCGCGAAGATGCTTTGGGAGGGCTCATGGTAGAGCGCAATATGCCCGGGAGCGTGGCCGGGCGTATGCAACACCTCAAGCTCGCCGAACTCGCCCAGGGCAACGGTCTCTCCGTGGTTCAGCGTACGGGTTTTGAGATGGGGGAGGAGGGGAGCGCTTAAGGGGTGAGCGAAGATCGGCAGGTTGAAGCGCGCGGCGATAAGGCCGGCGCCACCGATGTGGTCGCGGTGGTGGTGGGTGAGGATCACCGCTTGAGGTGTGTCACCGGCGGCGATGCGGCGCTCGATCTCGGCGCTCAAAAGAGCCCGATCGGCCGGGTCGTCGGGGCCAGGGTCGACGATCACAAAGGAGGAGCGGCCGAGGAGGTAGGTGTTGGTGTGGGTGGCCGGCGGAAGTGTGGCGGTGCGAAGGGGCAGCACGACCACACCTCCCAGGTACGCCACGGCTTCAGCTACCGGCTGTGGGTTGGGATCCAGGGGCAGCGGGGCAGCCTCGGTATTTCGCGCGGGCTCGATGTCCTGCGCCACTGCGTTTAGAAGACCGATAATCGGCGTCGTCGCCAGCGCCTGGCCATCCTCCCAGCTTTGAAGGGCTGCCTGAGGGGGCATCCAGGCGCCTTCGTCATGCTCATCGGGGTCGAGCCAGGCGTTGAGGTTATCGAGAGCGCGGGCCTCCTCGTCACTCAGCCGCAGGGTGAAGAAGGCGGTATCGGCCGGGGGCATCCAACTCGGAGTACGGCGGCTAAAATGGTAGCGCAGCCGGTGGGTGGCAAGCGGCGAGGGGAGATGGGCGGGGAGGGTTCGGGCTCTGCGTGGCGAGCCGGCTGGCGAGGTGATGAGGCCGCTCTCACAGAAGAGTGCGCCGCACTCTTCAAAGCACTCTCGGAGCGCGGTGGCGCGCAGCACGTCTTCGTTGCGAGTTACCCCGGTGTGAGGATCGCTGGCGTGCGCCGCCGGCGCGTCATCTCCACGGTCACGCGAGGTCAGCGTTGTGGGGAGAGCACGGTCGGTGGGCTCCTGGCCGCCGGCAAAGAACGCAAAACATCCGCCAAGAAACGAACGATCCGCCCGGCGGCGCGCCCAGAATACTTCGGGGCGACCGCGATCGAAGCGGATCAGAGTGAGCGAGGCGGTCTGGATGGGGGGGGGAGGTTCTGTCATAGCTCCAGACCGCCTCGCTCAAGCAAGGCGTATCACTTCAAGAATCGAAGGAGTGCGCAAAAGGGTTGCCCTTCTGCGAAAGCCCCATTTGCATGGCGGGCTCGCGCAGGCAGTGCTCCATCATCATCGAAGCGCCGTAGCCGCCGGCGTTGAGCATCGCCAGGATGTCGCCCTCTTCGATCAAGGGCATCGGGCGGTCAGCGGCAAAGACGTCGATGACCTCGTTGATGTTGCCCACGATGGTCACGTTCTTCTGCGGGCCGAAGTCGGCGCGGGTCGTGTGCACGAACTCCTGGTAGAGGCCGTAGTGGCTGGCGCCGGTGTGCACGTTAAAGCCGGTGTTCACACCGACAAACTCGGTGCCGCCCTTCTCCTCGACCATCACGACCTCGGAGAGGAGCACGCCGGAGTCTTTGACGATGTAGTCGCCCGGCTCCACACAGACCTTGATGCCCAGCCCGAGCTGGCGCACGCGCTCGACGATGCCTTCGGAGTAGAGGTTGACGTCGACCGAACCATCGCCGGCGGTCAGAGGCACGCCCAGTCCGCCGCCGAAGTTGAGGTACTCCAGCGGGCCGTGGGTATCGATGACGTCGCGGGCGATTGCGGTGAGGCGATCGACGGCCTGGAAGTACTGGGTGATGGCCGAGCCGGTCCAGCCGCAGCCCACGTGCATATGCAGGCCCTGCAGGCGCAGGCCGCGCTTTTGAATCAGCTCCAGCGCTTCGGGCAGCCGATCGAGGTAGATGCCGAACTTGGTGGCTCGCTGACCGGCGTAGGTCAGGTTTTCGTTGATGCCCACGCCGACCTGCGGGTTGATGCGCAGACCGATGGCGCGGCCGGGGTCAACGTCGGCGACCTTGTTGATAACGCTCAACGAGTCGCAGTTGAGCATGATCGGCAGCCCTTTGAGCTGCTCAAGATCGCGGTGACTGACGCTCACATTGGTGAAGGTGATTTTCTCAGCGGGGAAACCCATCTCCAACGCGTACAAGACCTCGCGGGGGCTGGCGGCGTCGATCCCGGCGACGCCGGTGGCGCGCAGAGTCTCGACGATCGGTCTAAAACGGTTGGCTTTGACCGCAAAGAACACCTGAAAGGGATGTCCATGGCGGGCAAAGGCGTCGTGCAGCCTCATATAATTCGCTTCGACCCGGTCGAGGTCATAGGCGAAGAGCGGCCGGTCGACGTGCCTTAAGAGTTGCTCGGCGTCGTGGCCGGCGATCTGGAGGCGGTGGGTTTCGGGGCGAAGGCCGTCGCGGACCCACCAGTTCTGGTGGGCAGGATCGAGGGCAGTCGGTCGGATCTGAGGAAATCTGTTCACGTCATGTGATCTCCAGAGGATGTTGACGGAAACCCGGCTCAAAGTCCGGGAGAGACATCGGCGCGAAGCGGGTGGTTTTGAAGGGGGGAAGGGCCCGCTGTTGCCGGCGCCGACAGGGGTGCGAATCCTTAATGGAAAACGTGAAAAAAATCAAGGCTGCGCAAGGATTTCGCGGGTGTTTTGTTGGCGCGAATACCGCCCGGTCAGCGGGGGGAACCGGGGGGGACGGTGGGGATGGGGGAGGAGGGGGGCGCGGCGAGCTCCTGCATGGCGAGTGTGGCGGCTCCGCGGGGGCCGGATTCGGCGCCTCCAAGAGGTTGCAAGACCTGAAGCTCGCGGCGCGCAACGTCCAGCACCAGGGGCAAGGTCTTGTCGACAACGCGCCTGCGCAGGTTGGGGCAATGGTCGAGGACGCCGCCGCCTAAGATAAGCGCCGCCGGATTGAGCAGGGTGCAGGCGTTGGCCAGACTCAACGCGAGAAGATCGCTGGTCTGCTCCCAGATCTCGCTGAGCGCGGGATGGTGTTCGGCGAGTGGGTCGATGGCCGAGAGTTGGAGCACGGCACCGGCCAGTTCCGGATGGGCGTCTCGCAGGGTGGGGTGAGCGTCGAGCGTCTCGGCGACCCTCGCTTCCAGATGTCGGCCGCCGGCGTAAGCTTCCAGACAGCCGCGCTGACCGCAGCCGCAGCGCCGTCCCTCCGGTACCACCTTCATGTGACCCAGCTCGCCGGCGTTATTACCCTGACCGCGGATGAGCTGGCCGCCGGCGATGATTGCCCCTCCCACGCCGGTGCCCACGTAGACGCCGAGCACATCGCCCACATCTCGGGCAGCTCCCAGACGCCACTCGTCGTACACCAGCGCGTTGAGGTCGTTGAAGATGTACACCGGTGGCGCCACACCGAGCTCCGACGCCAGGGCCTCCTCAAAGATCCGGGCGAAGGCGGTGTTGAGCCAGCCCAGGTTCGGCGCGTTGAGAACTGTGCGACCGTCCCGGGAAAGCTGCCCGGCCAGACCGACACCGATGACCTGAAGGTGCCCGACGTTAAGACGAGCGTCGAGGCAGGCGCTTTTGAGAAGATTGCAGAGCTGCTGGCAGATCGCCTCGGGCTCGCAGTGCTCGCGCACGCGTGTGTGTGCCTCGCTGATGGGGTGGAGGGCGTCGTTGAAGACCTGCAGGCGCGCGTTGGTGCCGCCCAGGTCGATGCCCACACTTAAGATGGGATCCAAGCTCACCTCGCATAGCGATGTTGGAGTTAGGAGTTCAAAGTTGTATGGTCGCGTCGTCCGGAGTCAACCCGAGCGCAGCAGCGCGACCAAGAGAGCGAGCATGCTCGTCCTGTCGCGACTCGCCCGAAGGCCAGACCCCGGCGCATGATGCTGAAGCGATGAATTGGATCGTGGCCTTCTCCCCATCTCGATGATGGCGTGGGGTGGGCCGGATAGGATGAGGTCATGATGAAGTGTGCTCCCCTGGCCCTGGTGGCCGCGCTCTCGGGTCTGGCGCTGGCGGCGGTGCCCGCCCACGCCGAGGCTTTCGAACTGGAGATCGCCGTCGGCGCCAAAGGCGGCGTGACGATGGTGGCCGGTCAGGGCATCCCGGATGATTCGCGGCTGACCAGCGAGCAGGGAAATCAGGTTTACTTTCCCAAACCCGAGTATTTTGGGCACTTCGGCGTCGGCCCCAAGGGGGGCTTGAGCCTGGAGCTGCGCGCGCTGGGCTGGCTGGGGCTGGAGACGGGATTTTATTATTCGGTCGATCAGGCCAGCGGTTATGTCGATAAAAATGATGCGCTCAGCGGACGCACCATCGCGCGCATTCACAGCGATCAGGTCTCCACGGCCTACCACGTGCCTTTGATGCTGAAGTTTCGCGTGCCCTCGGAGGTGGTCAGCCCGGTGTTCGGGCTGGGGGCGGAGTTTATCTTCCAGTCCGAGAGTACGCTGGAGTACCGCGAAGAGCAGCGCGCCGGCTCGATGGGCGGCTACGCCAACCAGCTCAACGATCGTAACCAGATTGCGCCCTCGAACTACACCCTGCTTACCTTGAGCGCGGGCATGGAGATCAGTGTGGGGCCGGTACGTATCCCGGTGGAGCTGCGTATGGGCTATAATCTGGGTTTTGATCAGGCGATGAGCGAGCGCGCCACCTACGATGAGTCCACCGGTGAGATCACCTACGATGGCAAGTACCAGGGCCATGTCGGTGTGTTCACCGGGGTGCTTTACGAGTTTGATTTGCTGCTGTAATTCTCTGCGGCGACACCCCCCTTGAAGGACGTTTGATGGGTTTTTTTCGCGCCGTAAAACGCGCCCTTTTTAAAGGAGCATCTATGAGTCAGTTGAAGAGCTTTTCGGAAGTCCCCGCTGATTACGTCGGCGGCGAAGGTGAGCTGCACGCGATCATTCATACCAATCACGGTGTGATCGATATCAAACTCTTTGAAGCTCGCGCGCCGAAGACCGTCGCGAACTTCGTGGGCCTGGCCACCGGTCAGCGCGCCTACACCGATTTGAACACCTTTGAAGAGTCCAAAGGTAACTACTACGATGGCGTGATCTTCCACCGCGTGATCCCGGGCTTTATGATTCAGGGCGGCGATCCGCTGGGGCAGGGCACCGGCGGTCCGGGCTACAAGTTTGCCGATGAGTTCCACCCGGAGCTCAAGCACACCAAAGCGGGCATGCTCTCGATGGCCAACGCCGGTCCGAACACCAACGGCAGCCAGTTCTTCATCACGCTGGGGCCGACGCCTCACCTCGACAACCGCCACGCGGTCTTCGGTGAAGTTGTGGCGGGCATGGACGTGGTGGAGACGATCGGCAATCTGCCCCGTGACCGTCGCGACTGTCCCCACGAAGACGCCGTGATGCAGAAAGTGGAGATTAAACGCGTATGACGACCTACCGAGCTTCAGCACACGGGCGCCCGGGGGGCGCGAGCCTGATGGGCGTTGCGGTGCTCTGCCTGCTGACGGCGTTGTGCATACCGCAGGGGGCTGAGGCGCTGGAGCTCGGTGGGTTGGAAGAGGTTGAGGTGGGCGCGCGCGCCGGTGCGAGCTTCGGGTGGCTTTATCGCCCCGAAGATCCGGTGGGCGCGCCCACGTTGCTGTATGGCACGGCGTTCCGGGGCACGGGTTTTGTGGTGGGGCCCACCGCGCGCGCTGCCCTCTGGAAGGGCTCCGGCGCCAAACTCTCCGCGCGCCTTGAGCTTCTCTACGGATTTCAGAGCGGGAAGGGCTTTGCCGAAGATGTGGAGCGGGGCGCTCGCATCGACGCGGTGCTGCGCGCTCACAGCCTGCGCCTGCCCGTGATGGTGGAGCTCTCCAACGCCTGGGATGCCGGGGGCTTAAGCCTTGCGGCCGGCCCCGAGCTGGTGCTCGGCGTGACCAGCAACGCGACCATCGATCAGGATGGCCGTCAAAGCGAGATGCAGACCCGCGCGCCATCCTATGTGGGCGCAGCGATGGCGCTTGGCTATACCCTGAATCGCGGCGCTCTGACGATCCCGGTGGAGCTCAACGCCACCTGGAACCCCTTTGTGGCCGAGTCGACCTTTGAGCGCTTTGAGGGCTACCAGAGCTTTGCTCAGCCCGGGCGTTACACGGCGGCGTTCAACTGGCAGCTGATGCTCAGCGTGGGCGTGCGTTTGTCGCTCGATTAATTTCCCTTTTTGGAACATTCGCGCAGCTTGTGGGGACTTCGTTTTAGCTGGTCCGCGATGTGTGGACCGGGGATGCCTTCATGTATCGAGGAGTGAATTATGGCCAGACAGACCTCCCTGCGTGACTCGAGTCTTTATCTGAACCGCGAGCTGAACTGGCTGGCGTTTAACGCCCGCGTGTTTGCGTTGGCCGAAGATGAGCGTGTGCCGCTCCTGGAGCGCCTGAAGTTTTTGTGCATCTCCAGCACCAACCTTGATGAGTTTTTTGAGATTCGGGTGGCCAGGCTCAAGCATGAGATTCAGGTGGATACCGAGATCGTGGGCCCCGATGGGATGCGACCCCGCCAGGTGCTCGCGCAGATCTGTGAGCGTTGCTCGGCCTTTGTGGAGGCGCAGTACCGGCTGCTCAACGAGGTGCTCATTCCGGAGTTGGAGCAGGAGGGCGTGCGTTTTTTGAAACGCGCCAGCTGGAGTGCTCGCCAGCGGGCCTGGGTGGAGCGCTATTTTCAAGAAGAGGTCCTGCCGGTGCTCAGTCCGATGGGCATCGATCCGAGCCATCCTTTTCCACGGGTGGTCAATAAAAGCCTCAATTTCGTCGTGTCGTTGGAGGGCAAAGATGCGTTCGGGCGCCAGAGTCGCATGGCGGTGGTGCCCGCGCCGCGCAGCCTTCCCCGGCTGATTCAGGTGCCGCGGGAGGTGAGCGGTGGGGCGCACGACTATGTGTTTTTGTCGTCGGTGATTCATGCGCATGTCGATGAGCTCTTTGCCGGGATGAGCGTGACCGGCTGCTATCAGTTTCGCATCACGCGCAACAGCGAGCTCTACGTCGATGAGGAGGAAGTCGAAGATCTGATGATCGCCGTCGAAGACGAACTCTATGCGCGCAACTACGGGGAGGCGGTGCGTCTGGAGGTGGCGGATAATTGCCCGATGGACGTGGCGCGCTTTCTGCTGGAGCAGACCGAGCTGACGGAGGCCGATCTTTATCAGGTCAACGGGCCTGTGAACCTCAACCGCCTGATGATGATCCCGGCCGATCTGGAGCGGGCCGACCTGAAATATCCGGGCTTTGTGCCCGCACCTCCGCCGGCGGCGATGCGGCAGGGCGATATCTTCGAGGCGATTGGCCAGAAGACGGTGCTTTTGCACCATCCCTATCAGTCGTTTTTCCCGGTGCTGGAGTTCATTCGTCAGGCCGCGGCCGACCCGAACGTGCTGGCGATCAAACAGACGCTGTATCGCTCCGATCCGGAGTCACCGCTGCCTCAGGCGCTGGCCGAGGCGGCGCGCGCCGGCAAGGAGGTCACGGCCGTCGTGGAGCTGCGCGCGCGTTTTGACGAGGCCTTTAACATCGCGATTGCCAACCGTCTTCAGGACGCCGGCGCGCATGTGCTCTACGGGGTGATGGGCCATAAAACCCACGCCAAGATGGCGCTTGTGGTGCGGAGAGAGGCGGGGGGATTGAGGCGCTACGTGCATTTGTCGACGGGGAACTACAATCCGCGCACCGCCCGGCTTTATACGGACTTTGGCCTGATGACCGCCGATGAGACGATCACCGCCGATGCGCATCGCGTCTTTCAGCAGCTCACCGGGCTGGGTAAGGCGCTCAAGCTCAAGAAGTTGGTGCAGGCCCCCTTTCATCTGCATAAACGCCTGCTGCGCCTGATTCGCAACGAGATCAAGCAGGCCGAAGCCGGTGGTGAGGGGTTGATTCGCGCGAAGATGAATCAGCTCACTGAGCCCCGGCTTATTCGTGAGCTGTACAAAGCCTCCCAGGCCGGGGTGAGGGTGGAGCTTGTGGTGCGCGGTATCTGTTGTTTGCGTCCGGGGGTTCCGGGAGTGAGTGAGAACATTCGGGTGCGCTCGATCCTGGGACGCTTTCTGGAGCATTCCCGGGTCTACTACTTCCATAACGCTGGCGATCCGAAGGTGTATCTCGCCAGCGCGGACTGGATGCAGCGCAACATGTTTCGGCGCATCGAGGTGGCTTTCCCGGTTGAGGATGAGGCGCATCGTGCGCGGGTGATTGAGGAAGGCCTCGACGTGCATTTTCGCGACAACCTCAACGCCTGGGAGTTGCAGGCCGACGGCAGCTATGTGCGTGTGGAGGCTGGCGAGGAGGAGAAGATCGTGGTTTCGCAGCAGAGCCTTTTGAAGAGTTTGAGCGAGGGGTGAGGTTGGGCTCAGTCCAGCGGGGTCTCGATGGTCGTGGAGGGGGAGGAGGCTTCGTCGCCGGTGATTGAGCTCGGGGGGGCAAAAACAATCACCACGATCAGCAATCCCATCAGCACCAGCCAGAGCCCGATGGCATAGAACCTCAGGCGTCGGGCCTTCTCCTCGCCATACCAGGTCATCGGGCGGATGCCCTGGATGCGGAAGGTGATGATGCCCGCCAGGTTGATGGCCACCAGGTTGATCAGCGTAAGCATGCCCGCACCGTAGGCGCCGCTCCAGTGGGCGGTGCCCAGCAAAAGTCCGGTGGTAACCAGAGGGGGAAGAAGTGCGACCGCGACCATCACGCCGATCAGTGCGGTGGAGACCCCGCGGGTCACCGAGAGCACGCCCGCGGCGCCGGCGGCCAGCGCCAGCACCACGTCAGCCAGTCCGGCGCGGGTGCGCGATGCGATTTCGCCGACGGTGATGTCCACCGGAAGGAAGAAGCCGCCGAGCACGGCGAGTCCGAGTCCAAGGAGGAGTCCCAGGAAGTTGACCAGGGCGGAGCGTCGAATCAGCTTCCAGTCGGCCAGGGTGGCTCCGAGGGCCAGCGCGATGTTGGGGCCGATCAGGGGGGCGATGACCATCGCGCCGATCACCACCGCGGAGCTGTCGCGCAGCATGCCGCCGGCGGCCACGATGGTGGAGAGCGCCACCAGGGCGTAGTGCACGCTGGTCACGCTGATCGCGTCAGTGACGTCCTGGTAGACCTCCTCGCGGCTGATGCGGGCGGCCGCCCCCTTGTCTTGCTCCTCCTCGTTATTTTCGTCTCCGTTTTGAAGCGCCCCCAGCTCTTCGACGGTCGTTTCTCCTTCCTCTTCGCCCTGTCGGGGCAGCGTTGCCAGCACCTCTCGCACGACGATGCGATGCCCTTCGATATCGCCGACCTTCGCGTGCAGCCACTCCAGGAGCGCGTCGGAGTCGCCGGTTTCCAGGACGATGGAGGTCAGTGTGGAGTCGTCATCGAATGTCAGATCGTGGCGGGAGAGGGCGCTGGGGGCGTCCTTGAGCTCGCCAAGAGGCTCGTGCTCGGGGGGAAGGTAGATGTCGACCTGTCGAAGGGCCATCTGGCACTCGGGAGGTGGGACCGGGCGTGTGGGGGCATCGAAGTGGGGAGGTTCGCACAGGTGGAGGGGGGGTGGGAAGGCACCGAGGTTCGCGAAGATGGGAGTTGCCATGTGTGTTGGGGAGGTTCGCGTTGAGGTTGTGTGGTTAGGTGGTTGTGGGGCGTGGGAGGTTCGCGTTGAGGTTGTGAGGTTGTGTGGTTAGGTGGTTGTGGGGCGTGGGAGGTTCGCGTTGTGGGGAGGTTTGAGAGGTCGTGGGGAAGTTTGCGAGGTGGACGGCCGCCGTCCGGTGTGTCTGTCCGAGAGAGGGACCATCACAAGGTTTTATGCGGGTGTGGGGCGAGTTGTGGGGGGGAGTGAGTCGTGCCGCATTGGGTTCAACGTTTGGGAAGTTGTGGGTGGTGTTGACCGTCCGAGAGAGGGACCATCGCGAGGTTTTATGCGGGTGTGGGGCGAGTTGTGGGGGGAGTGAGTCGTGCCGCATTGGGTTCAACGTTTGGGAAGTTGTGGGTGACGTTGACCGTCCGAGAGAGGGACCATCGCAAGGTTTTATGCGGGTGTGTGAAGTTGCCCCGCTTTCCTGGACAGTCATCTCTTAATTCATGCCGCCTGACCTAGCGCGGCGCGGGCCATCTTCTCTTCGTAGCGATTGGGAGATTCAAAGCCAATCGCTGAATGCAACCTCCTGG
>NZ_SADD01000017.1 GCF_004005565.1 Lujinxingia sediminis | reverse complement strand
GGTCGGTTGAAGTGACCGGGGGTCGGTTGAAGTGACCGGGGGTCGGTTGAAGTGACCGGGGGTCGGTTGAAGTGACCGGGGGTCGGTTGAAGTGACCGGGGGTCGGTTGAAGTGACCGGGGGTCGGTCGGAGTGACCGAGGGTCGGTTGAGATCACTCCAAAACGCGTGGTGTGGCGAGTTTCTGGAAGACTGGAGTGATCGCTGGTGCTTTCACGCGGCACTGCCAAAGAAGTTCTGGAGGCCGCTCAAACCAATTTGAACGCCCATCGCGATGATGATCAGCCCCATAAAGCGCGTCGCGATGTCGCGATAGAAGCTCTGGGTATCGGCGTCGTCCGCAGTGGGAGAAGGCTGGTCGGCGTCGGAGGAGGTCTCCGGGGCGCGGCGGGCCGACACGAAGAGAACCACCCAGAGCACCAGGGCGGTGATTCCGACGGCGATGAGCGCTTCCCAGGGGATGTTTTGTTGGCTCTGTGCAGAGAGTGTGATGACGCCGGTGATCGGACCGGGGCCGCCGGCAAAGAGAATCAAGGGTCCGAGTGCGGCCTGATGCGCTGAGGGCTCGGCATGGGGGTTTGCCGCATCGGGGGCACCGGGAGAGGGGCCAGCAGGCTGCTGTCGCCCCATGAGCATCGCCGCGCCGATGCCGACAAGCACGGCACCTCCGGTCACCGAGAACGCGTCGACCGAGACGCCGAAGATCTCGAGGACTCGGGTTCCCATCAGCGCCGAGGTCCCCAGGATGATCAGCGTTGCCAGCGCGATCTGTGTGGCGTCTTTGCGCTGAATACTGCCGGGTTGACCGGACTCGATTGCGGCAAACATCGCCAGGCAGACCGCCGGGTTGACCAGAGAGAGCATGGTGATAATGGCCTGCAGTGTGCTTTCCAAGACAACCTCGCGACGCAATCGGTGAGATGAGCCAGGGCGTTGTGGACTCCTTTAAAGGTCGGGCGTTCTGGGGCGCTAACAAGTCATTGGGGCGGTTGTGCGGGGCGTGGTGAGCCGCTACGGTATGCCCCAATGGAGTGAGTTTGGCGCTGAGCAGATGTCCCGTGCGTGCACGGGTGAGCGAAGAGGATCGCGATGAAACGACAGAAGATGGGTGTGTGGGCTGCGGCAGTGGTGGTGATGAGCCTGGGGGCGGCGTGCTCCGGCGACAGTAACAACCGCCGTGCCTCAAACGACGCGGGAGAGGTCGACGCCGGTGTCGATGTGGGTGACGTCGGTCTGGTGGAAGATCCGCAGGAGGAGCCCGGCGATCTGGGAGAGCCCTGCAACCTGATCTGCAACCTCTCCACCTGCGTCGATGAGGATGAGGGGTGTGAGGGGGGCGTATGTGTCTCCCATCAGGAGCTTGGCGGCTCGTATTGCAGCCGACTCTGTGTGGAGAGCTGCGCTCCCGGTTACTCCTGCCAGCAGACCGAAGACGAGAGCGGCCCGGCCTGTGTGAGCAACTCGCCGGAGTGCGGCAATGGCACGGTGGAGTTCGGCGAAGTCTGTGACGGAGAGGAAGGCTGCGCGGAGGATTGTCTGAGCGTGGAGGAGCCCGTCGATGAGCCGGAGGTCTCCGGGGGGACGATGACGATGTCGCTCTATGGCAACGAGCCTCAGACGGTGAGCGGTGATGCGCCGGCGGTCCGGGCGGAGCTTTCGTTCGGGCGGCTTTTCTTCTCAAGCTCGCTCAATGCGATGACCTTCGGCATGGATCTTCCCGTTCCCGGGGCTTCCACGCCGCTGGAGCAGTACCTGGAGATCGGGCTGGTGGAGAATGTTGGCGGTGCGAACTGCGCGTATGATGCGGCGACGATGGCCACGATCAGCGCGTTTGATGCCGCTGAGCAGACGATCGCCGGAAGCGCCGAGTTTACGCTGAATTGCCAGAGCTCGATGTGCGGTAGTGAGTGTTCGCCGACGATCGACGTGGAGCTGGAGTTTGATCTGCGGTGGGTTGAGGTGGAGGAGTAAGGCTCGGGGGGGGCGCGGTGTGGGGAGTTGCGGCGCGCGTCTGGGGGGGCGCGCGTTGCGGTTGGGTGGTCAGGTGATCGGGTGGTTGTGGGACGCGGGGGGGCGCGATGTGGGGAGGTTCGTGGGGGGCTCTGTGGATCGTGTGAAAGGGGTTGGGAGGTGACCCAGGGTCGCGGAAAGTTCAGTGTTTATGCGGTCGGGAGGTGACCGGGGGTCAGGGGATGTCGCGTGTTTATGCGGGGAAGACGCTACTCTGAGGCATTGAGTTGCAGGAGGGCGTGGGTGGAGT
Source organism: Lujinxingia sediminis (assembly GCF_004005565.1). Lineage (NCBI taxonomy): Bacteria > Deltaproteobacteria > Bradymonadales > Lujinxingiaceae > Lujinxingia > Lujinxingia sediminis. Next base: position 68,799 of record NZ_SADD01000017.1, on the reverse strand, counting down.
TTTCGCAGAAGAGCTCGATGAGCGTGGTGTGCTCGACGACCACCTGGCGACATCCCCTGGCGGTGACGTCCCCAAAATCGCCTTCGCCGCTGGCGTGCAGAATGGAGAGGGTGCAGCTCTGGTGGCCGGCGGCCTCCCAGCAGACCTCGACGGTGTCGCCGATGCGGAGGTCGGTGTCGGGGGTGGCGCGTAGGGTGGCCGGGGCTTTGGTGAGCGGCGTTTTGTTCTCTGTGAGTTTCGACGCTTTGGCGGGTTCGGCTTTGGGAGTCGTCGCGGGTTGGTGTGGCGAGTTGGAGTCGGGATCCGTGGGCTCGCAGGCGACGAAGGTCAGGGCTGAGAGGAGGGCGACGCGAAACACGGGCATAGGGTTGCCGGGCTGTGGAAAACCTGTGGGAAGAGGGGGGCGTATCGCCCGACCCTCAAAACGCGTTGAAAGAGCATTGTGCACGGGGATGTACTTTCTGGACAATGGCGCGGTCGCAAGGATGTGAACCCGGAAAAAGTCGATGAGGCCGTAAGAGAGGACACCCTTTGAGCGATGTGTGGGGATTGACTGGGCCGGGGCCGGCCGCGACGACCAGCGGGTGGGGCTTCGCATCGTCGAGGCGGCGGCCGGGCAGCCCGCGCGCGAGGTGCGACCGCCGGGCACTCGGGCCAGAAACTGGAAGCGGGTGGAGGTTTTTGATTACCTGCGCGAGCTTCTGCGACCCGATGCACCGCGCACTCTGGTGGGTATCGACGCCTCGCTGGGCTACCCGGTGGGAGCGGCCTTGGAGGTCTTTGGCGTGGAGAGCTGGCGCGCGCTGGTGGCGCGGATCGCCGCGATACGCCGGGACGCGCCCACGCTCGACGGTTTTCTCGATCGGGTCAATCAGCCCTTTGCCGAAGAGGCGGGCGTGCCGCTGTATTCGCGTGATCGTGAGGGTCGGGCGTGGGATCGGCCTCACCACAGCCCTGGCGCGTTCTACAGCGCGCGGGGCGTGGCGTACTGGCGGATGGTGGAGCTCTTTTTGCCTCAGTCTTTGAGCGCGTTTTATATGGGGCCTGGGCCGATGGTGGCCGGCCACACCATCACGTGTCTGGCGATGCTCGATGCGCTCCTGACGTTGCGCGACGCCGGTGAACTTGATGTGAGCGTGTGGCCGCAGGAGGGGGGCTTGTCGGGCACGCATCACGTGATCGCGGAGTGCTATCCGTCGATGCTCCCGCGAGATACGACGATTCAGGATAAGGATCTGCGCGACGCGCAGGCCATTGCAGTCTGGCTTCTGGAGCAGTCGCAGCGTGGCACGCTCGACGGGTTTTTGAAGGAGGTGGAGCGTGCGCCGAAAAAGGTGGCGCAGGTGATCGCCGAGGAGGGGTGGGTGCTGGGTGTGCGCCTGCCGTGTAAAGCGCCGGCCTTGCTGAGGTGCTGGCCTGGGGCCGCCGAAGAAGACGAATCCCCCCCCTGAGTTAAATCATTAAATCACAGCCGCGCGTGCTTTTGCCGAGACCCACTCCGAGAGCACGACGGTGCCCAGAATGACCAGAAAAATCACGCTGACCCGGCTCCAGGCCAGGGTGTCGATGGCCCCCTGCAGCGCCATACCGATGCCGCCAGCGCCGACGAGCCCGAGCACGGTGGCCTCGCGGATGTTGATATCCCAGCGGTAGACCGAGATGCCGGCAAAGGCCGGGGCGATCTGCGGGATCACGCCAAAGGTGAGCACCTGCAGGCGGCTCGCACCGGTGGAGGCGACGGCCTCGACGGTGTGGGCGTCGATCTCTTCGATCGCCTCGTAGAGGAGTTTGCCGCAAAAACCCACCGAGCGCAGCGCGATGGCGATGATGCCGCTGAGCATGCCCGGGCCGAAGATCACCACCAGCATCAGCGCCCAGATGATCGAGTTCACCGAGCGCGAGGTCACCAGCAGGGCCAGGGCCACCGGGCGCACCAGGGCCCGGGAGGGCGTGGTGTTGTTGGCCGCCAGAAAGGCCAGCGGCGAGGCAATCATCACGCCCAGGATGGTGCCCAGGGTGGCGATGTGGATGGTGTCGATGACCGGACCCCACAACTCGGTGAGGTAGCTCAGCCGCGGCGGCCACATGCGCATGGCAAGGTCGGCACCCTGCAGCGGCGCCGAGCCCACAAACTCCCAGGTGGTCTGGTCGCTGATGATCGTGGCGCAGAAGACCACCAGCGCGGCCACGGCCAGCGTTACGCCAAAATGGCGAAGGGCGGCTTTGCGGTCGCGACGGCGCCAGATGCGGGTATCGCCTTGCTGCTCAACGGGCATCACAGAACCTTTCGACGGATGGCGCCGGCGATGTACTCGGCGATAAAGACGGTGGTGATAATGAGGATCAGGATGGCGGAGACGGCCTCAAACTCGTAGCGATCAAAGGCCGTCGTCAGCGTCGCACCGATGCCTCCGGCGCCCACGATGCCGATGACCGCCGATTCGCGGAAGTTGATGTCCAGGCGGTAGAGCGAGAGCCCGATAAAGCGCGGCATGATCTGGGGGAGCACCGCGTAGACCACCCGCTGCAGCCAGGAGGCACCCGCGGACTCCACCGCCTCGACGGCGTTCCACTGAATCGCCTCGATATCTTCGGCGATGAGTTTGCCTAAAAATCCGATGGTGGAGACCACCAGGGTGACCACACCGGCAAAAGGTCCAAAGCCGAACATCGCTACGAGCATGATCGCCAGGATGATCTCGTGGAAGGCGCGCGTGCCCGCCAGGATCGCACGGCAGATCAGGTAGACCGGGCGGCTGGCCAGGTTGCGCGCCGCGCCCAGTCCCAGCGGAATCGAGAGGGCGATGCCCGCGACCGTGGCCACCACCGTCATGGTGAGGCTCTCCAGGATGCCGGCGCGGATGTCGCTCCAACGTGTAAAAAAGTCCGGGGTGAGCGCGGCGGCAAAGAAGGTGCGCGCGCGACTCATGCCCTCAAAAAGGCGCACCACATCGATATCGACCGAGGAGAGCGCCCAGAGAAGGTAGAGCGTCGCGCCGATGTAGAGAGCCCAGCGGGTGCGCGCGTTGGCGATATGCGGGGGACGACGCCAGCGACGCGGTGCGCCGGCGGTCGGCGTCGTTGAGGAAGGGGCAGGGCTCACGCGGCGACCCCGTCGTCTTCGGCCTGAAGCTGCGCCTCATCACTTGCGGCGTCCCTGGTCCAGTCTTCGCCGCCGTAGATCTCCGGGAGCACCGCGTCGGTGAGTGTCTCAGGCTTGCCGTCGAAGACGACGTTTCCGGCCTGCAGCCCGACGATGCGGTCGGTGTAGGCGCGGGCCAGCGGCACATCGTGGATGTTGATAATGGCGGTGAGGTTATGCGCTTTGCACAGGTCGCCCAGGAGCTGCATGACCTGGCGCGCGGTACGCGGGTCGAGGCTTGCTGTGGGCTCGTCGACCAGCAAAAGCTCGGGCTGCTGCATCAGCGCGCGGGCGATGCCGACGCGCTGGCGCTGGCCGCCGGAGAGGGCGTCGGCGCGGCGGTCGTGAAGCCCTTTGAGACCCACGGTCTCCAGAAGCTCAAAGGCGCGGTCGACGTCGGCCTGCGGGAAGCGCCGCATCCAGCTCTGCCAGAAGCTCACGTAGCCCAGCCGACCGCTCAGGACGTTCTCCATCACCGTGAGTCGGTCCACCAGCGCGTAGTCCTGAAAGATCATCGCAATGCGTCGCCTCGCTCGCCGCAGCTCTCCGCGCGAGAGCGTGGTCAGCTCCTCCTCGCCGAGCTTCACCGAGCCCGAAGTGGGCTCGACCAGACGGTTGATGCACCGGATCAGCGTTGATTTGCCCGCGCCCGAGGGGCCGATCAGCGCGACAAGCTGCCCGGTGGGAACCTCCAGATCGACCGAGGGCAGCGCCACAAAGCCGTCGGGGTAGCGTTTGTGCAGACCTTTGAGGGTGAGCATCGCAAAAACCTCGCAGTGAGGAGCAGAAGTTGCCGCCAGATCGTCTGAGTGTCACTGGCAGGAGTAGCCGGGTTTAAAGACCTGGTCGATCTGACGAATCACCTCCCAGTGTTCTTTGTAGGAGATGGGGATGAAGCCGTCTTCGTCGGGGAACTCCCGGTCGAGCACCGAGCCCTCCCAGGGGAAGCTGAAGAAGGCCTCGCGGATGGCCTGCTCCAGGTCCGGGTGCAGGTTGTAGGCGACGCCAAAGCCGGTGGTCGGGAAGGTTTTGGAGCGGTAGAGCACGCGGATCTGGTCGCGGGGAACCTTGCCCTGATCGAAGAGGCGGTCGGTGACCACGTTGGCGACTGCGGCGGCGTCATAGTCGCGGTTGTAGACACCGAGCAGGGAGTTGTCGTGGCGTCCGGAGTAGGCGGCCTCAAAGTCGCGGCCGGCCTGCAAATCGAACTCCGAGCCCAAAAGCGCCGAGGGGGCCTTAAAGCCGGAATTGGAGGTCGGGGAGGTAAACGCCAGCGTGCGACCTTTAAGCGCATCGACGGTTGTGATGCCGCTGTCGACGTGCGTGATGAGCTCCATCTCGTAGCCAAAGGAGCCGTCTTCAGCGGCCATCATCGCCAGGGGTTTGAAGCCGGCGCAGTTCACAGCCAGGGGCAGGCTTCCGGTGTTGAAGCCGGCGATATGCAGGCGCCCGGCCCGCATCGCCTCGATCTGTGCGGCGTTGGATCCCACCGGGAAAAACTGCACCTCTTTGCCGGTCTGGACTTCGAGGTGTGCGAGAAATTCGTCCCAGACCTGTCGGTACTGCGCCGGGTCTTCGACCGGGGTGTAGGCGAAGATCAGCGTGTCCGGGTTGAGCCAGCGCAGGCCCTCCGGGTCGCGGTCGGCCACAAGATCGCCGTCGCGATCGCAGAAGCGAGGTCGGTCGAGCTGGCCCTCGACGCACTCGCCATCAACCCAGTCGCCGACCCGCTCGCAGCCGGCGGTGACGACAAGCGCAGCGAGCAGCATGGCCAGTGCCAGGGTGCGGTGAAGCGGGCGGCGAGTGCGGTGCGTCATGGGCTACGTCGTTGGGAAAGCGGTGAGGTTCTTGGGGGTGTTATAACGCAGCCGGGCCGGCTCGCCAATGTGGCTTCGCGAGCCCTCGGGCCGATGGGGCCGGATCGAGCCTGATGTGAGATTGCGCGCCCTGGCCCCGACGAAAAAGGGATGCCGGGGGGAGGGAATGATTTTAAATTTCCGTCGCGTTGAATCCCCGCCATGGCCGACGCCTGCGCGGTGGATGGCCGAGATGATGATGAACCCTGTGTTGAGACGGGAGGAAGACCCCATGCGAAAAGCACCATGGATGATCGCGATGCTGGCGGCCACCGGCGTGGCCTGTTTTCAACCGGAGACGAGCCCCGACCCCGAGGTCAGCGCGCCGACAGCGGAAGAGGTCAGGGTGGCGATGTCGCCCCATCCCGATGAGGCGGCAGGCCCGACTGGCCGGGACCTGCAGGTGAGCAGCGCCGAGATGGCCATGCGCCTGGAGCTTCCCGATGTGGTCGAGAAGGTGATGCCCTCGGTGGTAGGCATCAATACCGAGCGAAGCGTGCGGCAGATGGCCTCACCATTCGGGCGTTCTCCCTTTGGCGGCCATCCCTTCTTCGGGCCGCGGGGCGTGCCGCAGCAACCTCAGGAGCGCGTGCAGGAAGGGCTGGGAAGTGGCGTGATTGTTGACGCTGAGGGCATCGTGCTCACCAACAACCACGTCATTGAAGGAGCCGACACCATTCGTCTCACCCTCGACGATGGCCGGGAGTTCGAGGCCGAGGTGGTGGGCACCGACCCGCAGAGCGACATCGCGGTGCTGCGCTTTATGGAGGCTCCCGATGATTTAAAAGCCATTGCATTTGGCGACTCCGACGCGCTGCGCCTGGCCGAATCGGTGGTGGCCATCGGCAATCCCTTCGGTCTCTCCAGCACGGTGACGCTGGGCATTGTGTCGGCGAAAGGCCGGGGCAATATGGGGATTGTTGATTACGAGGACTTCATTCAGACCGACGCGGCGATCAACCCGGGCAACTCCGGCGGGGCGCTTGTTAATCTGCGCGGGGAGCTTGTGGGCATCAACACGGCGATTCTCTCCAAGAGTGGCGGCTACCAGGGGGTCGGCTTTGCGATTCCCTCGAAGATGGCCCGCGGCATCATGGAGAGTCTGGTGGAGACCGGGAAGGTCAGCCGGGGCTGGCTCGGGGTGATGATTCAGGAGCTGACCCCGCAGCTTGCCAGCGCCCTGGAGCTTCCGGAGAGCGCGCGCGGCGTGGTCGTCTCCGATGTGCAGCCCGAGAGCCCGGCGGCGCGCACCGGCCTGCAGCGCGGCGACCTGATTACAAGCATCGCCGGGCGCAGCGTCACGTCTCCCGGAGAGCTGAAGAACCGGGTGGGGATGGCCCAGCCGGGCACCGAGGTGGAGATCGCGTACCTGCGTGAGGGGCAGGCGATGAAAGGGCACCTGCAGCTGGGCGCACAGGAAGATGCGGCCGGTGTGGCCAGCGGCCCCGGGGGAACTCCCGGCTTTGCTCCCTCGCCAGTCGACGGTCTGAGCCTGCAGGCCCTCAATGATGAGCTGCGCGCGCAGCTGCGCGTGCCCCCGGCGCTGCGCCAGGGGGTGGCCGTGACCGATGTTGCGCCGGGGAGTGAAGCTGCGCGTCTGCGCCTTCGACCCGGGGATGTGATTCTGGAAGTCAACCGACGTCCGGTCTCCTCGCCGGCCGATGTCTCACAGCGCTGGCAGGCCTCGCGCGGGCAGGTGCTGGTGCTGCTTTACCGCCAGGGCGCTACGATCTTTATGACGCTGCCTGCGAACTAAACGTCGAGGACGGCTCGACGAAATCGATGGGTCGCCTGTCGAAATGCCAGAAGCCCACCGCGATGCGCGCGGTGGGCTTCTGGCATTTTGGCGAAGAAGATTCTGAGTGACCGAGGGTCAGGGCTGAGTGACCGAGGGTCAGTTCGATATGACCGAGGGTCAGGCAAGAGTGACCGAGGGTCTGTTCGATGTGACCGAGGGTCGGTTCGATGTGACCGAGGGTCGGTTCGATGTGACCGAGGGTCGATTCGATGTGACCGAGGGTCGGTTCGATGTGACCGAGGGTCGGTTCGATGTGACCGAGGGTCAGTTCGATATGACCGAGGGTCAGGCAAGAGTGACCGAGGGTCAGTTCGATATGACCGAGGGTCGGTTCGATGTGACCGAGGGTCGGTTCGATATGACCGAGGGTCAGTGTCGGTGATGCGCGCGCTCGTCGAGGGTGGCGTCCTGGCCCATCTCGGCTTCCAACTCGGCGAACTTATCGGCCAGCGGGTCGTTGAGGAGCCGGTCGAGCTCCCGCTCGGCGATCTCTTCGTCGGTGGGAGCGCGGGTGGGGACCGCGCGACGCGTGGGCTCCGGATGATGCGGTAGTCGCTCGGGCTGTCGGGTGGGCGGCGCAAGGCGCAGGCCCTCGGCGTCGCGGTAGTAGCCCATCAGGATGGTCATCACGTCGACGGCCCACCACAGGCCGAAGCCCCCGCCGGTGAGAAACATCAGCAGCCCGGTGAGCACTTTGCCGGTGTAAAAACGGTGTACACCCAACACGCCCAGAAAGACGGCCAGGGTAAAGGTGATGACGCGGCTGCGCTGGCTGAACTGCTCCGGGCGACGGCCGGGTATCTGGTCGGGAGAATGAACAGGGAGGTTTCGAGTCATGGGGGGCTCCATGGTGTGGCGAGGATGTGTCAAAAAGATAAGCGCGCATGCGGGCGACATCGGGGTTTGGATGTCTCAGGCAACGGGGGTCTTGGTGACCCCGGGTCATTTCAATCGACCCCCGGTCGTCTCGGTTGACCCTGAGACGTTCGGTTTGAGTAACACGCGGCGGCGCGAAGCTATTTAGAACGATGGGGAGAAGGCAAGGGGCAGTGCCTGCAAGAAGGGCGTCAGCTCCGTTCGCTGGCCCGGAACCTGGCCTGAATGAATCTTGCACGTCGGCTACAAAAAAAGCCCGCTACCCGATGGGGTAGCGAGCTTTTCTAAACGATGGGGACTGTCCCCGACCGAGGAGTATCGGAGCTTAAGGCTGTCGGACACCCTCGAAGGTGGCCTCCATCTCGGTGGGCGGACCGTCGTCGCGGCGCACTTCGCCCAGGAAGAGCCCTTCGTTGATGAGGTCGGTGACGCCGTCGGAGTCGGTGTCAAACATCAGTCCTTCGCCTTCGACGAAGAGGTTGATGGAGAACTCCAGGTTGGCAAGGTATTGATTGATGTAGGTGCCTAAGACCGGAGCGATGAGGGATGAGCAGAATGAACCTACATTGACCGAAACACCCCAAATGTTTACGGAGCCAATGTTATCACAGATCCAATAGGTGACAGCGCCGGAGATGCTATTGGCGTTGCCGTTAGTGAGACCTGGAATGATCGTTTCATTTAGAATCTGAAGAATGACCAGGCCATAGGGCACGGTCATCTCATGAGCGTCGATCTCAAGGCGATTGTAGTTGGTCAGACGTCCATCCCACTCCGACTGTAATGCGCCGATGCTGCTGCCGGAACCCAGCCCGAAGCGAATTTCACCGCAGTCAGCAGGGCTGGTGTCGGTACAGTTGCGGCGCCAGTAGAAGTTCATGGCTTGCCAGGCGTCCACCCCGCGCAGCTCGCCCTCGCCAACTTGTTTGTTGCTGATGGTCAGGACGCTCTCAACCTTCATCTGGCTGATGGTGTCGTTTAGGTCTTGCCCGATCGCGATGATATTTTGTGTAAATGACATACGTTCGAGCTGCTCGTTGATAAAATTTCGAAGGCGGCTTCTGGCTTCGCTACCAACAAGAAGAGCTGCTCCACAAGCTTCGATGCTTTGGGTTTCACAAACCCAATCCTGTGCCCATTCGACGGCCTCCTCCGCTAATGCATCGCCAGGGTCGCTCATGATTTCGATTGCACTCACCAGCGTCGACCCAATCGCACCGGTGCTGGAGATCGCCTCGCGGAAGTCCCAATAACTCTCGACGTCGTAGACGCCGGTGGGCATCAGGTCGAGGAGCGTGAGGTCGACCATCACGTCGGTGGTGGCGTCGGGCTCGGCGCTGACCTCGTCGGCGCAGCCAAAGGCCATGATCTGGTCGAAGGCGCCGCGTCCGTAGGCGACCACCGTGTAGCGATCGTTGGGGTTGAGGCCTTCGAAGAGGGCGGTGTCGGTGAGGTCGGCCAGGTCGGCTTCAAGCAGGTGGGCGGAGGCTGGCGGGGTGAAGGTGGGGATGGAGGAGCAGGGCTGCTGGACGGCGTCCCAGAGGCGTAGCTGCACAAAGCTCAGGGGGGCAACATCGCTGCGGTCGTAGGAGGCGCCGATGCGCAGCGCTCCGAGGGGGATGGTGCCTACGTTGATGGTGAAGTCGACCGGGTCGTCGGCCCAGCTGTGGGTGGCGCGCACGCGGATGGTGCCGAGCGCGTCGCCGACGAGCAGGCGGTTGGTGGCGATGCCCTGCGCATTGGTAAACGAGGAGTTGGACTGGAGGCGAGTCTGCGTGGACCCGGTCTCGGCGATGATCTCGAAGGTGATCGCCTCATCCGGCGTGACCTCGCCCTGATCACTGGCCAGCCGCACTTGAAGCTCCAGCGATTCGCCGATGTAGGTGCCCTGGTCGGTCTGGCTGACAGCGCTGAGCATGTAGCCGCGGGCATCGTTGTTGGTCGGCGGGTCGCGGTCGGGATTGGTATCCACGCGGGTGACGCCGTCGCCGGTATTATAATGCACGCTGCTTTCGCCGCAGGCCGCGGCGCCCAGAAGGAGCATCAGCGCTGCGAGAGAGGGCATCCAGGAAGAGGTGCGAATCATGAGGCTATCCATCCGTGAATCTGACGCGCCTGCGGTCAGAGAGATCTCGATTGAAGAGATCGAAAGTGTAGAGCAAGTCATATGCCACAATCAAAAAGTGACGAAAATCATGCGCAAGTACGCGAAGCCATAGCGAAATCTCTGGTGAATGACAAGTCGCGTCATCAATGAACATGGACCGCGACGGAGTCTGGACCTCTGGGGAGCACGTGGACGCATCCTGACCTATCAAAAAAGGGCGTGCCAGATTGGCACGCCCTTCGGACATTCATACCGGCGAGGCTGGCGCCTCGCCGGTATGCTACTGCGCCGCGACCTTACTCTGCGGGCGGCAACACCACGCTGTCGATGACGTGAATGATGGCGTTACTGGACAGAATGTTGACGGAAGTGACTGCAGCACCTTCGTAGGTGACGGTGGCACCGTCGACCACGACTTCGGCTTCGGCACCGTTGACCGTGGCTACGTTGCCGCTGACCAGGTCGAAGGAGCTGACGTAGCCAGGCACGACATGGAAAGTCAGAATGTCGGCGAGCTCTGCGGTGGAGTAGTCGTCGAGGTTAATGCCGTCGAAGGCCGGGTCAGCCGGGGCAAACACGGTGAAGGGACCGCCGGTCGCGACGGTCTCGCCGAGCTCAGCGGCGGCGACCGCAGCCAGAAGGCCGGTGAAGTTTCCAGACTGGGTGGCTGTCTCAGCGGCGTTTAACTCCGGCGGGAAGACCACTTCGTCGATCACGTGGATCACGCCGTTGGTGGCGATGACGTCCGTCGCGCTGATAGGGGCGGTGGCGTAGGTCAGCCCGTCGGCATCTTCGATGAGGGCCGGGGCACCGTTCAAGGTGGCCACTGCGCCGGCGCTGACATTTGCGGCGAGCACTTCGCCGTCGATCACGTGGTAGGTGAGCACGGCGGCCAGGTCGACCGGGTCCATCGCCTGAATCGCCTCGGAGTCGAGGTCAGCCGCCTCAAACGCCGCGTTGGTCGGCGCAAAGACAGTGAAGGGGCCTTCGGCAGCGAGATCATCATCCAGGCCGGCGCGAACCACTGCTTCCACAAGGAGGGAAAAGTCTTCGTTGGCCTGAGCGGTTTCAACGATGTTGAGATCGTTGTTGTCACCCGTGTCATCTTCGACGTCGGTGTCTTCGCCGGCGTCATCTTCGCCGCCGGTATCTTCTTCGACGTCGGCGTCATCACCGGCGTCGTTTTCTACACCCACATCATCGATGGTGTCGGGATCGTCGTCATCATCGCCACAAGCGATGATGAACGCGCCGAGCACGAAGAGCACCAGAAGTTTCAGAGTCTTGTTCATAATCCATCTCCTTTAACCGCGTTAAGTTCAAGGTTGCGTTCGCTGCTCTCGGGGTGACCACCTTTTGAACAGGCATGCCGGGTGCATCAGGCATCATTCGGCGCAGTCACCGTGTCCGATAGCTCGCAGGGAACCTTAGGAGCGAGACGGAAGGTGGCAAGGACGTGTGCGGATTTTTTTGAACAGGTTTTGAAATTCCGCTGAACAGGTCTAGCGCAGCGATTCAAGAAGTTCGCTTAAGCCTTTGTCCGGCGGGATATAGCAACCGCCCAGACAGGGAGGGGTTTCGTCGACGTTCTGAAGATCATCTTTGTAGAGTGACCAGCCCTGGCGGTAGTTGCCCAGGTCTTGACCGGCGAGCTCGCGAAATGCGTCGAACTCTTGCTGCCGCATGCGGGCGTGATGGCCGGGGTGCCACTCGAAGTGAAAGATGTCGTCGTAGCGCGCCCCCCAGATGATCCCGAGTCCTTCGGCCAACTCACCGATGCGCTCCCACTGGTTGCGGTCGGCCTCGTAGTGGCGGTTGGCCTCGCTCATGGTGGCGCGGTGGGTGAGGTTGAGGTCGAAGGCCATGCCGACGTGATGCCAGCTGGCCAGACGCCGCCCGCCGGGAGGACTCCAGCTGCGGTGGCCGGAGATGAACACCACCTCAATGCCCTCATGCTGAAGGAGCGCGTATAAGAGGCGAGCGCGAAGGGCGATCTCGGGGTGGATGGTCTGAAGGTGGTTTCCGCCGCGGATCTCGCCGTAGTCGGGCAGGGTGATGGGCGGAAGCGAGGGGTTGGGGGGAAGCCGCGGTTCGGCGTCGGCATCCGAGAGGGCTGTGGCGGGTCCGGCGAGCTCCGGACTCTCGAAGTCGACCTGGCAGGCGGGGGAGGGGTCGACGCCCATGATGTGGGCGGGGCCCTGGTAGCCGCGCTCGCGCTGGTCGCGAATGAACGCTGCAACCCGGCAAGCATCCACGCCAACCTCTACCATGTGCAGCTCTCCGCCGATGACGCGCAGCTTGCTCAAGCCCTCGAGAGTGGCAAGGCCGGGGAGCCCTACCAGCATCACGTCAGCGCCGACCGCCTCCAGGTTGCGAAGTCCCTCGAGGTGGTTGAGCAAAAAACTCTGCCGGACGATGAGACTGCCCTCGACTCGCTCGATGCTCCCGAGGTCGGGGAGCGCCGACTCCCGGATGTTCTCGATGATCAGGTCGCCGGTGATCCGTGTGCACCCCCCAAGTTCGCTGAGCGGGGCGGGCGGGCATACGCCGGGGCCGGAGCGTGCGCTGTTGGCGCTGCTCGAAGCTCCGGTGGATTGTTCGGCACCCAGGGTCGAGGGGGAAAGCTGGGCGCTCGCGCATCCGGCGAAGGTGAGGAGGGCGGAGGCGGTGAGCGAAGCGACCAGGAGCAGGTGCTCGGCGCGATGTCGTGTAGGGCGGGGAGATACGAGGTTATCAAAAAACATCAGCCAACTCCGGGGTTGGGGGACGCATGAGCATAGCACGGAGCGGCGGTCGCTTCATGGGTTGCGAGTAACCGAGGGTCAGAGGAGGCGACCGAGGGTCGGTCGGAGTGACCGAGGGTCAGAGGAGGCGACCGAGGGTCAGAGGAGGCGACCGAGGGTCAGAGGAGGCGACCGAGGGTTGGTCGGAGTGACCGAGGGTCGGTCGGAGTGACCGAGGGTCGGAGTGACCGAGGGTCGGTCGGAGTGACCGAGGGTCAGAGGAGGCGACCGAGGGGCGGTCGGAGTGACCGAGGGGCGGTCGGAGTGACCGAGGGTCACATTAAGCCCTCTTTTTATGCGGTTTATTGTGGATCCGGTAAAGCGCATGGGTTGTGCGCGAACACGTGTTTGCGGCACTTTTTTGCACATCTCCGGCAACATGTCGCGCCAGCGTTCGATAACGATCGGGAGAGGTACCACATCCCCTCCTTATCGGAGCGTCTTATGACCCGTCCTCGTCGCCATCTTCCCGGTCAGGTTGCTGCGTTGACCCGTCGTACGCACGGTCGTTGCTTTTCTCTGCGGCCCGATGCGCCCATGAACGCCATCGCGGCCTACGAGTTCGCTCGCTCGGCGGAGCGAAGTGAGGTTGAGATGTATGCCGGGGTCGTCATGTCCAACCACGTGCACCTGGTGGTTCACGATAGGCGGGCAAGGCGAAGCGACTTTATGCGCGACGCGATGAGCGGCATTTCGAGCGCTCGCAATAAAGGGCTGGGTCCGGGCGACGGGTTGTGGGACCGCCGTCAGTACGGCGATACGGTGCTGCTTGACCGGGAGGCGTTGGAGAATCACATCCTCTACGTGCTGCTTAATCCGGTGAAGGCCGGGCTTGTGGCGCGCGCCAAAGACTGGCCGGGGTTTAAGATCATGCCCGGGGACTGGGAGAAGACGATCAAAGTGCCGCGTCCAGAGAGCCACTACGGCGACGATCAGCCTGAAACCATTGAGTTTACGCCCCGGCGTCCGCCGGGCTACGACGATATGACACTTGACGAGGTCGTGGCGTATTTTGAGAAGTTGTTGAAAAAGGGCGAGAAGAAGATTCATCGCGAGATGAAGGCGCAAAAGCGTACGTTTTTGGGGGTTGCTGGAGTGCTGGCGACCGATCCTTCGAGCAGCCCCGATACACCGGATCGCCGTGGCGAGGCTGCGCCTAGATTTGCGGCCTGCGAGCCGACGCTACTGGAAGAGGCCCAGGTGCGGGAGAAGGCGTTTCGCGATGCCTATGCCCGGGCGCGTAAGCGCTGGCTTGAGGGGAAAAAGCGCTGCGTCTTTCCCTGTGGCACATTATGGTTGCGGCGAAACGCGCCGATCACGTGTCGGGAGCATGACCCCAGTGAGGCGGGGTTGGTAGCGAATTTTCAGGTCTTTGAGGCTCGCGGTGCGCCCGGGCGAAATGTCGCTTAAAGGTGGCATCGGACGCCGGTTTGAGGGGCGTGTATCGTCGCAAAAGTCCGGCGAAGCGTGATGAAACCGCCAGGACGTAGACAACCCGGGGAGAGTTGTGCTTGTTGCGCGTTGAGGACGCGTTGGGGCGTCGCTCTGTCTGGCGTTGGGTGGCGGGCAGTGGTCCGAGGGCTAAAAACGCCAGAAATCAACGCAAAACTAGCGTGCGGACATGCGAACTGGTCGCTGCTAATCTTGGAGAAGCGGCTCAAGGTTCGAAAGCAACGTGCGGGCGTGTACGTGGCGAGGATATCTGCGCGCGAGGGCTGGCTTTGTGTCGCGTCGACGTTGATGTCAAGGTGCGATCGAGTGCATGAATAAAGGCTGTCGAGCGACTCTCGGTCAGTCTAGCGTCAGTTCGATGACTCTCGGTCACGTGAAGACGACTCTCGGTCACGTGAAGATGACTCTCGGTCACGTGAAGATGACTCTCGGTCTTCTCGTCCTCTGGGGCTTCTTCACCACCTCACCCCGCGCTCCGACCGACCTTTGCCGCCGTTCGTGTGGCCTCCCGTTCGATCAGCCGCGCCAATAGCTCCGGTTTCTCGCTCAAGGGCAGGTGTCCGGCCCCCTCCACCACATCGAGCTGGGCACAGGGGAAGAGCTCCTGCCAGATCGGAATCCCGCGGATCAGCGCCCCGAAGGTGCGCTCGCCATGCACGAGGCTTAAGGGGGTGGTGACCGAGGTGAAGCGGCGTGCGTTGCCCATTCGATCGAGCTCGCGCAGGTACGAAAGTGTGGTGCGGGTCGGTGTTTGGGCGACGGTGGTCATGTCCGGCTGCTCGTCGCTCTGCGCAGCGAGCGAGCGGTTGGTGAGCCATCGCCCCAGAGGGTTGGCAAAGGTCGAGGTGTAGGCCAGGCGACCGAATCCGGGGATGAGAAAGAGCTTCAGATACCAGGGGTTAAACGCAAAGGGCTCGACCATCACGAGGTGGTCAAGCGCGCCGGCGTGGCGGCGCAGAAGCTCAATGCCAAAGAGAGCGCCACTGCAACTTCCTACGGCGATGAAGGGGCCGGGGTGGCGGCCTCGAAGATCGCGCAGCCATCCGGCCACCGGCTCCACGATGGCATCGAGCGTGAAGTCGGCCGGGGCTTGCGAGTGGCCGTAGCCGGGCCAGTCGCAGGCGGCGAAGGCGCGGGTGGGGGGGAGGTGCTCGCGCAGCGGATCGAAGGTGTGGTGGCTTCCGCCCCAGCCGTGCAGGCCGATGATAAGCGGGCCTTCACGCAGTTCTTCTACGACGTGCAGCGATGGCGAGAGGGTGAGGGCGGTGGACATGGAGGGCTCCCGGAAGACGGCGTGTGGGCGGCTGGCAAGATGAGCACCGAGGGTGCGCCGTCCAGAGCCGAAATCTCAGGTGTTGAGCAGACCCTGTAGCTCGCTTACAGCCTCGCGAAGCTGCGCGGGTCGACGGCGCGCGATGTCGAGGAGCTCGACAATAAACTTCATGGACTGGCGCGGGGTGTTGAGAAGCCCGTGGCGATGAAGTCCGCTGACGATGCGGGGAAGAAGCGTGTCGAGGGCGGTGGGAAGGGGCTCTTCGTGGGCATCGCGGTACAGGCGCAGCACCTGGCTTGCGAGTTTTTCGAAGTCATCGCCGTCGAGCAGGTTCAGGTCGATAAAGGCCTCTTTGGGGGCGGCCTGGCGCAGCACGTCAACGCCCTGATCATCGGGGGTCATCGCAAAGATCGCCAGCAGGCCGTGGCGGCTGTGGTAGCGAGCCGGGAGGGTCTGTAAGACGCCCAGCCCACCGCCGGAGAGGTCGTCGCGCTCAAAGGGGGCGGCGTCGGCACCAACGCTGGCTGCCGCCATCGCCTTAAAAAGGTTCTCGGCGTGGGAGCGGTTCTCGCTGGAGAGAAGTGCAAAGCGCTCCGCTTCATCGAAGAGCAGCACCAGCCCCTGGTAGCCGGCGTCGCGGGCCAGGGTGTCGATGCCGCTCAGGAGGTAGGCGTAGATGCGCGCCCAGGGGCGGTAATCTTTGAGGCTGTAGATGGTGCGATGTTTGCCCTGAAGTTTGCGAAGTGCCTGGTCCAGGTCGCGGTTTCGGCCGACGGGCTGACCCTCGATCCAGCGCATCAGGCGGTCGCGAAGCTCGGGGTGAGCGTCGACCGAAAGTCGTTCAAAATGAGTGAGGGCGGCGCTCAGATACAGATGGGGAGAGGGTTCCGGGCGATGACTCTCACGGGTGACCGAGGGTCGTTCTGAGGTGACCGAGGGTCGTTCTGAGGTGACCGAGGGTCGTTCTGAGGTGACCGAGGGTCGTTCTGAGGTGACCGAGGGTCGTTCTGGCGGGGCGGGAAGTTCGAAGCGGGTGCGGGCCGCGGAGCTTTGAAGCGCGCGCTCAAAGAGAGGGGTGAGCCCCTGGCGGGGGGCGTCGGGGCGCTCCGGGTAGGTGAGCTGGTCGATAAGCCCCCGGTAGACACGGCCCGGGTGGCTGGGAGCGGCCCCCTCGGCGTCGAGCACCACACGGGCCACCAGGTAGTTCTGGGCCAGAGCGCGGCGCGCGATGACTTCGAGAAGATGTGTTTTGCCGGCACCGTAGTCGGCCAGAAGCACCCGAAGGTTGCCCGCGCCGTGGGCCAGAGCGCTTAAGTCATCGTCGATAAGGTTGAGCTCGGCGTCGCGGCCCACAGTGTAAGCGTCGACGGACTCGTCGGGCACCACACCCAGACGCATCGCTTCGACAACGCGGGGGGGCAGCCGGGAGTCAGGCGTAACCCGGCAGTCGAGGAGTTCGGCCGGCCCCGGGCCGCGACCGATGAGGGCGGCATGTTGGGCAAAGCGGCGTGCGATCTTCCGGGCGTCATCGGCCTCGATGGGGAAGATTAAAAAGCCATCCTCAACCGGCCACTCGCCGCGGGGATCACGGGCCCGGGTGGGAAGGTGGGGAAGGCTCTTCTGATGCAGAAGGTCGGCCAGTGCGGCGTGAGCTCGGGCGTTCTCGGCAGCGGAACGCAGCCGGGAGGCGGGGTTGTATGCGGTGATCACAGCCCACGGCGTCTGGACATCGAGCCCATCTATACCCAACAAGGCGCCGACATCGTCGCCGACTCGTAACACGATGGGCGCCTCGTCGCGTACGACCTCGTAGATCGCCTCGGTATAAGCCTGAAAGATGGCGTCGTCTGTGGGGGGAGTGGTCATGGAATCGGTGCTCAACATCAAGGGGATGCAGCTTCGGGGCAAGCCTCGACGAAAACGTCGGTGGAGGCAAGCCCGTGAGACGGTGCACGATCTGCGTGTGCGTGGGGGCGCAAGTGCCTGACTCATCTTGAGACATTGCGAAATGAGGTTTTGAACATCGAGAAATTTCGCTACGATGCGAGCATCGAATCTCGAAAGACGTTGTGGGGGCATGTCAACGGCGCATCCCTTTGGCCGGGCCATGTGGGGACATGGTCATAATTTCTGGCGAGGCCTATGGAGATCAGTGAGACGGATGTCACACGCTATCTGAGCTGGGTGGCAGGGGAGCGCGATATGGAAGAGCTCTTCGCGCAGCTGGCGACGTGGGTGGATGGTGACGGGGTGGATACTCTCATCGACACGCTGCCGGCGCGCCTGGCCGGACGTCTGGGGGATGGGTGCGTGGTTGTTGTTGACGATGCGCTGCAGGAGAGCGAGCGCGTGGTTCGGGCGTGGTGCGGTGATGGCGATGCCGGAACGTTGCGGGCGTGGGGTGAGGCGCTGCTCCTGGAGCCCTACGGCGGGGAGGATGATGTTGTGGACCTTTCGCCGCGCGCAGATGAACCCTGGGGTATGGGTCTGGCTCTGCGCCTGGATATCGGTGAGGGCGCCAGGGCGGTGCTGGCGCTGCTGTCGTGGTCGCGTCCTTTTGATGCGACCTCGCGTCGGCTGGCCTCCCGGGCGGCTCGTATCGCCGGCGCTACGATCAAACGTGCGCGACGTACCACCAGGATCGGCGAAGCGCTGACCTACACTCAGTCGCATGCCGCTGAGCTGGAGCAACGCATGGCCCTGAGTCGTGCTGCGGCCCACGGCCTTGGCGAGGGGATGGTGACGCTTGACGCCGCCGGGCGAGTGCAGTTCGCCAACCCCAGCGCTGCCCGGATGCTGGGGCTGAGTGTGGAGGCGATGCAGGGGCGCGACTTTCACTCCCTGGTGCATCCGCAGCGCGCGCTCTGGGCCGAGGAGGGCCCCTGTGCCCTGGAGCTTGCGCTGGCCAGCGGTGCTGATATGCGCTGCCACGATGATACCTTTGAGCGGGCCGACGGCTCGCGTGTTGCCGTCGTCTATACCGTGAGTCCTCTACCGGACGCGGGGGGCGGGCGTGTCGTCGCGATGCGTGACATGAGCGATTATCAAAAGATGCACGCCCATCTCCTCCTCACCGATCGCATGGTTGCGGTGGGCACACTCGCCAGCGGGATTGCCCACGAGATCAACAATCCGCTCTCTTTTGTGGACGCCAACCTGCGATTTTCGTTGCGCGCGCTTCGCAGCGCGACCCCGGCGATCGATGCGGTCGATGCGGTCGATGAGGCGCTTTCCGAGGCGCTCGATGGCGTGGTGCGCATGCGGGGGATTGTTGACGCGATGCGCGCCTTCTCCGGCGGTGCTGACGACGAGGTGAACTGGATCGATCTGGAGCAATGCCTCAAGGACGCGTTGACGATCAGTGCCGGTGAGATTGGCCAGCTCGCTACGGTGCGGCGAGTGGGCGATGGGCTTGGTCAGGTGCGGGCGAATACCACGAGGCTCATGCAGGTCCTGGTCAGCGTGCTGCTGAACGTCACGCACGCCTTTGATGCGAGGACAGAGCGAGGTGAGGTGGTCGTACGCACGCGTCGCGAGCCCGAGCTGGTCACCGTTGAGATTCGCGATAACGGTCGCGGCATCTCCGCCCAGCACCTGCGAAGGATCTTTGATCCTTTCTTCACAACTTCGCCGGTGGGGAGCGGTACGGGGCTGGGGCTTTTTGTGGCCCGCAGCCTTGTTGGGGAGCTCGGCGGGCAACTGACGTGCGAGAGTGTGGTTGGCGAGGGGACCTGCTTTACGCTGCACTTGCCGGTGCAGGGGCGTCAGCGTGCTCGCTGAGTAAGCCGTGGTTCAAGCCCCTCATTCAAAGGTGTAAACCGCATCTTCGCCATGCTCGGCTACCAGGCGGTCGACGTGCATGAGCAACTTCTCGCGTTGCTGCCAGAAGACTTTAAGACGAAGCCGGTCACGGTTGTTCTGCTCAGGAAAGAGGATGGGATCGACGACCTCCGGTCGCATCATGCGCACCGCATCGATCATCGTGCGGCTAAAGCGGGTGACCCCCGGTAGTCGGCGCTCGACCACGGCCATCGGCTGAAACTGGAAGGCCGCACCGTTGTCCAGGCTCATGAAGGCACCGTCCACAAAGTGGTTGTTGACCCCGTAGTACTCCTCCACACCGCTGTAGCGATCGAAGTTGTTGGTCAGGTAATCGAAGACGGTGATGTTGGAGAGCTGGCGCGCGAGTTCGCGCGTCGAAGTCTCTCCCAGCTCTTCTCGAAGTTGGCGGGCCTGGCCGGTTTCATCGCGATCGATGAGCGTCTGAAGGAACTCCGGGGCGGGCTGATCCAAGAGCTTCGGGTCGGCGTTCACGTCAACCAGCGGGTGCCAGATCTCGGTGTATTCAATCGGCCACTGGTAGAGTTCGGGCACCCAGTCTTTGATGACGCCGTGCAAGAATTCCTGCTCCTGCCCGGTTTCATCGCGCTCCAGCACCCAGCGAAGATCGTCGAAGCGGGTCTCGGCGTAGTTGCGCTGACGGGAGGTGTTGATGCGAGCGTAGAGCTCATCGAAGGCCTCGCGGCTCAGGCGCGCGTGTTTGTTTTCGGGCACCCGAAAAGCGCAGGGCAACATCTGGCAGAGGCGGTAGGCGGCGACCTCGGCCTTCCAGCCATCCTCCCACTCAAGCTGGGCGGGTTTAAAGGCGTAGCGACTCTCGCCACCTTCGGTCAGGCGCATACTGACCGAGCGTCCGCCGCCGAGTGCGCGCAGCGCAACCTCTGGCGAGGGCTCAAGCGTCTCGAGCGGAGCATAGAGCGCCGGGTCGACTTCCAGCGATTGGTCGAAGAGCGCCTGCAGGACGCCGGGGGTTAGAGCCTGCGCATACGCACGGGTCAGAATCTCGCGCGCCAGACTGTGGTTGCTCTCGGCCAGGGCGGCTTCGGCGAGCTCGTCGGGGGAGATCTCCAGGGCCTCATCGACGCGGTCGACGGCCACATCGATGGCCTCGTCGATGCGGCGCTGGCGTTCGCGCTCCAGGGCGAAGTCGTCGATGAGCATGGGCTCCACGGCTATCGCCGGAGCATAGGCCCCGCTCTCCGTCTGGGTGGTCGCGGCGGTCGGTGCGAAGGCCGCGTAGGTTACCGCCGCGCTGGCCACGCCTGTAGCCACCAGCGCGAGCGTCCAGGGAAGCACGTGACTGGCGCCGAGGCGACTCCACAGCGAGCGCTCCGCCGGAGCTGGCGTCTCGGCGATCTCGGCGTGGAAGGCCGGCATCTGGCCGGTGTTTGCTGGCGTCGTGCTCTGGCGGGTGGCGTGTGCCAGGAGCATCGCATGCAACCCTCGGGTAAGCGCGGCCTGCACTTTGTCGTAGATCGGGTGCTCTTCGAGGGGCACAAAGGGGCCATCATCTTCGGCGATGGCGTCGGCGATCACCCACACGCCCCGCTGCAAGAGGGCCAGGAGCGTTGGCGTGTCGATGTTGCCGTAGGTCGCATCGCCGATCTTCAGGCGGTAGCGTCGCGCCGAGGGCAGCGCGCTTTCGAGGATGCTCTCGATGTTGAAAGGATCGCGTGTGCCCGATGTCGGCGCAGTACGCGGCGGATCGGGCTGTTGGCCGGGAGGCGCCTCGGCGCGATCTTCCGGCGGAGCGTTGCTCTCCGGGGCGACCCTGGGTTCGTGACGGGAGGCCGGTTCTTGAGGGCGGGGGGCGGGGCCAACACGTCCGGGGGGCAGGTCGCGGGGGGCGAGTTCGGCGTCGTCGATCGCCCCGGTGTCCGGGGCAGACTCGGGCGTGCCGGGGTTCGGGGTATCGGGGATCGGAGTATCAGGGATCGGTGGTGGCGCGCTGCTGGTCGGAGGCCTTGCGTCGTCAGCGCCCGGGAGTCGTTCAAAGGGCGTGGGGGAATCGTCGACGATAAAGATCTCGTCGGCCGCATCGCTGAGTGCATCTCCCAGCCAGCCCTCGCCCCAGCCCTCGTCCAGGGCGCTTAAGTTATCGCCTGCCGGTGCGGCGCGCGAAGGCGTCAGCGGACTTGGCGGGGCCTGGTCGGCGGTCGGTGCGGGCGCTTTGCCACGCAGCTCGCGCAAAAGGGCGGCGGCCAGTGGTCGCATCGGATCGGGGCGATCGGCCTCTGGCGAGCGGTGATGGGCACCGCGAGCCTCAAAGAGGCCCAGACGCGGCTTCGGCAGCGCCGGGTCGACCTCGGGCTCTTCGCTGATTGCGGCCTCACGCCCGGGCACCGCGATGCTCTGGCGTCGCGGTTGCTCGGCGGTGGGAAGCGGCGCCTGGTGGCCAAAGACGCTGGCATGGCTCACTTTCGCAAAACCAGGGTCGCCGCTGCGGTTCAGCGCGATGGGCGCGCCGCATAGCGGGCAGTCCACGCCGGCGGCCAGAGGTTGGCCGGCCGGGCCGCGCACGCGAAATCGCGCCGCGCAGCCGGTGCACTCGATCTCGCGCAGGATGGTGGCGTTGTCCGACATCTTCAACGCAGCGGGAACAGGGAGAGGGCAAGAGGCTTCAAGGGGCGCCCCTATGACGCCTCACTCAGGGTTACCACGACCGGCACGAAATGAAAGAAATTAGCGCACTTCAGGGGCCTCCGCGGCGGGAGCATCCCCGGCGGGTGCGCTGTCAGCCGGGCTTTCCGTTGCATCGCCGCTGCCGGCCTCGGTGGACCGTGGGGCGCTGCTGCGTAGCGTTCCGGCGCTCAACTCCAGAAGCTCCTGTGGGTCGCCCTGCGGGTCGAGCGTGGAGCGCACGCGCTCGATGCGAAGGCCTCGCTCGGTGCGGGTGGCTACGATCTCGGTGATCACATCGGTGGAGGCGCTGCCGTCGTCGACCAGGCTGCGGCCGTGGATCTGCAGGGTGAAGCGATCGTCGTCTTCGCTCAGCGGCGAGGACGGGGAGATGGTTCCGAGGGCGCCCTGGCCGAAGTGGCGCAGGTGGTCGTCCAGGAGCGCGGTGATGGTGTCATCGCCGTGGGTCTCTCGGAGTGCGGGGTCGAGATGGTGCAGCGCGCGCGCCCACTGCGCCTGGCGGGCGGCATTGGCAAAGCGCGTCCAGGTTTCAATCATCTGGCTGCGGGCGTCGTCGGGCTGCGCGGCCGGCGGCAAGCGCTGGCCCTCGCAACTTCCCGTCAGGCGCAGGCTGGCAGACGCCACCTGATCGCCCCGGGGTAGCACCAGCGCGGCGGCAAGAACACGCCCTCGCTCCGAGACCAGGTAGCGAGCGCGAAGGTCGTCGGGTCCGCCCTGCGCAGCGAGGATGAGCGCGCGCTCATCGCCAAGAAGCACGCGGTCTTCGACGCGAACATTCAGCGCGGAAGTCGTTGCCGCGGCGTCTGTCTCCTCGGCGTCGATCAGACCGGGCCAGTCGCGCGCCTCCAGATTCTGAGGCAGGGGCGGAAAGAGCGCTGCCATCGAGAGCATCGAACCGCCCGGCTGCCAGGGCGCGGGCAGGGCCGCAGACTTCAGCAACCCCCGTTCGGGCTGGGTCAGACGAACCGGTTGCAGATCCTCATGCCACCACTCTTTGCCGGGGTGCCTCACACCCCGGTGCACCGGATAAAGACCGGTGGCGCGATTGGCCAGCTCAAAGGCCCCCTGCTCGCGGGGATGTGCGCGCAGCTCCAGCCGACCGGTACTCTGGCGAGCGATGGCGGCGCCCAGCGGCGCGTTAAACTCAAAATCATAGACCAGCGGGCACTCCACGCTGACCTCATAGCCCATCTCGGGCCAGGCCTGTGAGCTCTGCTGTGGCTCCGTCGGCACATCGGCTGTCAATGCCGACCACCGAAGGTCAAGCGCCTGGGTAAGCGCGCGCCCGCGATCGTCCTGGAGCTCGGTAGAGGCCGGCTCTTGCGCCGGCTCCGCCACCACATGACAGCCCGCAATCCCCCATGATAAAAACGCCAGCGTACCGAGCACAGAGCGCCACAGAGCGCCGTGGTGTTCACATGACATCGTCCCCCCTTAAAAGACATATGCGTGTATGCGATAGAAGTGGTGGCTGCGGTGACTACCCTCGCACCTACACCGGCTCGCCGCGGCCACTGCCTTAAGGTGTTCACGGCGAGCGTGCTGGCCAGTTGACTGACAATGACGGTGCGAATGGAGAAGATCCGATGACAGATGCAAACAATCGCGTGGTGGTGGTCACCGGCGCTGCCGGTGCATTGGGCGAACATGTAGTCGCCTACTTTTCGGAGCGTCATGAGCGGGTGGTGTGCTGGGATTTGCACGCTGCCGGCCACGGAAAGCTCGTCGAAGCTAAGGATCGCAGGGGCGTCTGGGAGCAGCAGGTCAACGTGACCGACGCCCAGGCTATCGCCACCGCCGCCGCCAGCGTGCGTGAGGAACTCGGGCCGATCGATGTGTTGGTGCACTGCGCCGGCGGGTTTCGTTGGTCGAAGATCGATGCCATTGCTCCCGACGCCATCGACTTTCTGGTCGACGTGAACCTGCGCTCCTCGCTCTATATGGTGCGTGAGGTGATGGGGTCGATGAAGTCGCGCGGCTATGGGCGAGTGGTGCTTATCAGCTCACGCTCCACGCTCAAACCCGCTGCCGGGGAGGGCGCGTATGCCGCGACCAAGGCCGGGCTCAACGCCCTGGTCAGCGCGGTGGCCGACGAGGTCAAAGGGATGGATGTGACCATCAACGCGGTGCAGCCCTCGATCATCGACACCGAGGCCAACCGTCAGGATATGCCCGACGCCGACTTCGACTCCTGGGTCGACCCCGGTGAGCTGGCGTCGATCATCTACGGGCTTTGCCCGGTCGATGAGCACCCCATCAACGGCGCACTTCTGGTCGTCTCCGGCAGAACCTGAGCGGCGCGCTTGACCGCCCCCGGTCCAGCGGCTACCAACCAGCGGGAAGTTCCCTTTTTGCCTTGCTCAGGAACCCGACCCCACGCGGAGGTGGACCATGGAAGATGTGACCGTCATCGATCACCCGCTGATTCAACACAAGCTCTCGTTGATGCGGGAGAAAGACACCACCACCGCCGCCTTTCGCAGCCTGATGGGTGAGGTGGCGCTTTTGCTCGGCTATGAGGTCACGCGCGATCTGCCGATTGAGTATGCCGAGATCGAGACGCCGCTGACCACGATGAACGCCCCGCACCTGGTGGGTAAAAAGCTCGTGATCGTGCCGATTCTGCGCGCCGGCGTGGGCTTTGTGGATCCGCTTCTCCAGCTTCTTCCTTCGGCCCGCGTCGGCCATATCGGGCTCTACCGTGACCCGGAGACGCTGCAACCGGTGGAGTATTATCTGAAATTGCCCGAGCAGATGGATGATCGCGATGTGATTGTGGTCGATCCCATGCTCGCCACCGGGCATTCGGCGGCCGCGGCGGTCACGCGCATCAAGGCGTTTGGGCCACGCTCCATCAAGTTCATGTGCCTGCTGGCCGCGCCCGAGGGCGTTGAGCATATGCGCAGCGAACACCCGGATGTGCCTATCTATACGGCGGCCATCGACGAGAAGCTCAACGAGAAGGGCTATATCGTGCCCGGTCTCGGGGATGCCGGCGATCGCCTCTACGGCACCAAATAACCCTTCGCGCGCCCGAGCTCGGGCCGCGAGCTCGGGCCGCGTCCTTTTCTTCGAGTACGAGACGATGTCGCAACAGGTTGGTCAGGTGGAGGTCCGTCGCCTCAGCGGCGATTCGGTGCATCAGTACGTCGATGATCTGGCGCGGCTACGCATCCAGATCTTTCGCACCTACCCCTACCTTTACGACGGTGACCTGGATTATGAGCGCCGCTACCTGACGCGCTATCTGGAGTCGAGCGAGAGCGTGCTCGTGGCCGCCTTCGATGGTGAGCGCGTCGTCGGCGTATCGACCGGAATGCCGATGGCCGAGAGCGACGAGGATTTTCAGCGCCCCTTTAAAGAGCTTGGCTATGACGTCGGCGAGATCTTTTATCTGGCGGAGTCGGTGCTTTTGCCGGAGTACAGGGGGCAGGGCGTAGGCGTGAAATTCTTCGGGGAGCGCGAGGCGCATGTAAGTGCGCTTGGGGCCTTTCGTTTCACCTGCTTTGCCGCCGTGGTGCGCCCTCCCGATCATCCGCGCCGGCCCGAGGGCTGGCAGCCCCTGGACGCCTTCTGGCGAAAACGCGGCTACGAGCGTCAGCCTCAGATCCGTACGATGATGCGCTGGAAGGAGATCGGGACGGTCGAAGAGGTGCCGGAAGTCATGGAGATCTGGCTTAAAGATTTGGACAGCGAATGAGCATGGTGCGTGTGGCCACCGCGCAGTATCCGGTGGATTTTCTGGAGGGGTGGAACCATTACGTCGACAAGATCTCGGCCTGGGTCAAGGAAGCGGCCAGTGAGGGGGCGCAGATCGCCGTCTTCCCGGAGTACGCCTCCATGGAGCTGGTCAGCCTCTTTGCCGAAGAGGTACGTCAGGATCTTTCCTTTCAGATGTCGGAGATGCAGCGTCTGCTCGATGATTATCTGGCGCTGCACCGGGAGCTTGCCCGCCAGTACGGGGTCTATGTGATCGGTGGGTCGTACCCGGTACGCCTGCTCGACGGCTCGTATCGCAACCGGGCGTACGTCTTCAGCCCTCAGGGGCGCGTGGACTTTCAGGAAAAGATCCTGATGACGCGTTTTGAAAGTGAGCTCTGGCTGATTTCTTACGGCGACCAGCTCAAGGTCTTCGAGACGCCCTTTGGCGCCTTTGGCATCAACATCTGCTATGACAGCGAATTTCCGCTGCTCGCTCGCCGCCAGGTGGAGGCCGGGGCCAATCTGATCATCGCGCCCAGTTGCACCGATACGCCCTATGGCTACAACCGGGTGAAGATCGGGTGCCAGGCCCGCGCGCTGGAAAACCAGTGTTACGTGGCGCATGCCGTGCTGGTGGGAGATGCTCCCTGGTCGATCGCGATTGAAGAGAACTGCGGGCGCGCGGCGGTCTACACCCCGGTAGATGTAGGCTTTAGCGAGGATGGCATTGAGGCCATCGGCGAGTGGAACGCGCCCTGCTGGGTGTACGCGAATGTGGATCTGGCGCGCAGCGAGGAGGTGCGGGTGCGCGGGGAGGTCTTGAACTTCCGCGACTGGAGCAATCAGGCTGTTGCTGCCAACGCCGAGATCGAGCGGGTGAATCTTGGTACGCCGTGAGCTGTCGTGTCTGGTGCGTTGAGAGCATCCCGGGCGGCGCTGCAAAGCCTCGACGATGCTACAGCATCGCCTGCGTTTTGCGCCGTGCCCGTGCTTCCTCAATGTCGCAGCCATCGACATCACTATCTGCTCACGACGTAGTAAGTGAGAACGTAATTTTACAGCGATGCTATACAAGTTGTTGAAATAAAAGGGGTTTCTGGATCTGCTCTGCGGGGCTAACGTGGCCGAGGTCTGGCTGCACAAGTCTTTCAGAGAGGTCTACGATGAAGTTTCAGAGCCTGATGGCGTTGCTGGCGATCGGTGGTCTGCTGGCGTGCGGGGGCAGCGACGATTTGCGTGTCGATCGCCAGGAGCAGCCCTGTGAGTGGGATTGTGACGAGGTTAGCGAGGTGCCCGAGGTAGCCTGGAGCGAGGGGGATCATCGCACCGAGGTCTACCATCCCGACGAGTCGGAGCCTGAGCCCGAACCTGAGCCCGAGCCTGAGCCCGAACCCGAACCCGAGCCCGAGCCCGAGCCTGAGCCCGAACCCGAGCCTGAGCCCGAGCCCGAGCCCGAACCCGAGCCTGAGCCCGAACCTGAGCCCGAGCCCGAACCTGAGCCCGAGCCCGAACCCGAGCCTGAGCCCGAGCCCGAGCCCGAGCCCGAGCCCGAGCCCGAGCCCGAACCTGAGCCCGAGCCCGAACCCGAGCCTGGCGACGAACTCGCCTGCGGTGCTGTTGAAGGGGTCTGCCGCTTCTGTGGGCCGCCGGCCGACGTGGTCACAAGCTGCCCGGGCAACAGCACCACCTTTGAGTGCGAGGTGTTCCGGCTGACCAACGCCGAGCGCCGTGCTGAGGGGCTTAATGAGTTGACCTACAGCGGGGAGCTCGCCGAGTCGGCGATGATGCACGCCACCGATCTCGATCGTTGCGATTACTTCGCCCACGACTCACTCGATGGGACGAGCTTCTTCCAGCGTTGTGCCGACCAGGGCTACTCTGGCACGTGCACCGGTGAAAATATCGGTGGTGGTCAGCGCACTCCCGAAGCCGTGGTGCAGGCCTGGATGGACTCGCCAGGGCACCGGCGCAACATCCTCTACCCGGCCCACACCCAGCTGGGCGTGGCGTTTCATGAGGGGGATGGGCGCTACAGCCGCTACTGGGTGCAGCACTTCGGGCGCGTGCGTTAAGGGATCAGTGAGAGCGCCCGATGTCCCGTGACATGAAAATCCGCCCGCGAGACTAGCTCGCGGGCGGATTTTTTGGTGCTTGTCAGTGTTTTGTGGATGATATCAAGGGGTTGTGGGCTTGCGTTGCGGCTTTGTTAAGGCAACCAGAGTTCGCCGCGGAAGGTTGCATCCACCATCAAAAACCCCTGTCGAGTGGCCAGGGGCTGAGACTGCTGCAGGGTGAGCTGCAGGTCAGCCAGGGCCGGCGAAAACTCGCCAAGGGCTCCCAGATCCGGCGCAGGCACCGCAAAGGAGAGGCCCTCGCCAAAGGCGCCTTCAATCTCGGGCCAGAGCTGGTCGTACATCAGCTGCTCCAGCATATCGGCGGTGAGTTGAGGCTCGTCCATGGTCGAGCTGATGAGCCACATATGGATGTCGGGTTCTTCGGCCAGGGTGATGCCGATTTCACCACCACTGAGCCCCATGTTGGCACCGACCTTGATACGCGCGCCAAAGCGGTCGACGCGGTCCGGCCAGGTCATCTCGATCTCGAGCTGGCCCAGGTAAATCATCAGGTCGTAGGGCTCGCCGTTTTGCGGGGGGGCGACCAGGGGCGGGAGCTTGCCGTCGATCTGGGCGGCCTGGACCAGCGTGTTGAAGGGGGCCGGGATCATTTCACTGATGTCCATGGTGAGTAGCCCCGCGTTCCACAGGCTGTGGAAAATGCCGTTGACCAGGGCGGTGTTCAGACCGATCTGCAGTCGGGAGCTCTGGAAGTAGGGGAGCGCCGAAGTTGGCGCGCTGAGCAGAGGCACGCCGGGACTCTCGGCAAAGAGGGGGGCAACGCCGGTGGAGAGACGTGCCTGGACGATGCCGTCGAGGCCCTCGCGGTAGACCGGAGCCAGCTGGGAGATCTGGCCGTTGAAGTTCAGCGCGACAGGCTGGCCTGTTCCCAGGTCGAGCTCAAAGCTCTGCTCGGAGATGGCGCCCTCCAGCGAGGTGAAGACGTCGAGAAGGAGCGCGGGAAGTGAATCGATGAAGGAGAGGTTGACGCTCTCTAAGATGATCGATTCGAGGCTTGTGCGCAGGGCGCTGTTGGCCAGCTCAAAGACGGCGTTGACCTCGGGGCTGACGAAGTTGGGCGTGGCTTGTTCGAGGGCGAGCTCGAAGCGCTCCAGTTCGACCTCAAAGGGGGCTTCGGCGCTGGTTTTGGCCACGCTGATCTCGGCGAAGACGGCCAGGCTGGCGCTGAGCTCGCCATCGAGGCTCAACGACTGGTCGTTGAACTCCAGGCCGCCGGCTGTGGTAGCCACCAGGTTGGGGATCTGGGCGAAGAGTTGCAGGCCCTCGTCGGTGACATCGATCTCAACCCGGGGCTCGTTAACGGCGACGTCCAGAATGCGCAGCGTCAGCGCACTGGAGTCGACGACCGGGTCGGGAAGCTGAGAGGTCAGGTCGAGGTAGCGCAACACCAGGTAGAGGATGTCTGCCAGATCATCGGTTGCGACCTGAGCCTCGCTCAAGATTTCGAGAGGTTGGCTGTCATCAAAGAAGTTCTGACCCAGGTTAAGGATCAGGCCGTCGTCCAGGGTCACCGATCCGTCGACGTCGGCCGGGTGATAGGCCGGTGCCCAGATGAAGTTGGCCTCGGCGTAGCCCTCCCGGTCGTGAAGACCGTCAAAGGCGGTGACGTTGACGGCATTAAGCCCGACCCTGGGCTCGAAGGTGGTGCTGAAATGGCCGTCTTCGTCCAGTTCGATCGCCTGTCCGTTGACGTGCACGCTTACGATGGGGTTGGGGTCTGTGACCTGACCGCTGACCTCGATGGTGGGATGCTCGGCTGCCAGAAGCTGCGCGCCGGGAAGCGGGCTCTCCAGCGTGACGGTGGGCGGGCCGGCGTCGACCATCGTGATCCGGCTACCGCAGATCGCCTCGCCATCCTCACGATCGACACATGCCTTGAAGGTCACCGGGCCTTCCTGGCGTACAAACCAGCGATTTTCGTCGCCGTCTTTCTCGACGAACTCGGCCGGGGTGACCAACCAGCGCACCGCCGGCGAGATGCGGCGGTTGAGGCCGTCGTAGACGGTGGCCGTGGGCGTGATGCGCGAGCCGACCGCGTAGGCCTGGCGAGTCGGGGTAACGCTGACACGTACCTCGGCCGGTGCCTCCCACTCGGCGGGTTGGGGTTCGACGTCGGGTTCATCGCCGGCGTCGGTTTCCACGTCCGTATCTTGACCGGTCGTGTTGGGGCCTTCATCGGCACCGCAGGCTGTCAGCGTAAGGCTCCCCAGCGCGAGCGGGAGCAGGGCGATTAAGAGCGTGCTCAGAGGTCGTCGCATAGGTTCACCGGACTCCGAAGTTGCCGCGAAGGATGAGGTGGCGATTGGTCGAATCGAGCGCCGGGTTGGTCAACCCGAGCTCTCCGCCCACCGGCAGGCCGTAAACGCCCAGCGAGGGGGAGATGGCAAAGGAGGGCACCGGGAGCTCCGGCAGCGCCGAGTTAAGAGCATCGTCAAGGAGCGTCTGCAAGAAGCCGCGCAAGAAGCCCTCCAGAATGTCGCGGGTCCCCTCATTGAGCGAGATCTCGTCGGGGGAGAGATGGAACTCGTTGAGGGTGATGTTGGAGAAGCTCAGTTGCCCGTTGTTCATGGCGACTTCGGTATGTGCCGTCGCCCCCAGGCTCAGGGTGACGGGCTCATCGAAGAGGCCCGGGTAGACCATCTCCAGGCGCATGCCGCCCAGCATCAACGTGGCGCTACCGTCGGCGTTGAGTGCGGCCACCGGAGGCAGCGAGGTGCGCAGGCTCACAGCTGCGCCTTCGGCATCTTCGCCAAAGAGGGCCCCGCCAATATCGGCTTCCAGAAGTCCGCCGCGCCACAGCGCGTGCAGGGCCTGGTTGAGCAGCATCAGGTGCACCGACACCGAGGTGTTCTGACCGCCCGAGGGCTCATAAAGGTAGGAGCCCGGGGGCACCGCGACACCCAGGGTCGGGTAGGCAATCGCGGTGGTCTGCGGACGCACCCGGGTGCGCATCCCCAGCAGCATGCGCGCGCTGTTCACCGAGAGCGAGGAGAAGCCCAGGTCGTAGAGGAGCTCGATCTGGCCTGTGCCATCGAGGCGAGGCACCTCGATGCCGCCGCTGAGCGCGTCGGTGCCCAGGTTGCCCAGAAGATCGCCGAGCAGGCTGTCGAAGTTGTCGACGATCGCGGACTCGACGGCGTCTTCGATCATCGATCGGATGATACCCTGGGCCAGGCTGGCGATGGCGCCGTAGACGGCGCTGGAGAACCAGTTGCTGCCGCTGACCGAAATGTTGCCGGAAGTGACTGTGGGGTTGCCCCGAAGGCCCGCGCTGAGCGTCTGTCCATTGAGCGCCAGATCGCTGGTAAGATTCATAGTGACGCTGCTCACATCAGCTTCGGGCTCGAAGGTGCCGACACAGATATTAAAGCCCGACTTGCGGCTGGCGCGAAGTTTAACGCGCACACCGCGGAGGATGGCCTGCATATCTAAACCGCCGCCGACGAGATCGAGTGCGGTGAGGTGACGGTAGAGGTTCCCGGTCCCCAGGTTGATGCCGTAGTACTCAACACCGATGACATAAATGTTGTAGCAGGAGGCGCTGCCAATCGGAGTATTGGGATTAACCACCGCGTCGCGAATCTGCTGCAGCAGCCCGTCGCTGTTGAGCACGCGCAGCAGCACGTCATTGAGGCTCTGAATGGTGGCGGTGTGCCCCTTATCATCGATCGCGTCCTGGGCCAGGCGAAGCGAGACGACATCGTCGGTGGCGAGCAGGTGGTTGCCGTAGGTGTCGGTGGCGAGGAAGGAGCAGGTGCGAACGCTCTCCTCGCCGTAGGTGTCGCGGGCGACCACATCGACAAAATTGATGCCAAATCGGGGGCGGAAGCGAGCGCTGAAGCCGCCCTGATCGTCAAGCGTGGCGGGGCTCCCGTTGACCAGCACCTCTTCGACGCCAAGGCTGTCTTCGACGGTGCCCGTGAAGGTTAGCATCGTGTTGGGGGCATGATTGATCATCGTGCCGTCGCCGGGGCCGGTGCAGACGATCGAGGGACCGTTTTGGTTGACGACGATCTCCACCTCGCGGCTTAGCGGAGCCTCGGTGGCGTTGTTCTCATCGATGGAAGCGCGCAGGGTGTAGACGCCGTCCTGGTCGAAACGGAAGCGGCCGTCACCAAAAGATTCGCCGGCCGGAACCGACTCGTAGGTGATGCGCGCCTGAGGGACGAGGTTGCCGTAGCGGTCCTGCGCTTCGGCGCTCAACGTGATGATTTGCCCGATGCCGTAGACCGGCTGGTCGGGAACCACGCTGACGATGAGCTCCGCGGGAAGATCGGGGACGACCTCCAGGGTGACCTCGTTGAGGTTCTCAACGCCCTCGGCGAAGCAGCTTAAGTTGTAGAATCCGGCGGTGGTGATGGTGGCATCGAGGCCTTCAAGCGTCACCCCGCTGTTGGTCACATCCGAGATCAGGCGGAGCTCGGTGCCGCTTAAATCGACGGGGTTAAAAAACGCATCAAAGCCCCGACAGCTGGCCGATACCGTGTCACCGGCGGTGACCTGGAAGTTGGAGAGCTCGGTGCTCAGAGTGTGGAGCGGACCGGCGACGATCTCGATGGAGGGAGGCGTCTCATCGCGAAGTCCCAGCGCTGGCGAGGCACAGGCGATGGTCGCCTGGCCCACATGTTGCGCTTCCAGCTGGCCGGAGCGAACTTCGAGGAGTCCCGAGGGGGAGTGATCGAAACGAAAAGGTGGCGCTTCACCTTCGGGGTACGCGATGGCATCGCCAGCTTCGTCGAGGAATTCGCACATCACATCGAAGCGCTGACCGGCAATCACCGGCATCGGTACCTCGATCACCGTCACGATGGATGCGGGGCGAGGCGCGAGGGGCTCGGCGTCGGGGCGCTCCTCGTCGACGGGCGCGGTGTCGGCGTCGGCCTCACCACCGGCGTCAGGCTCATCGGTGCTCCAATCGCTGGAGTCGGCGACGTCATCGCCGCCGCAGGCCGCCGAGCCCAGGCTCAGTGTCGCGAGAAGGAGGGACAGCCCCAGACATCGCCGTAGCGCGAGTGCAGGGGTGGGACGGCGTGAAGTGACCATGCGTCAGGCTCCCGTCAGAACGTTGTCAGAAAACAGCGTGTGAATAGCTCAGAGTCTAGCGAGCGGGCGACCGAGGCGCAACTGAGGGTGGTGAACCGTCCTACATGTGCGAGGGTCTGTCTCACCGGCACTAAGGGGTAACGATCAGGGCTCCGGAAGGACTTCTAAGGCGCGTTTAAGGTCGTCGCGCACGCACGCGATGCAATCGCGCCGGTTGAGAAATCCGCAACCGACTTTAGGAGAGTCGCTCATCGCCTGGAGGGTGGGGCGAGCGCGAGGGTCATCGAGGTCGACGATCGCATCGATCTTTTCTTTGTAGTCCTCGCAGTTTCCGGCCACGCGCAGCTCGACGCCCAGGCGTTCCCAACGCTCCAGGTCGTCCAGGGCGTCAGCTTCCTCCAGAAAAGCGTGGGCGCGCCGGCGAAGCGAGGCGCGCTCGCCCTGGCTGGCTACGCGCGCGATGGCCGAGCGAGACGTCGAGGTGAGATGATCTCTGAGCCAGGTCGCGGCGTCGTCGCTACCGGCAGCGAAACGGGCGACGACTTCGTCGACCAGCGCCGGATCGTGGGCATAGCGCTCATCGGCGGCTACGATGGAGCGCGACTCTTCGAGCAGATCGACCTCGCGGTCGACATGCAGGTCGGCCATCAAGGCCAGGTAGCGAAGATCGGCGTCATCGGGGTTTTGAAGGAGCAGCGCTTCCAGGGCTCTGCGATCGCCGGTTCGGGCTGCGGCGATGGCTTCGAGCACCTGCGGATCTTCCATCAGGGCTTCGCGGGAGGCTTCGGTCTGGCGCTGGGCGCGGCTTTCGCCGCTGACGACGTAGATGGTCAGCGCGAGGATGGAGACGAGCATCACCAGCGCGCCGATGGCCAGGCCGCGCACAAGGCGCTGCTCATCCGCGGAGAGGGCCTTCCAGCGGGGGAGAACTTCGGTGCGCCAGCGCTCGCGCAGGGGCTCGCTGGCCTTGATGACGCGATGACGCAGGGGGCCGCTGACGTCGATGGCGCGCTGACCCAGCGAGCTGAGAGAGTCGCCAGCGGCGCTGGCCGCCGCTGTGGCAATGGGGGCGATGGCCGCGGTGAGGGGGCTGTCGTTGAGCGTATCGATCGTCTCAATGAGTGCCTCAGCGCTCTCCGGGCGGGCGTCGGCATCTTTTGCGAGAAGGCGCGCGATGAGGCGTTCGGCCGCCTGGGGAAATGCCACCTCCGGGCAGCGCTCGCGTAGGGTGGGGATCGGGTGCGTGACGTGTTTGCCCATCAGCCGCGCAACATTGTCGTCATCGTAGGGGGGCTGGCCGGTGAGCATTTCGAACAAGACCACGCCCAGGGCGTAGAGATCGGCGCGAGCGTCGACCTCGGCACCGGCGATTTGCTCGGGGGCCATGTAGTGCGGCGTGCCGTAGACCATGCCCTTACGGGTAAGTCGCGTGGGTTTGTCGGCACCAGCTTCCTCGCCCATGGAGATGCGGGCGATGCCGAAGTCCATGATCTTGACGAAGTCCGGGGCGCCCTCGCGATCGACGAGCATGATGTTTTCGGGCTTTAGGTCGCGATGCACGATGCCGTGAGCGTGGGCCTGGCCGAGCGCAGAGGCGATCTGGCGAGCGATATGCGCGGCGCGCACCAGGGGCATCTTTCCCAGCGCCATCGCCTCGTGCAGGGTCTGGCCTTCGAGGTACTCCATGACCAGGAAGAACTCGCCATCGTCGGTCTGGCCAAAATCGGTCGCCTGGCAGACGTGGGGGCTGTCGAGGAGCGCCGCGGCTTGAGCTTCGCGCTGGAAGCGGGCCACAACCTCTTTGTTTTCGGTGAGCTCGGCGTGCAGGACTTTGAGGGCAACGGTCTTGCGCATCAGCACGTGCTCGGCGCGGTAGACCTGCCCCATGCCCCCGTCACCCAGCGGGCGATCGAGACGGTAGCGCCCGGCAATCAGGCTGCCTTTGCTCAGGGAGCCCGCTCGCGTCGAGGGCTCAGCCTCCACGCTCGGGGCGCTGTCACGATCGAGCCCAACCTCGGGCTGGGAACCTGCTTCGACGAGTCGGTCCGCCGCATCCGCGTCCAGAGCACGGGTCGGCTCGGCCTCGGAACTCGCCGGGCCGGGTTGGGTGAGCGTATCCTCGGAAGGAGGAATGACCGGGGTGTCACGCATAAGCAACTATCGCATAGGCAGGGGAGTGCGTGTCGCGAGACGGCGGAAGATATCGCGCAGTCCTGCAACCATCACAAGACCGAGAATCCATCCCGGAACATAGCCGGAGGAAGGCGCGCTGGCGAGCGTCGAACATCCTTCACTTCGTGTCGAACGCGATGCGTCGGTCGCGTCGCGAAGGTCATCGTCGTCACCTGCGTCGCGATTGTTCTCGGCAGTGTCCGAACCGGCGTCCTCCGAGAGGTCAGCCGAATCGGAGGCGGTGTCTGTATCGGCGGGGACTGGCCGGGGGGATGGATCAGCGCGTGAAACACGCAGCAGCGGGGCGGGAAGGCGCTCGCTGGTGAGCCATATTGATTCGCCATCACGGGCGTAGGTCAGGGCCTCACCCTGAAGGGTGCCCGGGGTGACGAAGCGGCGTTGAGGTTCGCTCTCAAACGCCTGGCGCAGAGCACCACCGGGGGCACAGTAGGTGTAGAGGTGAGTGTAGGTTCGCAGCGAAAAGGAGCGCCCGTCAGGCGCCACATCGGCGGCGGTGACCATGCGGCCAAAGCTGAGGGTTTCGGCCAGGGTCAATGTGGCCACAGGCTGCGCCTCAATCACGGCGTTATCTTCGAACGCGCCGGAGAGCTCGAAGACCCGGCTTGAGGCCTCGTCGACTTTTTCGATGATGAAGATCGCGGCGCTCTGAGGATCGACGAGCAGGGCTTCCGCATCGCGGGGGCCTCCCTCATAGGTGAAGCGTTGCGAGGAGATGCCTTCGCTGAGGTTGAGTCGGGTGGGGGGCGTATCATCCAGAAGCGGCTCCTCAAACCTGTAGATCACAACCTCCTCGCGCTCTTTGAGGTTATCTCCAGTATCAGCCACATAGATGCACGACGCGTCGCTGCCGGCGGCGCAGGGGCCGATCGCCACATCTTCCCAGTCGACGTTTTCGATGCCCTCCAGGGTGAGTTCGGTGAGGATCGGGGAGGCGTCGGTCTCGTCGGAGGGAGATGTGGTAAGGGCGAAGAGGCGGGCACGGTCGCCGGAGTCGTTATGGGTCCAGAGGACCTCGGGGTTTCGCCAGCCGGCGGCGAGCCCGGAGGATTCGGCCAGGCGCGCATCGTTGATCTGGGCGACCTGGTGGCCGACCTCCCAGCCCCCGCAGACCTCCTCCTCGGCGCGAAGCTCCGGCGTGCCGCTTAGCACCGCACCACCACTCAAGATGGCCGTCATCAGGGGGACCGCCAGGCGCTGGCGAGCGTGGGGAGATGCCCTCATCGATGTGCTCCGAGTTGTTGGGTGGTCGTCGCGTACGAAAGTATCAGCCGCAAAAGTCAGCAGGCAAGGCGGCGCGCAACAACCTGAACATTATCCCGTCCAACCTGCGACGCCTCGCCGCATGGCAGTTGCCTCCTGCGCGCGGGAGAGTATGGTCGCCGCCCGTATCAGACGCTGCCTCGCGCGGCGATCCGTATCACCACCGAGAGCATGACCATGGACGACACCCCGGCCCTCATCGACATCCACGACCAGCCCACGGGCTTTCAGGCGCTTGCGCTGCGCGAGGAGCGCGACGAGCTGCAGATCGTCGCCATCGCCGAAGCGGGCGCCGGGCGCGAACATCTCGGCCTGGCGCTCAGCTACGATGAGGCTCGCCTTAATGATGTGGCCTACGTCGCCACGCGTCGTGAGCAGCTCAGCCACCTGGCCGACTACCTCGACGCGCTCTCCGAGGGCGGGGTGGTCGCGCGTAAGATCGAGCTGCTGGACATTAAAGAAGGGCCGGGCGGGGCGGGGGAGCCGCTCCTGGTGATCGAACGCTGCGAGGGGCCCACGCTTTTTGAGGCCGTGCAGACGCGCTGGCCGGAGGGCATGCCCGCGGAACTCGCGCTTACGATCATGGCGCAGCTCGGCGACCTGCTCGTGGCCACGCATCAGGCCGGCTATTACTGGCGCGACTTTGACCCGCGGCGTTTTGTCCTTCAGGGCGACGACACCCTGCGCGCTCAGCTCCCGGGCTGTGTGGTGAGCAAAGGCGTCAAGCTCAAGCCCTGGCAGCTCAATACCCACCCGGCCTATACCGCCCCGGAGGTTCGCGAAGAGACCTCCGGCACGATGCTGCGCGCCGCAGCTGACATCTACGGCGCCGGCGCCCTGATGAGCTTTTTGCTCAGCGGCGAGGAGCCTCGCGCGCGGGTGGAGAGCCCGCTGAGCTTCACGGCGTATGAGCGCATTGAGGCGCTGGCGATGCCCGGCATCACTCTGCTGCTGGCGCGTACGCTGCAACCCCTGGCCAAGAAACGTTTTGGGCGCGCCGAGATTTTTCGGCGTTATTTGAGCCTGGATGAGCTTCCCACCCGCGAGCAGAAGGGCTTTGGCATGGTCATGCTGCCGGCGCCCTGGCTGGGGTTGGAGATGGAGAATCCTGAGAAAAATCGCGCGCTCAAGAGCCACCTCTCGTCGGGGCCGCTGATCAGCGTGGCGCGCGAGGAGCCCGCAGAAACAAGCGAGCCCTCGGCTTTAGCCGAGGGCTCTGCGGTGGTTCGTGCAGAAGAGCGCGCTGAGGAAGCCCGCGCCGGGCTGAGGTGGCCCCGGGTTGCGGTGATCATCGTGCTGGTCGTCGCCGCGCTTGCCTACCTCACGCTGCGTGCGCCTTAACCGGCGTCGCGCTCACCTTTTTTAAAGACGAGCGACTCCCCATCCTCGGCGACCTCCACGACGACGTGGTCGCCGGCGACGAACTTGCCTTCGAGCACCTCCACGGCCAGCGGGTCCTGGATGAAGTTGCCGATGGCGCGCTTAAGGGGGCGCGCGCCGTACTCGGGCTCAAAGCCCTCTTCGGCCAGAAAGTCTTTGGCGGCGTCGCTGACCTCGATGGTCATGCGCTGCTCGGCCAGCATCTTGCGAAGACGCTTCTTCTGAATGTCGACGATCAGGCGGATGGCGTCTTTGTCGAGGGCCTGGAAGACGATCGGCGCATCGAGGCGGTTGAGAAACTCCGGGCGGAAGTGATCGCGCAGAATCTCCTGCACCGCGTCGGTCATCTCCTCGCCCGAGGCCTTGCCGCTCAAATCCATGATCTCGCGGCTGCCCACGTTGGAGGTGAGAATCACCAGGGTGTTGGTGAAGTCGACCCGGCGGCCCTGGCTGTCGGTCAGGCGCCCCTCATCCATCAGCTGCAAGAGCAGGTTGAAGACGTCGGGGTGAGCCTTTTCGGCCTCGTCGAAGAGGACCACGCTGTAGGGTTTCAGGCGCACCGCCTCGGTGAGCACGCCGCCCTGTTCGCTGCCCACATAGCCGCGGGCCGAGCCGATGAGCGTGTTGACCTTGGACTGCTCCATGTACTCCGACATGTCGATGCGAACGATGGCGTCTTCGCTGTCGAAGAGGAACTCCGAGAGGGCCTTGGCCAGCTCGGTCTTGCCCACGCCGGTGGGGCCCACGAACATGAAGTTGCCGATGGGGCGGTTGCGGTCCTGAAGGCCCGCGCGCGAGCGCCAGATGGCGCTGCAGATGGTCTCAATCGCCGAGTCCTGCCCGACCACACGCTGGCGCAGGCGATCGGGCATGTTGAGCAGCTTCTCGCGCTCCGACTCCAGCATCTTGCTCACCGGGATGCCGGTCCAATCCGCAATCACCTCGCCGATATCGTTGGCGTCGACGTAATCTTTGAGCAGCCGCTCTTCTTTATGGAGCTCGCTCATCCGGGCCTGGGCGGCCTCCAGCTTCTGCTTGAGCCTGGGCAGCACGCTGTAGCGGATCTCGGCTGCGCGCCCCAGCTCGCCGGCGCGCTGGGCCTCCTGAGAGGTCTTTTCGGTGGCCTCAAGCTCCTCTTTGATGGTGGTGATTTCATCCAGCACCACCTTTTCGGTCTCCCAGCGCACGCGCAGGCGCGCGGCCTCTTCGCGCAGGCTCTCGATGCGGTTCTCAAGCTCGGTGCGCTCCTCGACCGTCTCGGGATTGGTAGCCTCGGCGATCGCCTGACGCTCCATCTCGAGCGCGTGCATGCGGCGCTCCAGCGCGTCGAGTTCGGTGGGTTTGCTGTCGATCTCCAGGCGCAGGCGGCTGGCGGCCTCATCGATGGCGTCGATGGCTTTGTCGGGCAGGTAGCGATCCTGCACATAACGCGCCGTCATCTGGGCGGCGGCCACCAGCGCGCTGTCGTCGATCTGCACGCCGTGGTGAATCTCAAAGCCCTGCTTGATGCCCCGCAGGATCGAGACGCAACCATCGGTGGAGACCTCCTCCACGTGGATTGACTGGAAGCGGCGCTCCAGCGCGGCGTCGGCCTCCACATGCTGGCGGTACTCCTCCACGGTGCTGGTACCGATGCAGCTGAGTTCGCCGCGAGCCAGGGCGGGCTTGAGCATGTTGGAGGCGTTCATGGAGCTGTCTTTGCCCCCGGCGCCCACCAGCTGATGGAGCTCGTCGATGAAGAGAATGATGCGGCCCCGGCTGTTGACCACTTCCTGAACCACGGTCTTGATGCGCTCTTCGAACTGCCCGCGCAGGCTGGTGCCGGCCACCAGCGCGCCCAGATCCAGGCGCATCAGGCGCTTGCCGGCAAGGCCTGTGGGAACATCGCCGGCGACCAGACGCTGGGCCAGGGCGTTGACGATCGAGGTTTTGCCCACGCCGGGGTGCCCGAGGAGCACCGGGTTGTTTTTGGTGCGCCGGGTGAGCACCTGCATCACACGCCGGATCTCGGCGTCGCGTCCGATCACCGGATCGAGCTCGCCGCGCTCGGCCATCGCGGTGATATCCTGGGCGTACTTGCCCAGAATCTCGGAGACGGGGCCCTCGGCGCTGGTGATCTTCTGTCCGCCCCGCGCCTTTCTGACCGCTTCCTCCAACTTCTCGGCGGTGGCTCCGGCCTCACGAAGTTGTTTGCCCGCGTAGCTCGACGTGCGGCGCGCAAAGGCGATCAGCAGATGTTCGCTGCTGGTGAACTGATCGCCCAGGGTGTTGGCAAGCTCCCCGCCTTCCTGAAGCGCCCCGAGCAGATCTTTGCTCACAAAGGGCTGCTCCTGGTTGCGGTAGGTTTTGGGCAAGAGCTCCAGCTCATCGATGAGCTTGCGGCCCAGGGCCTTGGGGTTGGCGCCCAGATTCTCCAGGAGGCTTGTGGCCACCGAGTCGTCCTGCTCGAGCATCGCCAGCAGCGTATGCTCCACCTCGACGTGATCATGGCGCAGCGTCTTTGCGAGGCCCTGGGCGCGCTCCAGCGCTTTGCGGGCTTTTTGAGTGAAGCGAGACAGGTCGAATTTCTGGGGCATCATAAGGCTCGGGGCGACAGGTACGTCCAGTCCATCACGCTCGCCACAAAAGCGAGGCGCACAACAGGTAAGCACGTTCGGGTGGCGGCAATCTGACCCTCGCCGCCGGCCGGTGTCAACCGGGGGCCGGCCCCCCCCGTGAAGGGTTTGAATTCACGTCAGAGACGTGTCGGCATTAGGCGTCAACCGTCTCGGTGGCGACCAGCGCGGCACCCTCACCGGGGCGAGCGACGATCAGGTCGGTGACGCCGCCGATTTGCCCCAACACCGAGCGCACCGCCGAGAGTTCCCGCGCCGGGCAGAAGACTTTGACGTGCGGGCCAGCGTCGATCGTCAAGAAGACCTGCAACCCGTCGCGCCGCGCACGCCGCACCCGGTGGATGAGCTCCAGGGTGGTGGGGTTCCAGTAGATCACCCCGGGGTCGGCGGCCATCGCGCTCGCATGCATGCCCAGGCAGGAGCGCTCAGCGACGCGTCCCAACGCCTGGAAGTCGCGGGCCTGAATGGCCGCGGTGGCCTCTACAATGTCGCCCGCAACCGTGTCGGCCCAGGGTTTAAAGAGCGGCGAACTCTCCTGGGTGCGCAGCATGCCCTCGGTGGAGCTGATCTCTTTCTCACCCTGGGTGGTCACAGCCACCACGCAGCGCAGGTCCCAATGCTCCGGTCCGGCGATGGGCACCGCAAAAGCGTCGTGCCCATCTTTGCGGCTGCCGCGGCGCATCTCGGCAAAACCGCCGTAGATCGAGCGCGCTGCCGAGCCCGATCCGCGCCTCGCCAGCGCCGAGAGCTGCTCATCGAGAAGATGCAGCCCGGCGGCCGACGTCGCTGCCAACGCCAGCGCCGCAAAACCCGAGGCCGAAGACGCCAGCCCGGCCGCAGTGGGGAAGTCGTTGGATGTCTCCACCTCGGCAAAATAGTCGTGGTTGGACTCATTGCGCACCAGCTGCACAAACTCGACGACCCGCTGGTAGGCGCGGCTGCCCTGACGCAACTCTTTGCCGTCGAGGATGACGATGTCGCGATTGATATCCTCGCGGTAGCGCACCCGTGTGGTGGTGGAGAGGCCCCCCAGGGTCAGAGAGAGGCTTCCGGCCACCGGCAGGTTGAGCTCGGTGTCGCGTTTGCCCCAGTACTTCACCAGCGCGATGTTGGGGTGGGCAAAGGCCGTCGCCTCCATCGGAGGCGTCGAGGTGTTGTAAGGGGGAAAGGCAAACATGGTGTCCTTTAGCTCTCGAGGGTGAAGGTGTAGACGGGCCAGCCGCGCACCTCCCAGCCCTCCTGTATCGCCCGGGTTGTAGCCTCATCGGGGCCCAGCGCCACGACACAACCGCCACCTCCGGCGCCGGTCAGCTTCACGCCCGATGCGCCGGCGTCGCGTGCAAGACGGCAGGCCTCGTCGATCGCAGGGATCGACACGCCCAGCGCTGCGAGTAACCCCTGGTTGATGTTCATAAGTTCCCCGACCGCCTGAAGATCGCCGGCTTCCAGCGCCTGGCGACCCTCGGTGGCAACCTGCCCGATGGCCTCGAAGATGGCCGCCGTCGAGCTGCGCCGCTCGGCCAGCGCACTCACCGACGCCACCATCTCGGCGGTGGAGGCCGAGGGGGCCACCTGAGCCACCACCAGCCGGAGCGTCGGCGCGCGCACAGGCTCGATGGTCGGGGGGCCTCCTGCACCGTCGCGCTTAAACGCAAACACCCCGCCACCCAACGCCGCGCTCTGATCGATGCCCGAGGCTTTGCCGTGAAAAAGACCCTCGGCAAAGCTCACCGCCTCCTCGACGGTCTGCGCGTCGCCGCGCCCTGAGAGCTTTTGCGCGGCGCGGGCCAGCGCCACGGCCAGCGCCGCCGAGCTCCCCATCCCCGCGCCCACCGGGACTTCCAGACGCACAAAGCCGTCGAGCTCCTCGAGCCGGAGCCCGAAGCGCGCCACGATGCCGCGCGCGGCCTCAAGCACCTTGCCCTCGGCCTCAAAGCTCCCGGCGGGATGATCCACGCGAAACGACTCCGAGTGCCCCCGGCGCACACACGCCACCGCGCCCAGCGGCAGCCCGCAGGCCACCGCCGCATAGCCGTGCACCACGGCGTGCTCCCCAAAGAGGATCAACTTGCCTCGTCCGCGCCCCTCAGCCGCCTCGCCCATCAACCAAAGAGCCCGCGCGCAAAGCCCGATTCGCTGATCTCCAGGTCGATCGACTCCGGAAGCTCATCGACGTTCTTCTCGGCGTATGCGCTTCCGGCCTCGTACTCCTCGCCACTGAAGAGGCAGAGGTAGACCTGACGCACGTGTTTGAGACGCGGGAGCTCCTCGCCGGTGATCCGCCAGAAGATGTCCATGAACTCTTCCAGCGTAATGCCGCCCATCTGCAAGCCGATCGCCGGAAATGCCACCGCTTTGAGCTCCAGCTCGTCGGCCAAATCGTACGCGTTGAGGATCGCATTGGAGATCAGGCGAGCGTTGATCTTCTTGGCGCCCACGATCGAGACGTGAATCAGGCGCTTGACCGGAAGCTGACCGGCTTCGGTGGCGACGGCGCGGCCCGGCTCCAGACGGTTGTTGCGCAGCCCGCTGCGCGTCATATGCAGGGTCTGCTGCATAAAAGGACCGCCGCGGCGCGCGATCGCGTTGCTCACGGTGTTGTCGCTGCTGCCGCCGCTGTTGAGGATCAGCCCGGTATTCGACGGGTTGACCAGAGCCCCCTCGGGCATCGAGATCAGCGTGATGTCACCCTGGGTGACGATGAGATGGCGTTTGGAATCTTCCATAAAAGGTGTCCTACACAGGGTCAGTCAGGTTGAATGTCTTGGGTTCTTCAGAGGTGGGGCTGGCCCACCGACGCGGGCGGCCAAACGCCCTTTCTAGGTCATCGAGGCCCGGGCAGCAAGGCGGCCCGGATGCAAGCCAGGGGGAGTCCCGACGCCATGCTGCTCGTGTGTGCGGGATTGACGGGCGCCAACCTAAGCGCATCTGGCCAGAGGCAAGCAATCTACCGGTCGACGCGTGCGCTCCGCTCACGCAAACGCGCAGTCGAGCGTAAGCGCCTTCGAAAGCTGCGCTTCATAAGCTTCGCGGCTGATCTCGATCACCCCGAAGCGCTCCAGGTGCGAGGTCTGAAACTGCACATCGAGCAGGCTAAACCCCCGCGCCTTGAGCCGCTCCACCAGATGCACAAGGCAGATCTTGGAGGCGTCGGTGGCCCGATGAAACATCGACTCGCCGGCAAAAAGCCCGCCCAGCGCCACGCCATAAAGACCGCCCACCAGCCGCTCACCCTCCCAGGCTTCGACCGAGTGGGCAAACCCC
Organism: Lujinxingia sediminis; assembly: GCF_004005565.1. Taxonomy (NCBI): domain Bacteria; class Deltaproteobacteria; order Bradymonadales; family Lujinxingiaceae; genus Lujinxingia; species Lujinxingia sediminis. The sequence continues at coordinate 25,440 of NZ_SADD01000017.1, read as the reverse complement.
AGGTGGTGGAGCTCGGTGTAGACCTCCTTAATGCCCTCGGAGATCCACGTCTGCGGCTGGTCGGGCCGCGGCTCGGCGCAGGCTTCGATGACACCCTCAAAATCCGTGTTGAAGCGAATCTCATAGGGTTTCTTGCGCAGAGTTTGCCGAAAACGCCGGGAGATGCGCAGGCCGTCGAGCGGCAAAATCGCCCGCGGATCGGGCGCGTACCAGTAGACGCGCCCCTCCTCCTCGGGATGCGCCATGGGGAAAATCCCCTGGGCGTAGGCCGAGAGTAAAAGCTGTGCGGAGGGGCGCGTCAGATCCATAGCGTTACGCCTTCGCCTTCGGATGCGTCATCGCTTTGGGGTTGATCGCCTTATCGAACTCCTCGCCGCTCAAATACCCCAGCTCGGTGATGGCCTGGCGCAGCGTGGTGTTCTCTTTGTGGGCCTTCTTGGCGACTTCGGCGGCCTTGTCGTAGCCGATCACCGGGTTGAGCGCGGTCACCAGCATCAGGCAGCGCTCCAGATCTTCGGCGATCTGCTCGCGGTTGGGCTCAATGCCCACCACGCAGTTGTCGGTGAAGGAGTGCATCGCGTCGGTGAGCAGGCGCGTCGATTCGAGCACGTTATGCACGAGCATCGGCTTGTAGACGTTGAGCTCAAAGTTGCCGTTGGCCGCCGCAAAGCCCACGGCCGCGTCGTTGCCGAAGACGTGCGCGCAGACCATCGTCATCGCCTCGGACTGGGTCGGGTTGACCTTGCCGGGCATGATCGAGGAGCCGGGCTCGTTGCTCGGCAGCGTCAGCTCGCCAAATCCGCAGCGGGGGCCGCTGCCCATCCAGCGGATGTCGTTGGCGATCTTGTTGAGCGAGGTCGCCAGCGTCTTGAGCGCGCCGTGGGCCTCCACGATCGCCTCTTTGCCGGCGAGCAGCGCAAACTTGTTGGGCGCCGGCTTGAAGTCGTAGCCGCTCATGGCGGCCAGCGCGTCGCAGACCGCCTTATCGTAACCCTCGACCGTGTTCAGGCCGCTTCCCACCGCGGTGCCGCCGATGGCCAGCTCCACCAGAAGCTCCAGCGACTGGCGGACGGCGCGCTCGGCGTAGGTCAGCTGCGCCGAGTAGCCCGAAAACTCCTGACCCAGGGTCAGCGGCGTGGCGTCCATCAGGTGGGTGCGTCCCACCTTCACGATGTCGGCAAACGCGGCGGCTTTGGCGTCGAGCGCGTCGCGCAGGTGCGCCAGCGCCGGAAGGAGCGCGCTCTCAAACTGGTCGACGATCGCCACGGCGCTGGCCGTGGGAAAGCTGTCGTTGGTCGACTGGCTCTTGTTCACATCGTCGTTGGGGTGAATCGGGCTCTTGGAGCCCAGTTCGCCGCCGAGCATCTCGATGGCGCGGTTCGCGATGACCTCGTTGGTATTCATGTTGGTCTGCGTGCCGCTTCCGGTCTGCCAGACCACCAGCGGGAAATGCTCATCGAGCTTTCCGTCGATGACCTCCTGAGCGGCGGCCTGAATCGCTTTCTTCTTATCGTCGCTCAGAATCCCCAGGCCGCAGTTGGCCTCGGCGGTGGCGTGCTTGACCATCCCTAACGCCTTGATCATGGGCCGGGGCATGCGGTGGCCGCCGATCTTGAAGTTCTGGATGGAGCGCTGGGTCTGCGCGCCCCAGTAGGCGTCGGAGGGCACTTCCACCGCGCCCATCGAGTCGTATTCGGTGCGAGTCGACATCTTTTGATCCTTTTTGGTTGAGCGTGTTGAGGCATACATCGGTCGTTTTGGCGCCTGCATTATGAGGGTCAGCGCGTCAAACTCAAGCCGTGAGATGCGCGCCAGGTCCATCGGCCCAAACCTCCGCGGCGGTGGTCACCGTGGCCCGCGTGGCCATAATGTGCTCTGAGGCCAGCGCACGGGGACACCTATGAGCGATGACGCAGTTAAGGACCGGGGGAGCAGGGGCAAGACCCCCACCTCCCAGACCCTTGACCCCGCAGACGAGGCGATGCGCCGCCTCCTGGTCGAACTTCAAGAGCGCCCGCTGCGCCACACCGAGCTCCGGCCGCTTCCCTCCGCCACCCTCGACGCCAGGTCGCCCCACCGCACCGACGAGGAGCGCCGCCGCCCCCGGCGTTTTCTCTACTTCGATCGCGAAAAGGGCGCGGGCCTGGCCGTGCTCAGCTACTGCTCGGTGCTCTTTGGTGTGCCCTTTTTTCTCGTGCCCCTCGTGCTGCGCGACAATCCCTTTAGTCTGCACCACGCCAAAGCCGCCGGCGCGATCTACCTTCTGTGTTACGCCTTTGTGCTGATGGCCACGCTCAACTGCGCGCTCTTCTTGCCCCTGGCGCTTCTGGCCTATATCCCTGCCCTGATTGGTATCTACCGCGCCTCGGCCGGCGTTGAAGCCGGCCAGGCCGCGCTCGGCCCCCCTGGCGAGCGTTTGTTTCGATGCATTGAGGTCAAGAAGTGACGAAGACGTTGCGCACTAAGAAGGCAAAAAAAGCCCGCGCCGAGACCATCGGCCAGATCCTCGACGAGCTCTACCCCACCACGCCCGTGCCCCTGGACCATAAAGACGCCTACACGCTGCTCGTCGCCGTGCTTCTCTCGGCGCAGTGCACCGACAAACGCGTCAACATGGTCACTCCCGACCTCTTCGCGCTGGCCGACAACCCCCATGACATGGCCCGCCAGCCCGTCGATAAAATCCAGCACACCATCCGCTCCTGCGGGCTCGCCCCCACCAAAGCCAAAAACGTGCACGCGCTCTCGCATATGCTGGTCGATGAGTTCGATGGCGAGGTGCCCGGCACGCTCAAAGAGCTCACCAAACTCCCGGGCGTCGGCCGAAAAACCGCCCAGGTCGTGCTCTCGCAGTGGTTCGACGTGCCCTCCTTTCCCGTCGACACCCACATCCACCGCCTGGCCGAGCGCTGGGGCTTAAGCAAAGCCAAAAACGTCCGCCAGACCGAAGACGACCTGCGCGAGCTTTTTGACGAGTCCACCTGGAACGCTCGCCATCTCCAGATCATCTTCTACGGCCGCGAGTACTGCCCGGCCCGCGGCCACGACCTGGAGACGTGTGTGATCTGCCGGCAGATCGAGGCCGGGGAGCTCTGAGCTAAAGCCGGCGTGTCTCGACGAAGGGGACCTGAACACGTGCGGGAGGCGTTCGTCACGTCACAGCACCGTCGAAATTGCCCATAAGGGGGTGTTCGTCGAATCGCAGTCGCTCAAAATTTACCCATAAGGGGGTATTCGTCGCGTTGACGAAGGGGGGCTTACGAGCTTGAGAGGGGGTTCGTTGACGTGACGAAGGGGGGATGAAGGCGTTGATGGGGTGTTCGTCACTTCAAAGTCACTCGCCGGAACCAGGCGGCGGTCGGAGCGCCCGACCCACGAGCAAAAAACCTCGCCAGGCACAGGCCTGGCGAGGTTTCTTTGTAGCGGGTAGCGCGGCGCGCGCTTGCTCGCCGGGGTTAGTCGACGGAGTTAGTCGACGGGCACCAGCTGGTAGCCTTCCAGGCGGCTGGCCGCCCGGTCGCTCGGGCAGGACGAGACAAAGATGCGGTCATCAACGCGCAAGGGCCAGGTGTAGCGCTGGCCACGGCCGGCCAGGTCGGCGTCGAAGAGGGCTTCGCCGGTGAGCGGGTCCAGCGCGATCAAACGCCCCGTCGCCCCGGGATCGCCGACCTCCACCAGCCAGGCCACCGGCTCGCCGCCTTCCTTAAGCGGCGCGGCGACCACGCGGCCCGGGTGCTCGCGAAAGCGGGTGATGGCCTCGGCTTTGTCGAATGTCGGGAACTCCCAGCGCCGCTCAAAGCGCGGGCCGTCCTCGGTGTCCACGATGGCCAGTGCCACCACGCCGGCGGCGTGCGTGCTGTCGGGCATGAAGGTGGGGATCAACGCGAGCGGCCCCTCCTCGGTGGTCATGATCAGGGGCTGGGTGACGGCCATTCCCGCCCAGGTCTTGCGGCAGGCGTCGTCGGCGGTGCCGCAGAGATCCACGAGCTTATGGCGATCGTGCATCGTGCCCATGTGCTCGGCGTCGACCAGGTAGGCGTGGCCATCCTTGGTGGGGTAGACCAGCACCGCCCCCTCGCCAAGTTCGACCCGGGCGGGTGTGCTGCCGCCGATGTAGTCCATCTCCTGCCAGCACTCAAAGAGCGTCATCTCGTCGGTGCAGCGCCCGTCGGCGGGGCGCGGCGGGGCCTGGCCTGCGAGCAGGCGCGGGATGAAGAGATCCTGGCAGCTCTCGACACATTCGAGGGAGGGAGCGTCGGGGTTGAAGTCGGCGCAGGCCTCGGCGTCGCACATCGGCTCAAAGCTGAGTCCGGGGCCCAGGCGAAGGAGGGTGTTGGCGTAGTCCTGGCGGTCCAGGTTGAGCTGGCCGTTACCGGCGCCCACGATCAGGTGGTAGCCGCCGCCTTCTTCCTCGACCAGGAGGGGGCCGGTGGGCGCCCACAGGCCGCCACCGCAGCGGCGTTCGCGCGAGCCGGAGGTGCCCTCCGGGCCGCAGTTCTCGTCGGGCTCGGGCGTGGTGTTGAACACCGCGTGGATCGCCTCGCCAGCGCCCTGGTCGGCCCAGGCGTCCAGGTCGATCTCAAAGGCCCAGCCGTGCCAGGGCTGAATGTCGCGGGTATTGCCCAGGGTGATGTAGGCGCGCCCCAGGGTGGCGCCGGCCGGGCGGCCAATCACCACGTCGCCACGGCTGAGGGCCCGCTCCGGCCTGAAGCTCAGGGTGGCGTCATCGTTGGCCGGGAGCGTGGCCTCCAGGGTCAGCGGTTCAAACTCCGAGGAGATCGCGCGCTGGGCCAGGTCCACCACGACCACCCGGTGGCTTAAGCGCTGCACGTTGGCGTCGTAGGGCGCTTCATGATCGGCGGGCACCGTGTGGTAGGCCACCACCAGGCGCGAATCATCGAGCCAGGCCGGCTGCGCCAGCGCAAACACCCCTTCACCCTCCGGCGCGGGCAGCTCCACCGACCAGGCCACCTCGCCAGTGGCCACATCGTGGGCGGCGAGCTGACCTTCACCGGTCATCGCCAGCACCCAGTCCTGCGCACCGTCGTGGTAGTGCATTGGCGAGGCAAAGACACAGGACTCAAACTCCTGGCCGGGGTGGGTGTCCGTGGGAAAGACGCGCTCCAGGCGCAGCTCTCCGTGTTCCACAATGGGATCGGGGGCGGGCTCCTCGCCCTCACAACCAGTGGTGATCATCAAGGCGCCGAGCGCCGCCAATGCCCAAATGTTGAACTTCATAAAAGCCTCGTTCCAAAGAGGGAGCCATTGTCTGGAATGAACGGGCGTTCTGCTAGCAAGGAGACAGTCGTGATGCAAGGGGGGGGGGGCGCGTCGGTCACCGCTCCACCGGCATCGTAAAAAGGGTCGCGCGATGATCGTCGGTGATCGGCACGTCCCCGCTCACCTCCACGCGTCCCTTCTCCTTGTGGTAGATGCCGATGCGCAGCTTGAATTCGCCAGGGCGCCAGTCCCGCGGCACGTGGAAGGTCTGCTCGTCGACAATAAACTCCCCGGGCTTCCAGCGGTGCAAGGGATGGAGTCCGTTGACCGGGACGTGGTCCAGGTTTTTGGTTTTATGCGGCCCGTTGCCGTGCACAAAGAGCAGCCAGCCCTCGGGAATGGGCTTCAAGGCCTCAAAGACGTAGGTGATCGTCGCTTTGCTTCCCGGACGCAGCGCGTCGGTGGAGAGGGAGTAGCCGCGGATGCGTGCAAAGTCCCCGAGGGTGACGTTGACCTCATGCTCTACGGGCGGCATCGCATCGAGGATCTTGCCATCGAGCAGCTGCAGGCTGTGCTGTGCGTGCCAGGCGTTCACCGAGGCGCGCCACGTGTGCAGCTCCCGCTCCCGGGCGGCGTTGTCGTCATGACGCGCCAGCGCCGAGCTCGTCTCCAGTGGGTCGGCGCCCAGGTCAAAACGCTCGTCGGGCTGCGTATCAAAGTGGTGGATGTACTTATCGTCGCCGCGGATGCTGGCCATGCAGCGGCGCTCGTACCAGCAATGCGAGAAGATGGAGCGCTCTTCGGGGGCCTCCCGCAGATCAACGCCCGGGTAATCCGTATCGAGCGCGTAGCCCAGAAGGGAGGCGATGGTGGGCAAAAGATCGATCTGGCTGACCGGGGGCTCAACGCGGCCAGCCAGGTCGGGAAGCGCGGGGCTGTAGAGCATCATCGGGATATGCAGCCCCTCCTGGTAAATCACGTTGTCGTGCTGGCGACGTCCGTGCTCACCAAAGCCCTCGCCATGGTCGCCGACGATCACAAAGAGGGTGTCCTCATAGAACCCCAGCTCCTTGTACTGCGCCATGACGTTGGCCACGAAGTGGTCCACGTAGCGGATGGTGTTGTGGTAGTCGTTGAGCTCCTCATCCGGGTCAAAATCGTGATGCCCGTAGCGCTCCGGGGCCAGGTAGTCGTGGTGCGGGGTCAGGGTGAGGTAGGTCAAAAAGGTGGGGCGCTTCTTTTGCTCGCTCAGCCAGGTGCGGCCGGGCTCGAGCATGATGTCGTCCTCGTAGCCAAAATAATTGGCCTTCTCAAAGCCGCGGGTGCGCATCTCGTCGACCGGCAAAAAGTGCTCATAGCCCATGTTGTCGATGAGCTGGCGTCGCCCCTCAAAATGTTCGGTGGCCGACTGGAAGAATGCCGTCGCAAAGCCTCGCTGGCGAAGCAGATCGGCCAGGCAGCGCGCCGGAAGCGCGCCCGGGTAGGACTCGGTGATAGGCATGTTGAGCCGCGGCTCGATGCCGCAGAGCGTGGCCACCAGCGCCTTGGAGGTATGCGGCACGACGGCGTGGGCCCGCTCGGCCACCAGACTCTTCTCGGCCAACGCGGCGAGAAAGGGAGTGGTGTCGAGCTCCGGGTTGTAGACCGAGAGCGAGCGGGCGCGGGTCGACTCGAGCACGATCAGCGCGACGTGTTTCGGTCGAGCCCCGTGGGTTTCGGTCGACGCAACGAGCGAGGCTTTTGAGAGGTCGGGGCGCGCAACAATCGTGACGTCCTGGTCCCCGCCTCGATCCAGCGCGCTCATCCCCAGGTTCACCACCGAAGCCCGCGCAAAGGGCGCGTAGGGCTCGGCCAGCGGAGGCGTGCAGGCCAGTGCCAGCATACAGACCGAACCCGCCAGCATCGCCCCCGACCAGGGTCTTGTGTCAGCGAGGGGGTCCGGCGAGTCACGGCGTTGCAGCAGCAGGGGCCCTGTTAGAAAGAAGACCACCGCTACGATCAGCGCGCCCAGAGTCCACCAGGGCACCTCGCTGGAGATCACGTTCCAGGTCTCCTCGAAGTTTTTCAGCGAGAACATCAGGAGGGAGGCATCCAGGGTGGAGCCGGTCGAGATGTAAAAATGGTGCGCGACGATCTCGACCCCGGCGACCAGCGCGGCGACCCCGCCCAGCGCAACGTGTGTGATCGTGCGCGCGCGAGACGAGCGGAGAAACCCCAGCAGAGAGACGCCTGCCAGCGCAAACCCCAGCCCGAAGAGCAGCTCGGATTTAAAGAGATCCAGCGCGCCGAGAACGCCCTCGATGTGCGCGCGTTTGAGTACGCGTGCGCTCTTGAGCCCCAGCAGCAAGAGCATCAGGGGCAGGGCATGGAGGATCAAAAAGCGGCGCTGAGCGGCCAGGCTACGGTGGCGCAGAAGGTCGAGCATGGAAGGAGTCGCGGGTGGGGGAGGGGGAGAGCGAAGGAAGGGAAGGGGAAAAAGCCGCGGCAGAAAGGGGGGGAGGGATAGGGCTGCCGCAGAGGAGGATGTCGGGGGACGTTGCAGGTATTTCCGGCGGAGGGCGCGGCGAGGGGAAGGCTTGAGCCGCAAGGTGCGGGGCGCCGCAGGTCCCTTGCATTGCTCTACCACACACTCTAGCCTCTCGCGCTCTCGATCGCGTTACCCCGAGGAGGTGAGATGCACAGGATCTGGTCGCGCTGGAGGGCGACACTGGCGATAACGCTCTTCTGCGTGGGCTTCTCCTGGCTCTTCCTCGACGTCAGCGCGCCCAACGAGCGCACGCGCATCTACCTGACCTGGGCCATGCTGCATGAAGGCACCCTGGCCATCGACGTGCCCATGGAGCGCTTTGGGCGCGTCTTTGATCTGGCGGCGTTTGAGGGGCACTACTACACCGACAAGGCTCCCGGGCTGAGTTTTCTGGCGTTGCCGGTGTACGCGATCGCGATGCTCTTCGGGGCGGGGGAGTGGGCGTTCGAGTCGCTTTTGATGCTCTTTCGCCTGGGCGTGATGCTGCCCCTGGCGGCGCTGGGGATGGTGGCGTTGCGGGGCATCTTAAAGCGTTTGCAGGTCTCCGAAGGGAGCATTGAGCTGGCCACGGTGGCGTGGATGCTGGGGAGCGCGGCGTTTCACTACTCGGGGGCGTTTTTTGGCCATCACGCCGTGGCGGTGGCGCTGCTGGTGGCGCTCTGGCAGCTGGAGCGTGCGCGAGAGCGGGTCGCAGGCGGTGTATCGGAGCTCCGAGGTGGGGTGCTGGCCGCCTTCGGTGCGGGGCTGGCCGCCGGGGTGGCGGGGCTCATCGAGTTTCAGGCGGGCGTGGCCTGCGTGCTGCTGGCCGCCTACGTGGTGTTGGAGCCGGGCTTAAGACGCTGGCCGGTGTGGGTGGGGTTTGGATTGGGGGCGCTCGGCCCGCTTCTGCTCCTGCTCGCCTACAATAACGCGGCCTTCGGGGGCCCCCTGGAACTCTCGTACCACCACCTGGTCAACGACCATCTCAGCGATTTGCACACGCAGGGCGTGGGCGGGGTGACGCTCCCGAAGTGGGAGTACTTTGAGGGCATTGTGTTGAGCATGCATCGGGGGCTTTTGCCCTCGTCGCCCTGGGTGCTGCTGGCGATCCCGGGGGCATACCTGCTCTATCAGCGTCGACCGGCACTCAGCCTGCTGCTCAGCGCGGTGGTGCTGGCCTATCTGGCGGTCGTCTCCAGCGCCAATATGTGGTTTGCGGGCTGGGGCTTTGGCCCGCGCCTGCTGGTGCCCTCGCTGGGGGCCTGGGCGGTGCTGGCCGCCGTGGGCCTGGAGGGCTGCCGGCGCCATTTCTGGGCCGCGCTGCTGGCGCTGGGCCTCATCGTCTGGGGCGTGGTGTACACCCAGCTCGGGGCGGCGACGATGCCCGAGCTGCCGCCCTATTTTACGAACCCCTTGCCCGACATCGTGCTTCCCCTGCTGGGCGCGGGCTACGTCAGCGAAAACGCGCTCTCGCTCGGGCTGGGGTCCGCCTCCCCGTGGACCCTGCTCCCGCTGGTGGTCGGGGTGCTGGCGCTCCTGGCGTGGGCCACCACGCGCTGGCTTGTGCCGCGCGGGCTTACGCAGGCGCTCGGAGGGCTCGGACTCGTGCTGATGCTGGTGCTGGGCGGGGTGTGGGGACTGGGGCAGGTCGAGCCCGGGGTGAGCCCGGCCAAACAGGATAGCTTCATCCGTCTGGTCGAGGGCTGGCGCGATGCAGGGATGGACTCCCGACGCTGAAGCCTCAATCGCCACCCGGTGTTGCCCCGCAAACAGAACATTTGCGTTTGCTCTCCACCCCTTTCTAGGGTCCTCCCATCGCAACGCACAGGTGACTCCGAGCGGGTGGAGTCACGCACCGCGTCGGTCGTGGGGACCGAGGGTTTGAATCTTTGATGTTCACTGAATTCTTTTTGGAGGAGCACCACCATGAGCGAAAAACTCACCCTTCTGGCCACCTGCCCCTCGTGCATGTCCCACGTGCGCGTGGAGCGCGACGCGCCCGAGGCCGAGTGTCCTTTTTGTGCGACCAAGTTTGGGCCGCAGGCGTCGCGTCAGTCGCGCGGCACAGTTGCACGTTTGGCGCAACGTTCTACCGGGATTGCTGCGGCCTCTGCGCTTAGCCTCACTCTGTTCGGGGCCTGTGGCGGCGAGGACATCGATGATCCTTCGCCGGACGTGGAACAAGAAGACGCTGGTGACGCTGGCGACACCTGGGACGCGCCAGACGATAGCATCATGCAGGATGTGTATGGTGCCCCGGCTGATGTCGACGCCGATTTTGATCAGGATGCCGACGAGAGCGCCGATGCCGACTGAGCCGAAGGCAAGACGCCCGGTGCGGGCGGTACGGCCGGAAGATCTGGAGCGCGGCACGCCGCTGTATTGCGTCTGGGAAATCACCCTGGCCTGCGACCTGGGGTGCCGCCACTGCGGCTCGCGCGCCGGCAAAGCGCGCCCTGATGAGCTCAGCACCAAAGAGTGCCTGGAGGTCGTCGACCAGCTCGCAAAACTCGGCATTCGCGAGGTGACGCTGATCGGCGGCGAGGCCTATCTGCGGGAGGACTGGCCCCAGATCGCCGCCGAGATCACGCGTCAGGGGATGGTCTGCAGCATGACCACCGGCGGGCGTGATTTGAGCGCAAAGCGGGTGGAGCAGGCCGTGGAGTCGGGCATCCGGATCATCTCGGTGTCGCTCGACGGGCTGCAGCAGACCCACGACGCCCTGCGCGGTCGCAAGGGCGCCTTTGAGAGCGCGCTGGCCTCGGCGCGCCGTATCGCCGACTCGCCCATTCGCCTCGGGGTCAACACCCAGATCAACCGCCTCTCGTTGCCGGAGCTCCCGGCCCTGGTCGATGTGCTGGTGGAGCTGGGCATCAACGCCTGGCAGCTGCAGCTGACCGTGCCGATGGGGCGCGCCGCTGACCGCCCCGAGCTCCTCTTGCAGCCCTATGACCTGCTCGAAGTCTTTCCCCTCCTGGCCTACCTCAAGGCCACCAAACTTGCGCCCAGGGGCATCGGGCTCTACCCGGGGAACAACATCGGGTACTTCGGGCCCTACGAGCAGATGCTGCGCTTTCGCGGCGAGGAGGGCGTGCATTGGAGCGGGTGCTCGGCGGGCAAGTGGTCGATTGGGTTGGAGGCCGACGGCAAGATCAAGGGCTGCCCCTCGCTGCCCACCCAGCATTATACCGGCGCCAACGTACGCGACTTGAGCATCGCCGAGACGGTCGCCACCACCCCGGAGCTTAAGTACCTGCGGGAGCGCACCGTCGAAGACCTCTGGGGCTACTGCCGCACCTGTTACTACGCCGCCGAATGCAAAGCGGGCTGCTCCTGGACCTCGCACAGCCTTCTGGGCAAGACCGGCAACAACCCCTACTGCATCCACCGCGCGATGGATTTTGAGCGCCGGGGCCAGCGTGAGCGCGTTGTGAAGGTGGAGGGCGCCAGCGGAAAACCCTTTGATACCGGTCGCTTCGAGATCGTGGTCGAGGCGATGGAGGAGCGCGCCCCGCTGGAGCTGCGCACCATTCTGGGACGCAGCCAGGAGGAGGTCGCCTCGCTGAGCGGTGACGCGCCGAGCATCTGGAGTCTGGAGCATATTCGCCAGGCCTTAAAAAGGAGCTGAGTCGGGCCGGCGAGCCCGCAGTCGGCTGCTGCTCACAGCATTATAGAGCGGGGGCAAAAGCCGGTGGGCTCCCGCGTTCTGCTCTTTGTTGGCAAAGCCCGTGGTGCCCTGCCTTGCACCGGGCTTCGACCTGCGTTTAGGGTCGGGGCATTCCCAGCGATGGCCGCCCTTCCCCCCGGGGGGCAGGCTTGCTTTCGAAAAACATGCGAAGCGCCCGGCGACCCGAGAGCCGAACGTCCTGTGGAGCACATGATGACAGACCAGAAAACCTTGCTCGTACCTTGCCCCGGATGTCAGGCCCATGTGCGGGTTTTTGAGGACATCCCGCGGGGGGGCTGCCCCTTTTGCGGGGTCGAATTTGATCCGGCGCAGGCGCGTCAGGCTCGCGCGCGCGTGGGAGAGCTCGCCAGGGGGAGGGCCGCCGGGCTGGCCGCGGCCTCGGCGATAGGCTTGACCCTGTTGACGGCCTGTGAGCATGGCGAGGGCCCCACGACAGAGCCGGACGAAGCGCCTGCGCAGATGCAGGTCCAGGAGCCCTTAGACGCCTCGCCGGCGTCGGCAAACTCGCCGAACAACGCAGCCCCCTCGGGCGATGATGCCTCGGAGGGCGAGTCCACGGACCCGACTCCCGAAGAGGACGACGTGTGGGATGCCCCGCGGAAGGTGGTGGACGAACAACTTTACGGGGCCCCGCCCTTCGACGAAGAAGACCTGGAGCTCACGACGGCCCCGGCGCCAGAGGATGGCGAGGCGCGGGAGTCGGAGGGCGACTAAGTCAGGGGATGAAGCGGCCCCCCCGGGCCGCGGCGTCCAACACTCCATGGAAATGACGTAACGTGAGATGTTGAAGTGAACGATAGTCCGGAAGCGCTCGAAGGGAATTGGCGAAGAAGTCTGCCCTGGCTCGTGGCGATGGCTGCCCCGCTGGTGGTGTTGGGCGTGATGATCTGGCAGCGGCGCTGGACGAGCGACGACGGGTTTATCAACCTGCGCGTGATCGAGAACCTGCTGGCCGGCGCCGGGCCGGTGTTCAACGCCGGCGAGCGCATTGAGGCCTATACCAGCACGCTGTGGGTGGGGATTGTGGCGGTGCTCGGGGGGCTGGGCGTGCGCCTGGAGATCGCGGCGATGGTCGCGGGGGGGGCGCTCTCGGTGGTGGGTCTGGGCTTTGCCCAGTGGGGAGCCCTGGTGCTGGCCGGACGTGCCCGGGAGGGCCTCGGGGGCATCTGGCGCGCGGCGCCCTTGCCGTTGGGGGCGTTGATTTATGCGGTGCTGCCCCCGGCCTGGGATTTTGGGACGTCCGGGCTGGAGACGGGGCTGGCGATCGGGTGGCTGGGGTTCGCTTTTTATCGGGTGGCCCGGGTGGTGGATCACCCCCGGGAGCGCCCGGCCCGGGTGCCCTATGGGACGATGGCGCTGCTGGGCCTGGGGCCCCTGGTGCGGCCGGAGCTCGCGCTCTTTAGCCTGGGGATGATGCTGCCGGTGATCGGCGCCACATTGCGCGCCCGGGGCTGGCCGAGCGTCAAGGCATCGGCGCTCCTCGTGGTGAAGATGGGAGCGGCGATGGGGGCGATTCCCGTGGCCTACCAGATCTTTCGCATGGGGTATTTTGCGGCGATTGTGCCCAATACGGCGATCGCCAAATCGGCCTTTGGCTCGCGTTGGGAGCAGGGCATGCACTACGCCGAGAACTTTTTCGGCCTTTATATGCTGGCTCTGCCCCTTCTGGTCGCGCTGGGATTCTGGATGCGACGGGTCGTCACCACCGCTCAAGAGCGTGAGGTTCTGCGCTTGATGGCGATCGTCATCCCGACCTTCGTGGGGCTCTTTCATTGCGTCTACGTCATCAAGGTAGGCGGGGGCTTTATGCACGGGCGGCTCTTTTTGCCGGCGCTCTTCGGGCTCTTGCTGCCGGTGGCGGCGGTACCGCTGCGCGGGGCGAGGCTACCCGCTTCGGGCCGGAGTTCGGGGGCTGGCGTGTGGGTGGGCGCGGTGGGAGTGGTGCTGGTGGCCGGGTGGGCGGCTTACTGCGGCACCTCGTTGCGCGTCGCGGTCGAGAATGTGCATGGCATCGGCGATGAGCGGGGCTGGTATGCGCGCCTGGCCAAACACGAGAACCCGGTGCTCCTGGAAGAGTACGAGGCGATGTACTTTATCAAGGAGTCCAAACAGGCCCTGAGCTTTGCCGAGCGGCGCTGCCCCTCGGGTCAGTGGCATGAGGACGGAGCCCCTGCAGGGTGCACGCCCTTTGTGTACGTCCAGAAAAAGCACGGGGAGCTGTGGCCCTACGCTCCGGCCTATACGCTGCGTGAGGATCTGGCGGCCCGGGGGTTCAAGATGGCGCAGATGCGCATCAGCATCGGGATGACCAGTCTCTGGCTGGGACGAGATGTGTATGTGGTCGATCGGGTGGGCCTGGCGAACCCGATTTCGGCGCGCCTCAAGCTGACGAAGCGTGGTCGTCCGGGGCACGAGAAGATGCTCTCCAACAGCTGGTATGTGGCCCGTTTTTCGGCCCCGACCCCGGGGGAGGACGCCAGCGTGGCGGCCGCCCGCCGCGCCCTGAACTGCGGAGAGCTCGCTGAGCTGGAGGAGGCGGTGCGGGGAGAGCTGAGCATGGAGCGCTTCTTCAGCAACATCGCGGCCGCCGCGCGTCTGCATCGGTTGAAGATCGACCCGGATCCCTGGCGGGCCGCGCAGGATTTCTGTGGGGAGCCCGCGCTCTTTGAGGCGCTGGCCGGGGGCCGGGGTGGAGATCCGGCGCGCTGGCAGTGCCCGCAGGGCCAGGCTCTGGGCGGATACCAGGTGCGCCTCTCGGAGGACGGCGCGTCGGTCGCCGCGATTCGGCCGCGATGCGCGCGAGAGGGTCAGCCGGGGCCGGGCCGCGTGCAGGGGCCGACCTTCGGTGGTGAGGGCGGCGCCTGGAAGCCTCTTGCCTGCGAGCCCGGTGAGCGTCTGGTTGGGGTGCACGCTGGCGTGGATCGCTGGCTGCGAAGCGTAGGCGTGGTGTGCGAGGCCGGTGGCACCCGGCGGCAGGCTCCGCGGGTCGGAGAAGGTGGCGAGCTGGTGGAGGCGCGATGCCCGGACGGAGCGCAGGCGGTCGGGATGGTGGCGCGCACGGGGGCGCTGGTAGACGCCCTCGGCGTGGTGTGCCGAGCGCCCCAGGACGACGCTGACGGCGTCGTCAGGGATTCGCGGTAGCGCTGCTACAGCTTCATCCCTGCCTTCTTGTCAGGCGCCGCCCTGGATGCGCTCGGGTGTGCCGAGCGCCCCAGGACGACGCTGACGGCGTCGTCCTGGATGCCCTCGGGTTATGGGGTTCGCGTTGTGGTTGTGTGGTTGTGTGGTTAGGTGGTTGTGGGACGCCGGGGTTTGCGATGAGGGTCGATTTGAGTGCACCCCCCGGCGGCTCACGCCTTTCGAGGGCGCGTTCGAGAGCGCGTTCGAGCCCGAGCCCGAGCCCGAGCCCAAGCCCGGCTACTCGTTCGCCTTTTCGGCGTCCTTTGCAAAAGGTGTGAGCGCCTCTTCGCGCTCGCGCAGCCATTGAAGGCGCTGGCCGGTGATGTAGCGGAAAATCTCGGCGCGCTCCGGATCCTCCTTCGAGACGTCGTGCGCGTCGAGGGGGTCGTCGCGCCAGCGGATCAGGCGTCGGACACCGTTTTTGCGGTCATCAAAATAATAAAAATCATCGGTGCGGGTGCCGATCATCTCAAAGGTCTCCTCGCCGCGTTTGGCCGCCTCGGGGATGTAGAAGAGCGAGTGTATGACGTCTTTCTGCGGCGGCGTTCCGGCGACCAGGGAGGGCACCAACGACTCGCCGAGCCAGTCTTCGCGGGGCTCCAGATCCAGGAGGTTGGCCAGGGTGGGGAGCACGTCGATGTGGCCGGCGAGCCCCTCGATGCGTTGGCCGCGGCCGAAGGGGGCCTGGATGATCAGGGGGACGTGCAGCGGGCGAGTGAAGATGTTGTAGCCGTGGTGGTGGCGCTGATGGTTGGCGTCGAAGGCTTCGCCATGGTCGGCGGTGAAGAGCATCACGTACTCCTCGGGCTCCCAACGGGCCTCGACCGCCTCGAAGAGACGTCCCCAGCTCTGGTCGGCGAACCAGAGCTCGCTCTCGAAGCGCTCCATGCTGCTCTTGCCCTTACCAAAGGTTTTGGCGCCTTCGGGGATGGTGTAGGGGCCGTGGTGATCGAAATAATGGACCCAGATGGCCAGGGGGCGATCGTCGTCGTGCTCCTCGATGATTTCGATGGCGCGCTCGGTGAGCGCCGGGGAGTTATGGCCGTTTTCGTCGGTGCTTTTGTAGGCCCGGGTATCAAACTCCTCAAAGCCCAGGGCGTGGGTGCGCCAGCGCGTAAAGTAGCGCTCCCCGGGGATATGGACGGTGCGGTAGCCCGCGTCGCGCAGCATGGTGCCCAGGGTGACTTCGTCGGAGGGGTAGGGGTAGGGGTGCCCCCGGCGATCGAGCATGCGCATCTGGCTGTTCATTTTGCTGGCGATCAGCCCGGGCATGGCCAGGCGCGTGGAGGTGGCGATGGAGAAGGCGGTCTCGTAGACCGTGGCACGCTCAGCCCAGGCGGCCAGGTGTGGGGTGGTGTCACGTTCGTAGCCGCCGGCGCTGGTATGGGGAAAGGAGAGGGCGTCGGTGGTCACGAGGATCATGTTCGGGCGGCGATGGATGCCCTCGGGGGGCTCGACGCGTCTGGGGCCCGGGCTGAAGTCGGCCACATCAAAGGCGAGGTCTGCGCCGGAGCAGTTCTGGTCGACGCCGTCGTTGGGCGTCTCGACCTGATGGGGACCACGCGAGGCGTCAAAGGGGGCGCAGTCGCCGCCGGCGTAGAGCGAAAGCGCGCCGTCCTCGTCGAAGTCCAGAGGGCCGGCCAGAGCGCTGTAGAGGTGGCTGGCGACCGCTGGCTTGTCGCTAAAGGAGCTGCGCGCGCGCTCTATGGCCCGGGGCATCATCAGCGCGAAAACGCTCAGCAGCACGAGCGAGGTGGGGAGCGCGCGCATCAGCGGGGTTTTGAGTGCCGGCCGTGCGCTAAGGAGCTTCCACGAGAGGGGCAGGACGGCCAGCCCCGCGCATCCGGTCGCCACATAGCTCCAGGGAAGCACCTTGAGCGCGCCCGGACCGACCAGCGGCATGATCAGGGCGACGAGCGCCCCGCCGGCCAGCAACGCCGGCACCCAGAGAGCCGCGCGCAGGATAAAGCGACCCACCGGGTGCTTCGTCACCCTGGCGAGCAGACGACGCACGAGCAGGACCAGTGGCGAGCTCATCGCCAGGATCGCGCCCGCGGCGACCGCCGAGAGCAGCGCGCCGAGAAGCGCGCCCATCCAGGGGGTGGCGATGCGTCCGTCGAGCTTCAGCGTGACCAGGGTCGCCACGGCGATCCAGGCGCCCAGGAGCGCCGGCGCGCTTACGAGCCCTGCCACCATCGTCAGCGGCGCGGGCGCGCGCTCCTTCCAGAGCCCGGCCCAGCTCCGCGCGACCACCACGCCCATGGCGGCTCCCAGAAGGACGAGGGGGCCGCCCACGCCGACGTGCGTCGGCAGCATCCATAGCGCAACGGTCGGCTCGCTCAGCGTGAGCGCCAGGGCCTCCACGCTCAACGCGAGCACGCCGGCCAGGATCAACGAGAGAAAAGCGACGCGAGAGGTGTCGGTGGGCATACGCAAACGAGGTCTCGACGGTGGGGCAGGTGCGATAGCAGAGGTCGCGTTGGTGGCGCAGGACATAGCGCATGAGGGGGACGCAGGGAAAGCGTGCCCGGTCGCCCCGCTGCCCTCGGGAGGCTCGCGGGCTGGCGAGGAGGGAAAGTGCCTTTACCGCGGTGACTCGTCCCTCGTAGGCTCAAACGTCAGCGATCCCCATGAATCATTCCCCCTCGCCAGGGCCTGGCGAGCGAACACACGAGGTACGCGTTGAGACGAGCGCTTGCAGTTCCGATGGTATCGGTGGTGATCAGTATGCTTTTTTGGGCGATGAGCGCTCCGGCCACAGCCCAGCAGGCCCGCTCGGGCTACAAGGGCTGGAAGGCCCCCAACCGGGCCAGCATTCCGGTGCAGGTCGGGGTAGGGCCGGCCGGGGTGATGGTGGGGGCGCCATCGCTCTCCAGCGGCTACAGCGGGGCGGTGTTTGAAGACCAGCCTCTTCACCTGGGCGTGCGCATCGATCTGGAGGCGGTGATCACCGCCGATCTGGTGCGGGAGCATCCGAAGGTGGTGCCCCGGCAGTACCGAAGTCGGCTCCTGGCGGCCGGGGAGGTGCGCTACCGTCCCGGAATCGCCGCGCTTTTACCTCGCACGGTCTACTTCTCGCCGAAGCTCCAAAATACCGGGATGTACGGTGCGACCTGGTCCTTGCTGGGGGCTGGCCTGGCGCTCAGCCCCAGCCCCTTTCGGGTGAGCCTGGGGGCCTCGTTGATCGGAACCGCCCTCTTTATGCACTCCGAGACGCTGCCTTCTCCGACCTTCTTTGTGCGCCCCGGCGTCGACATTACCCTGGATATTGAAATTCAGGTTGCGCGTGACTTCGGATTAAGCTTTGGTTGGTCGTCGATGATGCATATCCCCCAGGCGTTGGGCGGGCCGGTCCTGGATCTGGACGGGGATGAGGGCTCGATCTGGCATATCGGGCAGTTCTATGTGCAGGGAAATGTTCGCTTTCCCTATCATATGACGTACCGCTGAAGGGAGGGGCCATTCAATGGCTGGAGAGGCGTGTGGTGATATCGTATGCCCTGTTTTAGGTAAATTTTTGAAAACTATGTTGATGAATTGCATCTGACTGTCTTATCCTGACTACAGCATCCATGTGAAACAACGTGTAGATCGACGACTCTTTGGGGACGACGTCGGCGTCAATGACGCCGACGTCGTTTGCTTTGGAGCCTGTAGTAGGGAGTGCATTATGTGGCAGAAGACGGTGGGCAGTTGTGTTGGGATGATAGTGGTCTGCGGGACGAGCCTAGCCTGGGCGCAGGAGGCAGGGTTTGATGTTGAGACCTTTGAGCCGATGGCCGGGGCGACGAGCACGACGTTGAACTTGAGTTCTTCGGAAGTGCTCGGGCATCAGCAGTTTGCGGTGGGGATGATGCTGCATATGTCCGACGGAGCGTTGAGGGTCTACGACCGGCAGGCCGGCGAATTTATTGAAGGGGTGGACTACCGGCTTAAAGGGGAGCTTATGGCCGCGCTTGGCCTCTGGGATCGCGCCGAGGTGGGATTGGCGCTGCCGGTGGCCCTTGTGCAGTCGGGCGAGGGGATCAGCGCCGGGACCAACTTCTCGGGTGCCTCGCTGGCGGATCTGCGTTTGATGGCCAAATACGCGCTCTTGCGCCAGGGCGAAAACAGCCCGGTGGGTCTGGCCTTGCAGGGGCAGGTGTGGGTGCCGATGGGCGATGAGGCGACGTTCAACTCCGATGGCAAGGTGCGCGTGGAGCCGCGGGTGGCCATGGACTGGAGCCATGGCGGCTGGCGCGTGGGCGCGAACCTGGCGTACCGCTATCGCCCCGATCAGGAGGTGTATAACTACGTGGGTACCAGCGCGGTGCGCTGGGGCGTCGGTGGTGAGGCACCGCTCTGGGAGGACCGCCTGGCGTTTATCACCTCGATTTTTGGGGATGTGGCCACGCAGCAGGTGGAGTTGTCGCGCAACAACCCGGCCGAAGCTCTGGTGGGTCTGCGTTATTACCTGACGCCTGACTTTACGACCGAGGTGGGCGGTGGCGGGGGCCTGACGCCGAGCGTGGGATCTCCGAATTTCCGCGTCTTTGCGAACGTGATCTTCCGTCCTTCGCAGCCTGCCTCGGGGCTGGAGGAGGGGCCGGTGCTGACCTCGTGTGAGGATGATCCGGAGGGATGCCGCCCCACGGCGGTGGAGATTGTGGAGAAGGAGGAGGTCGTCACCGCGCCTGAGCCCGAGCCCGAGCCCGAGCCCGAGCCCGAGCCTGTGGTCGAGCCCGAGCCTGTGGTCGAGCCCGAGCCTGTAGTCGAGCCCGAGCCCGAGCCTGAGCCCGAGGTTGTGGTCGTGCGGGAGCGGACGATCGAGGTCAATGAGAACATCTTCTTCGACACCAACGAAGCGACGATCAAGGCCGAATCGCGGTGGTTGGTCGCGAAGATCGCCGGCGTACTTCAGGACAACCCCCAGCTTACGCGTGTTCGCGTGGAGGGGCATACCGACTCCCGCGCGTCGGAGGCGTACAACCTGCGCCTCTCGGAGCGTCGCTCGGCGGCCGTCGTTGAGGCGCTGATCGGCTTTGGCGTCTCGCCGGAGCGTCTGGAGTCGTTGGGGCTGGGACAAAGCCGCCCGATTGCCAGCAACGAGACGATCGAAGGCATGGCGCGAAACCGACGTGTGGAATTCCACATCGTCTCGGTCGATGGAGAGCCTATCTCCGCCGAGCGCAGCGTGACGATCGAAGAGGACGTCATCCAGACCGAATAAAGAGTGCGCCGTGAGCGGTCGTTGAGGTCGTGTTCAGCGACATCACCACCCGCTCACGACGTGGTGGATCGGCGGCGCAGCATAAGGTTGAGAATTTCCCATAATGTACGTGTGTAGATGGAGGATGTGATGAGTAAGAAACTGGGACGATGGAGTGGCTACCTGGTGACCGTGGTCGCCCTGGCGGCCGGGGTGATGGGATGTCAGAGCGAAACGGGACTGCAAGGTCATTGCGATGATCGTTACGTCGTTCAGGGAGGACGCGGGGATGCGGTGGGGGCACCGGAGTGCCCGCCCCGGGACGGGCAATGCCTCACGGCGGCCGAGGCCTGCACGGAAAACGTGTGTGGAGGGGTCGATGATCGCTGCGGCGGGATGATCCATTGCGGGCCCTGCGAAGGGAGCTGCAATGACGTGGAGCTGGAGTGCGGCGATCATGGCCAATGCGAAGATGACGAGGAAGGCCTGGCCCAATGCGTCTGTGAAGAGGGGTACGTCGGTCCCTACTGCCTCCCGGAGGATAGCTGCTTGAGCGAGGCTCAGGCATGCACCGAGGGTGTCTGCGGCGGGGTCGATGACCTCTGCGGCGGGGTTGTGGACTGCGGCGTCTGTGAGGGGAGCTGCGAGGAGGTTGAACTCGACTGTGGCGAGCAGGGCCAGTGCGAAACCAACGACGACGGAATCGCCGAGTGCGTGTGCGAGGCGGGCTATGAGGGCCTTCGTTGCGGCGAGCCCATCGAGGTCTGTTTGACCCCGGAGCAGGCCTGCACCGAGGGCGTCTGCGGCGGGGTCGATGACCTCTGCGGCGGGGTTGTGGACTGCGGCGCCTGTGAGGGGAGCTGCGAGGAGGTTGAGCTCGACTGTGGCGAGCAGGGCCAGTGCGAAACCAACGACGACGGAGTCGCCGAGTGCGTGTGCGAGGCGGGCTATGAAGGTCTTCGTTGCGACGAACCCACCGGGGCCTGTTTGACCCGGGAGCAGGCGTGCACCGAGGGCGTCTGTGGTGGGGTGGATAACGGCTGCGGCGCGTTCATCGACTGCGGCGCCTGCGAGGGAAGCTGCGAGGAGGTTGAACTCGAGTGTGGCGAGCAGGGCCGGTGCGTGGATGATGAGGAAGGCAACGCGCAGTGCATCTGTGAGGAAGGTCGCGCGGGGCTTGCCTGTGGCGAGTGTGCCGAGGGCTACTTTGATGTCGACGGGACCTGCCGCGCCGACTGCACGGTCTTTGACGCGACGTGCTCCGGTCAGGGCAGCTGCGAGGTGCCCGAGGGCGGCGAGCAGGGGCTTTGCGTCTGTGAGGGCGATCGCATGGGTGATCTCTGCGAGGCGTGCCCCGAAGGCACCCAGGATAACGATGGCGACGGCGTCTGTGAGGTGAGCTGTGAGGAGGCCGCGCTGGCATGTGGTGTCGGCGGGAGCTGCGACGACAGCAGCGGCCAGGCCCAGTGTGCCTGCCGACCGGGCTTTGCCGGGGAGCAATGCGAGAGCTGCGCGGAGGGCTACCAGGATAATAACGATGACGGTGAGTGCCGACTGGGCTGCGATAACACGACGATTGAAGCCTGCCCCTCGACCCAGGTCTGCGACGATAGCTCGGGAATCGCCCAATGCCTGTGCACCGAGGGTGCCCAGTGCGAGACCTGCGATGAGGGCTACGCCCTTCTGAACGGCGCGTGTGTGTTTGCGCCGCAGAACTGCAGCGCGATCCTGGAGCAGAGCCCCGGTGCCGAAGATGGGACCTACGAGCTCTTCTATGAGGGCGACCCGCTTAAGCCCTGGGTTGGCTACTGCGCGGGTATGGAAACGGGCACGCCCGTGGAGTACCTGCCCTTTGTGCGCACCGGACGGTCGCGCAACTTCGCCTCGTACACCAGCCGCCTGCTCTTTATCGGGGAGTCGGTCCGCACGGTCTTCTCGGCGGTGCGCATTGACCCGGAGACGTTGGTCATCGACATCAACGACTTCACCTTCGCGGCGACCAGCGCTGTGGGCACGCCGGAGTACATGTCGGTGCCGGTGAACCAGATGCCCTTCGGGACGGCGGCGACCTGCGGGATTCTCGACGCGACCTCCGGGAATATCGACCTGCGCGGCACGCCCTTCCGGGTGCAGAGTAACTTCTGCTCGTCGAGCCTGCTTCAGGCCAATTTCAGCCGGGATCGTCAGGTCGTGAACCTGACCATTGGTCTGTTGGGCTGCTACTGGATGGCACCGAACCCCTGCCCCTCGGAAGTGCCGATTAACGACTTCGGTGACTCCGATGTGGTGTTGGAGTACCGGGGCTTCTAAGCGGCGGTGAGTTGAGGTCGGTGCGGCGTTTGCGGCATCGACCTCGACGCATTCGGTCGAAGCTCGAAGCAAACGCGCGTGGCCTCCGGGAGGGGGGCGCGCGCGAAAAAGGCAGCACGCTGAGGCGTGTTGCCTTTATTTGTTTGGGGGGAGGGGCGCAGCCCTCAGGTGGCGTTCTTATGGTAGGGGTTTGGCGAGGGGCCCTCGGGCTGGGCGGCCTTGCGGCGAGCCTCGGCATCGGGGTCGAGGCCGGGGGGCCGAGGGATGACCTCGTTGTCGCCGGGCTGGTAGAAGCGCTGGCCCTGCAGGTCTTCGGGCAGGTAGGACTCCCCGGCGACATAGTTCCCCGAAAAGTTATGGGGGTATTTGTAGCCGCGCCCGTGGCCCAGGTTGGCCATGAGTTTGGTCGGGGCGTTGAGCAGGTGTTTGGGCAGCGGCAGGTTGCCGGAGTGCTGCAGGGCCTTGCGGGCCGCGGCGTAGGTGGTCAGCGCGCTGTTCGATTTGGGAGCGCAGGCTAAATAGATCACGGCCTGAGTCATCGGGAGCACGCCCTCGGGCATGCCCATGAATCGAAAAGCCTCGGCGGCATCCAGGGCCACGCGCAGGGCGCCGGGGTCGGCGTTGCCGATGTCTTCGCTGGCGAAGATGACCATGCGCCGCAGGACAAAGAGGGGATCTTCGCCGCCCTCGAGCATGCGGACCATGTAGTAGACGGCGGCATCGGGATCAGAGCCCCGCATGCTTTTGATGAACGCGCTCACCGTGTTGTAGTGGGCGTCGCCGGCTTTGTCGTAGCGGATGACGCGCTGTTGGGCGGCCTCCTCCACATCGGGGTGCTCGATGGTGGTGCTGCCCCTGGCCGCGGCGAAGGTGGCGGCCAGCTCCAGGGTGTTGAGCGCGGAGCGGGCGTCGCCTTCGGCCACGTTGAGGAGGGCACCCAGGGCGTCGTCGCTCAGGGCTTCGTCGGGAAGTCCCAGGCCGCGGGCGCGGTCGGTGAGGGCCTGGCGGAGGATGCGCTCGAGCGCTGCCTCGTCGAGCGCTTCCAGCACCAGGGTGCGGCAGCGCGAGAGCAGCGCGGCGTTGACCTCAAAGCTGGGGTTCTCGGTGGTGGCGCCGATCAGCGTGACGGTGCCCTGCTCCACATGCGGCAAGAGGGCGTCTTGCTGCGCTTTATTAAAGCGGTGGATCTCATCGACGAAGAGCACCGTGGTCTGGCCGAGCATCCGGCGCAGATCGCCGGCCTGCTCCACGGCCTGGCGGATGTCTTTGACACCGCCGCTGACCGCGGAGAGGGGCGCAAGCTGCGCGCCGACCTCGTCGCTTAAGATTTTGGCCAGGGTGGTCTTGCCGCAGCCGGGAGGGCCCCACAAAATCAGACTTGGGAGGCGCCCCCGGGAGAGCGCGCTGGCCAGAAGTTTGCCTTCGGCCAGGAGGTGGCGCTGGCCCACGAAGTGCTCAAGCGTGGACGGGCGCATGCGCTCGGCCAGCGGGCGCCGGGCGTTGGGGCTGCTCATCGTGATGCTCGATGGCAAAAGGGGGGGGGAGGGCGCCTTAGACGCTCTTGGCCGGCGAGATGTTGCCGCCGGAGACCGTGGGAAGCTGACGCCCGGAGACGCGGTAGCTCTTGAGCACGCCGTGCTCTTCCATCAGCTTCTTGCGCGTGGCGCGGCAGTCAGCGTGGTTAAAGGGAAGCTCGGGGTGAGCCTCGCGCACCTGCGCCTCCAGGTGCTGCGGGAGGTCGATGAACGAGGTCTTGTAGGACTCGCACATCGGGCAGTTCTGCTTGGGCTGGCCGCCTTCGTACACAAAGGCGCAGTTCTTACAGGTCCACAAAAGCGCCTGCATAAAGGGCTGGTAGTTCGTCACGGTCACACCTACTTCAAAGCGTTGAATAGCGTCGGCATTCGTTGAAATGCATGGGGTAGAGACGCCCCGGGGATCACTCCCCTGGCGAGTCCGGGCAGTCTAGTCTGGAACGCAGGTATTGGGAAAGGGCCTGCTGCATGGAGTCGGGCATCTTTGCCTGCAGCACCTTTTTGCACACCGGGCCGGTGCGTTTGTAGCTCTTGAGGAAGTCGACGCAGGGCGGGCAAAACGCCAGATGTTCCTCGAGGTGGACGCGCTCGTCGTCGGCGAGCTCTCCTTCGAGGTAATCCGTCAAAAGATCCACGAGCTTTTGACATTTCATAGGTCGACTCCCTGGCAAGATGGGGCAGTAAAGTGGCCCGAATGATGCCGTGACGGACTACTGATCGAGGTACTTATCGAGGAAGAGGCCCAGCTTCTTACGGGCCTCCTCGGGGATGGCTTCAGCCGGCGTCATGATGCCGAACTGCAGGGCGTTTGCCGCCTCCGATTCCGCTTCGCGCTCCAGGGGAATGGCCGGGATTACGCGCTGAAGGATGCGGCGCACGTTGGCGACGTTCTGCTTGATGATCGCCATCACGTTGGTAACGTCCACCTCGTCGTCATCCTTCCAGCAGTCGTAATCGGTGGAGAGCGCGATGGTGGCGTAGCAGAGCTCGGCTTCGCGTGCCAGCCGGGCCTCGGGCATCGCGGTCATGCCGATGAGCGAGGCGCCCCAGGAGCGGTGAAGTTCGCTCTCGGCACGGGTGCTGAACGCGGGACCTTCCATGCAAACGTAGGTGCCCTCGGTGTGGCAGGGCACGCCCTCGGCCTTGACGCAATCAATGAGCACGTCGCGCAAGATCGGATCGAAGGGAGCGGTCAGGTTGACGTGCACCGCCAGCTCATCAAAGAGGGTGTTGGCGCGGCGGTAGGTCTTGTCGATGATGTTGTCGGGGATGACCATATGGCCCGGCACGATCTCTTCTTTGAGTGAGCCCACCGCGCTGACGGTGACGACCCAGAAGACCCCCAGGCTTTTGAGCGCCCAGATGTTGGCGCGGTAGGGTACCGT
Source organism: Lujinxingia sediminis (assembly GCF_004005565.1). Classification (NCBI taxonomy): domain Bacteria; class Deltaproteobacteria; order Bradymonadales; family Lujinxingiaceae; genus Lujinxingia; species Lujinxingia sediminis. The sequence goes on along the minus strand of NZ_SADD01000017.1, from coordinate 428 downwards.
TGAGGGGTTGTACTCGTGGTGCTTGCCATGGCGGGGCAAGAAGGCCACGCGGCGACCGTCGAGCTCACCGATAAGAATCGGCGCGCTGGGCATGCCAAAGGGGGTCTCGATGGTACGCTCTTCGATGACCTTGAGGCCGTCGAGCTCATAGAGGCCACTGCCGCCGATGATGGCGATGGGGACGCGAGGATCGTTGTTGCCCGTAGACATGATGCTCCCTTCAGACGGTGAGAAGTCGTGGCGCGTGCTGCCTGTGGCGAGCAGCGCAACGCCGATGAGATGCGAAGCGCGTGGCGCGCGTTTCAAAGTTTTTGATGCCTGCGCAGAGGATGGCGCAGGTGTAAAAGCATGCAGAGCGCGTGAGGCGGGCGGCGGCGGGGGGAGGCGGCCGCCACGGTAAGTTAAACAAGCCCCCCAGGTCGCAAATT
>NZ_SADD01000016.1 GCF_004005565.1 Lujinxingia sediminis | reverse complement strand
TCAACCAGCCTCCGGCGGGGTGGGGGGGGCGGGGGGCGCCCCCCCCCCCCCGCCTCGTTACTTACAACAGGCCGCCATGGTCGAAAAGTGGCGAAGTATGCGTCCTGTGCAGCCCGGGGAGGTGTTTTAGCGGGCGTAGCGCTCGGAGCTGTTCACGAACTGGCAGATCGAGGCGACGATGGCACCGGTGCGGATCACCTCGTCGATCTGCTCTTTGGTCACATCGTTGCCGATGGCCTCCTGGATGTGGCCGGAGACGCAGCTGGCGCAGCCGTTGGCCGTGCTGATCATCAGGTTGACCAGCTCGGCAAAGGCTTTGCCCATCGTCGGGCGCATAAAGAGCGAGGCGCGCAACCCGGGGTTGAGGCCCTCAAAGGCGTCGGTCGCCGCCAGCGAGCGGAACTTATAGTAGAGGTTAAACGAGGTGGAGGTCGCCGCGATGCCCAGCGCTTCGTAGATCTGCTCGTCGTTAAAGCCCTGAGCGCGGGCGCGCTCGGCAAAAAAGCTCGCCACGTCCTGGTTGCCCCAGTGCGCCGCGGCCACCGCCGCAAGAAGCACCTTGGTCTTGGACTGCAGGCCGCCGTCGGAGAAGACGCCTTTATCGAGGTTCATAAAGACGTCTTTCAAAAAGAGTGGCGCGTTGGCCAAAACGCGCAGCCAGTCCGGGGCATCGCCTTCGATGTGCAGTTTGGTCAGGGCGCGCTCAAAGACCTTTTTCTGGTCGTCGCTCATCGCCTCATTGCTCAGTACGGGAAGCCAGCTCATAGGTTCTCCAGATGGTGAGTCCGTGGGATCAGGGTGGGGTAACATGAGCGCAAGGTCGGAACGACCCGCGGCGCGGTCAACCCGCACGCACAAAAAGGGCGGCCTCGAAAGGCCGCCCTTCGCTAAAGCGGCAGTCGCCTTAGAGGATCAAAGCTGGATCGTGTCCTGACCCTTCTCCCAGCCGCAGGCGCAGAGCTCATCGGTCTGCAGGGCGTCGAGCACACGCAGGGTCTCGGTGACGCTGCGGCCGACGCTGCGGTCGTTGATGTTGAGGAAGCGCACGTTGCCTTCGGGATCGATGATGAAGGTGCCACGCTCGGCCACGCCGTCGCCCTCGTGAAGCACGCCGTAATCGGCGGCCATCTTCTTGGTAACGTCGGCGAAGAGCGGGTACTTCAGGTCGCCCAGATCGTCGTGGCTCTTCACCCAGCCCAGGTGGCTGTAGGCGGTGTCGGTGGAGCCGCCCAGCACCACGGTGTCGCGGTCTTCGAATTCGTCGATGGCGTTGTTGAACTCCACCAGCTCGGTGGGGCACACGAAAGTAAAGTCCATCGGGTAGAAGAAGAGCACGACCCACTGGCCGGCGTAGTCCGCCAGGCTGATTTCTTTGATCTCGCGGCCGACGAGCGCGGCGGTGGTGAATTCAGGGGCTTTCTGTCCGAGCTTGAGCATGATCTTACTCCATAGACTGCAAAGATGTGTGTGGTGCGGGCTGATGCCCCCGGTTGCCAGAAGCTGCCCGGGGCGCGGAACCTGGCGACTAGATAAGGAAGCCCCCCGGGGCTGTCAACCCCCCCTCGGGGGATCTGCGGAGAATTGAGGTCGGGCAGATTGCCGCAGGGCCGGTAAACGCAAGGTTTGCGTGTGTTTCCCGGGTAAGGTGCTGATTTTCCATGGGATTTTCTGAGTGTTTTGCAAGGGGCGAAAGCGTGGCGCGGGAGGACTTAGCCCGCGCGCGGTGAGGGCGAACATTCCCGGAGGGCTCGTCGGCGCGCTTGCGCAAACCGGATGCGGTGGCTAAGTGTGAGCGCAGGTTTTCAGTGCTTTGAACGCCCCTTTTACCCCCATCGACGAGGCTCTTCCATGACGCATATGCCCCTGACCCACCTCTCCGAAGATGAGGCGATCTTTCGCGACGCCGTGGCGTCTTTTGCCAGAAGCGCCATCGCGCCCAAAGTGCACGCGATGGACAAAGCCCAGCAGCTCGACAAAGAGCTCATCAAACAGTGCTTTGAGATGGGGCTGATGGGCATTGAGGTGCCCGAGGAGTACGGCGGAGCGGGGAGCTCGATCATGACCGCGATCCTCGCCATCGAGGCGCTGGCCACCGTCGACCCGAGCGTCTCGGTCTTTGTGGACGTGCAGAACACTCTGGTGAACAACGCGATCCTGCGCTGGGCCAATGAGGAGCTCAAGCAGAAGTACTTTCCCAAAATGTGCTCGGAATGGGTGGGAAGCTACGCGTTGAGTGAATCGGGCAGCGGCTCCGATGCGTTCGCCCTGGCCACGCGCGCGATCGACCGCGGCGACCACTGGGAGCTCAACGGCTCCAAGCTCTGGATCACCAACGGTGCCGAGGCCAACCTCTACATCGTGTTTGCCAACATCGATCCCGAGCAGGGCTACCGCGGCATCACCGCGTTTCTGGTCGAGCGGGACTTCGAGGGTTTCTCGGTCGGCAAGAAGGAAGACAAGCTGGGCATCCGCGCCTCCTCCACCGTCGAGCTGCTCTTTGAGAAGTGCAAAGTGCCCAAAGAGAACGTGCTCGGAGAGGTTGGCAAGGGGTATAAAGTTGCGATTGAGACGCTCAACGAGGGGCGTATCGGTATCGGCGCGCAGATGGTGGGCCTTGCCCAGGGTGCGCTCGACGCGGCCCTCGACTACATCCAGGAGCGCGAGCAGTTCGGAAAGTCCATCGCCAGCTTCCAGGGTGTGCAGTTCCAGTACGCGCAGATGGCCACCGAGATCGAGGCTGCGCGCCTGATGGTCTACAACGCCGCGCGACTCAAAGACGCGGGCCTGCCTTTTGTGAAGGAGAGCGCCATGGCCAAGCTCTACAGCAGTCAGGTCGCTGAGCGGGTCTCCTCGAAGGCGCTGGAGCTCTTCGGTGGCGTGGGCTTTACCACCGAGTACCCGGCCGAGAAGTTCTTCCGCGACGCCAAGATCGGCGCGATTTACGAAGGGACCTCGAACATGCAGCTGCAGACGATCGCGAAGATGCTCGTGCGTTAACGTTGAGCGTCGCAGGCACGGTATAGAGGCATGAAAAAAGCCCCGGGAGTCGTCCCGGGGCTTTTTTATTCAGGGGAAGTCATCGCCGCCAATCTGTGGAGCTGACCGGCAATGGGCGCGTCGTCAGCGAGCAAACCCGCGCACCGCCTGGCTCTCGGAGTCATGCATCGGCGAGAGCCAGCTGTACTCAAAGAGATACCCGAAGGTTTCGATGTGGCGGCGAGCCTCGGCAGGGGTCGTGCCCCAGGCGTAGACGCCGTGGTTGCGCAGGTTGATGCCGGGCACGCTGAGGTCGAAGTCCTCGCTGTTGAGATGCGCGGCGACCGCACGGGCCAGCTCGTCGAGGTCGTGGTGGTTTTCGACAACCGGGATGCGAGCGCTGGCCTCGGGCTCCCACAGGCCCAGACCTTTGATCATCTCGACATCGTTGACGAAGGTGTGGCCCTGTTTGAAGTCGCGTTTTCCGCAGAGGGCGGCGTGCAGATGATGCACATGGTAGACGGCACCCACCTCGGGCATCGCCTTATAAATGGCCATATGCACGCCGGTCTCTGCCGAGGGGCGAGGACCTTTTTTGGAGGCGGGCTTTCCCTGAGTATCGACGATGAGAAAGTCCTCGGGGGTGAGCGAGCCTTTGGATTTTCCGCTGGCGGTGATGAGCACCTCGGCCGGCGAGAGACGCACGCTCAGGTTGCCGCTGGTGCCGTGCAGCCAGCCAAAGCGGTAGAAGTCGCCGGCGGCCGTGATCATCTCGGCGGTGGCGTCGTCGCGGGAGGGAAGGGCGGCAGTCGTGGATTGCGGCATGAAAGCACCTCAGGAGTAGAGTTGCGAAAAGACAACGTGAGGGTCGGAGATATCGTGGCTCGAAAGAAAACTCGCCGGTGGCATCGGCGTTGCGGGGGGCTGAGCGTGTTCCGATGTGTGCATAGCGGAGGTCGGTCCGGGGAACGCATCGTCTACAAAGGTGGTGACGTGGTGCAGTGTGATGGAGGTCGGTCCGAGGCGCCGGCGCTTCGCTGTGGCGCAGAAGGCCTATCGGAGCTGGGAGTGGGGGACAATCTAAAACACGCATGGCCGTCGACCAAGTCCTCCCCATCGCATACCAGGCGATGCGTTCGCCGACCTGTGTGCCCGGGCAGATGAGGGCAAGTCCTTGTCAGGCCTTTCCCTTTGCGGTAGGAAAATCAGGCCGGAATGGTCCGGTTTCACTGCTACAAGGGAGCCGTCGCGATGTCCGACAACCAGCGAACGAATCCGTTTTCCCGCGAGAACCCCACCGACACGCGTCTCGACGACCTCTCGACCCGAGGGTTTCTGGTCGTGGTGACGCAAGCCTTTGGCCCGACCGGCGAAGATATTATCGCCCACGATGGCCCCCGCTTCAGCGGTGAGCCGGGCGTGAAGATCCGCGTCAAACAGGGCGAGCTTGAAGAAGATGTGATCTTGAGCCCCTTTTACGGCGACTCAAGTAAGATTTCCAGTGAGCCCTTTGAGGCTGGAAAACCCTGTGAGCTTTTCTGCCCGGTCTCCGGCAAAGCGCTTGACCGTATTCCGGGGATGGCCACCGAGGACGGCGGCGACTTCTACGCGGTCTACCTCACCGAGAAGTTGGGCCGCGGGGAACTGGTGGCCGTCAACAATATCTGGGGCAACGCCAGCTCGCAGATGATGAGCGAAGATGAGATGCTCTTGCGCCTGGCCGATGCCCAGGACAACACCCCCTCCTGAGCACACCTGATTCACAGCGCGGCACCCCTGTCAGGTCGGTGCCGCGCTGAATACGACGACTGCTTCGGAAGCCTGATGATGTCCGAAGCGCGTCGCTTTTTGACCTGTCCTACCTGCTCTATCGCCAGCCCTATCGCCATCTTTCTACACGTGGATAGGGTTCCCCCTGGCGAGCGTGACGACGCCTAGGTCGTTGCTTTGTAAGGCAAAACTCTCTAGCCTTGCCGCCGTCTTACCCCCCGTCCTCCCTCCTGACGGGCGAGTTCATCCACGAACGAGGAAGTCCTATGTACAGGTTTAGTGCACTCCAGTTGCTGGCGTTTGCCCTGGTGGCGATGCTGGTTTCGGCCTGCGGCCCCGACGATGACAATCAGGCCGAGGTCTGCACCTCGCTGGCCGATTGCTCCGATGGGGAGCGATGCAACAGTCAAGGCGTGTGCACGGCCGAGACGCTCAGTTGCTCGACGGACTTCGACTGTGCCTTCGATGAGTTCTGCCAGGGGGGCGTGTGTGCGCCGGCGACCTGCGAGAGCAGTGAGAGCTGCGGGGCGGGTGCGGTCTGCGATGGAGGGTTGTGCCGCGCCGGCTGTGAGCCGAGCCGCGATGAATGTGGTGAAGGACAGGTCTGCAACGAGCGCACCCGTCTGTGCGAAGATGCCGGCTGTACGCCGACCTCCTGCCAGCCTGACATTCAGCGTTGTGATGACTCGCAGCAGCCCTCGCGTTGCGTCTTCACCGGGAGCTGCACCAACAGCACCCAGTGCCAGGCCTACGGGCAACAGCAGGACGACGGCAAAGATTATATCTGTAACACCGTACTCGGGGAGTGCGTGGAACGTCCGCCCTGCCAGAATGACGACGACTGCCGCGGTAGCGAGATCTGTGAGACTCCCGGCGACGGAGAGCCCGGTGTATGCCGGGAGGGCTGCCGCGCCAACGCCGACTGCCGCGATAACGAGGTCTGCTCCCAGGAGCAGGGCTCGGTCTGTGTGGCCGGCTGCCGCACCAGCTCCGACTGTGCGATTCCGGGCTCCGACCAGGAGTTTCTGTGCGAAGATCTGGTCTGCGTGCCGGTCTGTGAGTCGGTCGACCAGTGCAACGTCGTCGGACAGGTCTGCGCCGGGCAGCCGCGCACCTGCCGCGGTTGCGTCAGCGACAATGAGTGCGCGGCCTCCCAGCTTTGCGATTTCACCCAGGGCGCGACCACCGAAGAGGCCGAAGACCCCACCGTGGGCCTCTGTGTGAACCGCCCCCCGAGCTGTCCTGACGATGGTCTGGGCAACAACCACAGCCTTCAAGACGCCTATGAGGTCGAGGCCAGCGCGCTTCCCTTTGAGCGTGGCGACGATGACGACCTTTTCTTCTGCCGCGAGAACACCGGGGGCGAATGGTTCGAAGTTCAGGTGGAGAGCGGCCAGGTGGTCAGCGCGACCCTTGAGTACGACGCGAGCATCGGCAACCTCGATCTGGCGTTGGTGCAGGCCAACGGCGAGCTTGTGGTCCTCTCGGGTGATCCGCCCGGCGTGGATGGTGGTGAGGAGAGTCTGGAGTTTGGCATCGCTCAGGGCGCGCCCTACTTCATTCAGGTGCGTGGCGCGATCCTCGACGCCAACGCCCCCTACCGTCTCGCCATTGATGTGAGCGCGCCCGGCGCCTGCCAGAGCGATGAGCTCGATCCGGCCACCGAGGCCGCACCTGCGGCGCTTGCGGCCGCGACGCCCTACAGTGGGCTGAGCACCTGCGGTGAGGCGCCGGATTTCTACACGCTGGACGTGGCGGCCAATCAGGTCGTGCGCATTGCGGCGACCTCCGAACGTCGTCGCGGCGGCGTGGCGCTTGATCTTTATGATGCCGAGGGTCAGGTCATTGAGAGCGCGCGTGAGCGCGCCGATGCCCAGGTCATCGAGTTTGTGACCCGCCAGCCGCAGGTGATGACCCTGCGCGTCAGCCCCTTCTCGGGCGTGGGCAACAGCACCTACGCGCTGGAGTGGATGCAGCGCCCCAACGAGTGCTCCGATGTCTACTCCCCCAACCAGAGCTGCGGGGCGGCTTCGCCCATTGCTCCGGGAAGCTACGATGATCTTGTGGTCTGCGCCGATCCGGACTTCTACGCGGTGGAGCTGCTCCCGGCGCAGACGCTGACCGTGACCACGACTTACGACGCCGCCGAGGCGGCGGGTGAGCTCGATATCTTCCTTTTCGGTCCGCGTAACTGCCTGGTGCTGGCGCGCGCCGGTGTGGAGGTCGAGCCTCAGGGCGACGGAAAGCTGCGCGATACGCTGACCTACACCGCCACGCAGGGCGGCACCTACTACCTCTCGGCGGCGCTCTTCCAGGGCCTCAACGTGCCTTATAAGCTCGATGTTGAGGTGGAGGACGGCCCGCTGTGTGAGCCCGACTGGATTGGCGAGAACGGCAGCGTCGCGACTGCGTATGAACTCACCGAGGAGGGCGTGCTCACCGGCGAGCAGAGCGGTCTTGTGGGGCTGCGTGCCTGCGAGCTGGAGAGCGACTTCTACAGCATCGACTTGAGCGAAGGCGACACCCTGGAGTGGGAGATCGTCTTTGCGAGCGCAGAGGGCGAACTCGACCTTCGCCTTCTGGGGCCGGACGGAAGCACCGTGCTTGATAGCGATGAGAGCACGGGTGGGAGCAAGGTTGTGAGCACCACCGCCGACGCTGAGGGGACCTATTATCTGGAGGTTGTTGAGAAGTTCCCCTCTCGCGTGAATTACCGCCTGCTGACGACCCTCAACGGCGTGGGCAATGAGAACCCGGCCTGCCCGGACCGCTTTGGCAAAAACATCACGCAGGCTGCGGCCGCGGAGATTGAGGCGGGCACCTACGAGAGCCTGCTTGTGTGTGGTCAACTTCCCACCGCCCCCAACGGATCACTTGAGTACCACGACGGCTGGTACAAGATCTGGGTGGAGGCCGGTGAGACGCTGGATGTGACCCTGATGTTCGACGAGTCGAAGGGGCGCATCGATCTGGAGCTTCGCGATGCCCAACGGATTCTGGCGGTATCGGCCTCGTCGGGCGATGTGCGCCAGGCAGCCTACACGGCCCGCCAGTCGCGCTACATCTTCATTCGTGCTCGCACTCGCAACGATGTTGTCGACGGGAACGTCTTCTCGATGATGGTCGAGGTCGAGGCGGCTGGCACCTGCGCCGACGACCGCTTCGCGGGCAACACCGGCGCGGCAAACGCCGCAGTGGCGCCGAACCCTGGTGTGACCAACCGTCTGAAGATCTGCGATAGCAACGACGACTGGTTTGAGTTTGACCTGGATGCGGGCACCGACGCTCAGGCCTTCATTCGCTTCAGCAAGGCCGAGGGTGAGTTGAGCATCAACATCTGGGGCCCCTCCTCACCCACCCCCGGCGAGGGCGCGCCGCTGGCGAGCTCCGTGAGCATCACCGAGGGGGCGGAGGTGGACTTCGTTGCCAACATCAGCGGCACCTACTACGCGCAGATCACCGCTCCGCAGCCCGCGCGCATGGACTACGATCTGCTGCTCTACGCGGACACCGACGATGATGGCGTTCTGGAAGGCCCCGCCGACCGCCTCTGCCCGGATCCCTTTGAAGACAACGACAGCGTCACACAGGCCGCGACCGTCGCCGCAGGCAGCTACGAAGATCTGCTGATCTGCAACGGCGGTACCAACGACGAGGATCATTACAAGGTCTTTGTGCCGGCCGGCGCCACCCTCAACGTCGACCTGCTCTACACCTACGCGAAGGGCAACCTTCTGATGCGCGTCTTCCGCGCGAATGAGTCGCTCCCCGTGGCCAGCGCGAACACCTTTGAAGACAACGAGACGATCAGCGTGACCAACTCAGGCCAGGGCAGCGACTACCGCATCTTCGTCGATGGCGATGGCGCGGTGAACGGCACCTCGGACTGGCGCAACTACTACACCATGAACATCGGGCTGGAGTTCGCCGACACCTGCGACTCGCCGCTCAACGTGGGGCTGACCCGCGAGCAGGCTGAACCTCTGGTGGCCCAGGCCTACAACGGGCTGAGCCTCTGTGAGGAGACCGAGCACTGGTTTGAAGTCGCACTGGGGGCCGGCGAGGAGCTGCGCGCGGAGGTGGAGTTCAACGACATCTTCGGCAAGATCGACCTGGAGCTGAGCGATGCCTCCGGCACGGTGCTGGAGACGGTTCGCAACGACGCGCGACTCAAGTCGTTGGCCTACACCGCTGCGGCGGCCGAGACGGTGTACCTGCGGGTGATGCCGCGCGACGGGCTCTTCATGCGCACCGCCTACGACGTGTGGGCACGTATCGGCGCCAGTGAGCCGGCGGTGCCTTATTGTGCGGATCGTTATGAGCGCAACGACGAGGCGATGTTGGCCTACCGCTTCGGCTCGACCCATACCAGCGGACAGGCCTTTGTGGATCCCATCGCCTGCGCCGAAGACGAAGACTGGTACCGCGTCTCACTGGTGGGTGGGCGCACCCATGAGATCGCCGCCTTCTTCAACAACGAGGCCGGTGCCACGATGGCGATGGAGCTTCGGGCTCTCGACGGCACCACGGTGCTGGAGACGGCCGAGGCCGGCGACGATGGCCGTGACCTTGTGATGAGCCGTGTCGTGTCGGCGGCGACCGACTTTTTGGTCGTAGTGCGCAGCGAGCAGAACACGGAGGCGATTCCTTACTTCCTGCACGTCTATGAGACTGAGGCGTATCAAGCTGGCGCGCGCTGCCCCGACTACGGCTACGCGGGCAACACGACCCCGGCGCTGGCTGCCGTGCTCGACTCGGAGTTGCCGCTCGTGGAGCCCCTTGGTCAGTGTGCGGACCGCGCCTACTTTAACTGGGTTGCGCCCGAGAGCGGGCGGGTGAAGGCGGAGTTGAAGTTCAACCGCGACCGCCACGCACTGGGCTGGGAGATCCGCGAGTACGATGGCAGTGATGCGTTGGTGAGCCTCATCACCGAGGCCGTCGGTCCCAACCTCACCCACCGCCGCACCATTGAGTTTGATGCGGTGGCGGGGCACTACTACCGCTTCGACATTCAATCGCAGCTTGTCGATGGTGTGGTGGCTCGTGGTCCCTACTACCTGACGATTGAGGATGCGGCGCCTTGATGCAGCAGCGTCTTTGATCTAACACCGCACTACCGTCGCCGGCGCAGGAAGGTTCCTCGCCGGCGACCTGTTTATAGCGCGAGTGAGAACGCGAATTTCGTGCACCCCGACCCCCGACGAAGGGAGTGATGATGGCTGAGAAGATTCCGATGCCGCTGGCCAACCGCCAGCCCGAAGCGCCTCAATCCGAGCGTAACTCCGGCCCGGCCCGGCCCAATCTAAAATTTCAGCCCGATGAGGCCGGCCCGCGCCCCCGCTGGATTCGCAAGCGGCTTACGCTCAAAAAAGAGTTTTTTGAGACGCAGGAGCTGGTCAAAAAGGCCGGGCTCAACACCATCTGCGAGTCGGGACAGTGCCCGAATATCACCGAGTGCTGGTCGCGTAAGTCGCTGACCTTCATGATTCTGGGCAACATCTGCACGCGCAGCTGCGGATTTTGCGATGTGATGACCGGCCGCCCGGGCCTTGTCGACGAAGATGAGCCGCGGCGCGTGGCCGAGACGCTCGCCGGCCTCAACCTTAACTACGTGGTGATCACCAGCGTCGACCGCGACGATCTTGCCGATGGCGGCGCGCTGGCCTGGGCGAACACCATCCGCGCCATCAAAGAATCCTGCCCCGGGCTCGGCCTGGAGGTGCTCACCCCCGACTTCAAGGGCGACCTTGAGAACGTCGACGTGGTGATGGACGCCGGCCCCGACTGCTTTTCGCATAACATCGAGACGGTCGGCGCGCTGCACCGCGAAGTTCGCCCCCAGGCGCGCTACGAGCGCAGCCTGGCGGTGCTCAAGCACGCCCGCGAGCACGGTACCGCGCTCATCAAGAGCGGCATGATGCTGGGCCTCGGTGAGACCAACGCGCAGATTCTCGAAACCATGGAAGATCTCGTGGCCCACGGTGTGGAAGTGCTCAACCTGGGCCAGTACCTGCGTCCGAGCGCGCGTCACCTACCGGTGCGCCGCTGGGTCAAGCCCGAAGACTTCGAGATGTTCAATGAAGAGGGCGAGAAGATGGGCTTCAAGCATATCGAGTCGGGACCGCTGGTGCGCTCGAGTTACCGCGCCGATTTGCAGGCCGAGGAGATCGCTCAGAAAGATCAGAGCGCTTTTGGTGGCTGCGGCTCGTCGTTTGCGAATACCTCCGAGACATCCACAAAGGGTGCCTCGAAGTGAGTGACGTAGGGCGCGGACGAAACGATGTGGACTGGCGGGTGCACGCCATCCTCGATCCGGACTTTGTGCAGGGCGACGCGCTGGAGCGCGCTCGCGCCCTGATGGCCGCCGGCGTGGGCGTGTTGCAACTTCGCGACAAGCGGGGCGACGCGCGCAAAACCTTTGAGCTCGGGCGGGCACTGGTTGAGGCGGCGCGGGGCTGCCAGACGCTTATCATCATCAACGACCGTCTGGACGTGGCGATGGCGGCGAGCGCCCACGGGGTGCATCTGGGCCCCAACGATCTGCCGGTAGCCGCGGCGCGCCGGCTGGTGGGCGATCGCCTGATCATTGGCGCATCGGCGGGCAACTCGGAACGCGCCGGGGCTCTGGTCGCCGAGGGAGCGGATTACCTGGGCGTGGGCGCCATCTTTGAGGCCCGTGCTGTGAAGAGCGATGCGTCCTCGCCGCAGGGCCCCGAGCTTTTGCGAGCGGTGCGCCGGGAAGTAGGTGCGTCGTTGCCGGTGGTGGGCATCGGCGGCATCGATGTGCAGAACGCGGGCCAGGTGGCGGAGGCCGGCGCGAGCGGGGTAGCGGTGATCCGCGCGTTATGTCAGGCCGACGACCCGCAGGCAGCCACCTCCCGGCTCCGAGACGCCTTCGACCGAGGGCTTGAGCTGGCGCGCTCACACTAGACCTCACGCAGGAAGGCCGGGCGTTGCTCCGCGCCTCAACACCCCGCAGAGCCAGAAAGGGCGGCCTCCATCCGGAGGTCGCCCTTTCAGCATTGAGACTCGGTGTGTTCTTCCGGCGAGCGCTTAGGCCCCCCTTTCGGTGGGATCGACGCCCGCCACCGCGCCGTCCTCGAAGAAGGGCGCGGTGATCTGGCGATGTTCCTCACAGCCCAGGATCTCCATCAGGTCGGCCGGCGCCTGATAGGGCCGCGGCCAGTGTCCCAGCAACTCGCGCTTGAGCTTACGTACACGTTCGGCGCTGGCGGCGACCTTCTGGCGAATTTCCGGATCCGCTTTGGCCTTTTCGATGATGCGCTCAAAGGCTGCGCGCCATTTGGCCTCGGTGTGGCAGATCAAAAAGATGTCGAGGCCCGCATCCAGGCCCATGTCCACCATCTCCTCGATGGAGTAGCGCTCCGAGACTGCTTTCATCTCGAGGCAGTCGGTGATGATCACGCCTTCAAAGCCCATCTCCTCGCGCAGGATCCCCTGGAGGATGCGCGGGCTGAAGGTCGCCGGGGCAAAGGTGTCGATGACCGGAAGTTCGATATGCGCGGTCATGATCATGGGGATGCCTGCCCCGACTGCGCGCATGAAGGGAAAGAGCTCCACGCCACGCAGACGTTTCTCGTCGTGCATCAGGCGGGGGAGCGTGTGGTGGCTGTCCTGCAACGTGTCGCCGTGGCCGGGGAAATGCTTGCCGCAGGGGACCACCCCGGCGGTGTGGTGGCCGACCATCAGGCCGGCCGCCGCGCGTGCGACCCGTTCCGGATCGCTGGAGAAGGCGCGGTCGCCGATCACCGGGTTATCCGGGTTGGTGTCCACGTCGAGCACCGGCGCGAAGTTGAGGTTAAAGCCCAGCACCGAGATCTCGGTGGCCAGAACCTCGGCCACGCGCGCCACCGCGCGCTGATCGGCGGCCTGACCCAGCGCACGCATCGGGGGGATGGGGGTGAGCGGCTCGCGCACGCGGACCACGCGCCCGCCCTCCTGGTCGACGGCCACCCAGGGGGGAAGATCGCCCTCGACCTGCGCATGCAGGTCGGTGGTCAGTGCGACGAGCTGGTCGATGCTCTCGACGTTACGGCGAAAGAGGATCACGCCGCCCACCTCGCCATCGCGTAGCGCCTGCGCTACCGGTTGGGGGGCTTGTGTGTGGGGACCATCGAAGCCCACGATCAACATCTGGCCGGCGTCGGCGCGCAGCTGCGCTTCGTCGCTCATAAGTGCTCCAATTTAGTGGTGAATCAGGTGGTTTTGAGTCTCAGTGGTTCGCGAGTTTGCGCGGATCGAGCACGTCGCGAAGACCGTCGCCGACGAAGTTTACAGCGAGCACCGTGAACATAATCGCAAGCCCCGGCACAAAGGCCAGGTGCGGGGTCAGAAGGAAGTAGCTGGCCCCCTGATCGAGCAGTCCGCCCCAGCTGGGCATGTCCTGGGGGCCCAGCCCCAGAAAGCTCAGGGAGGCCTCGGCCAGAATCGCTCCGGCCACCCCGAAGGTGGCCTGGATGATGACCGGCGCGAAGGTGTTGGGCACCACGTGGCGCTGCAAAATGCGCCAGGTGGGAAGACCTGAGGCGCGTGCGGCCTCCACATAATCCTGGTCGCGCACGGCCAGCACCTGCCCGCGCACCAGGCGCGCATAACTCGACCACCCCGAGACCGAGAGCGCCCCGATGACCGCCGGGATGCTGGGCTCCTGGGTGATGAAGATCAGCAAGATCGCCAGCAGAATGCCGGGAAAGGACATCAGGATCTCGGTCAGGCGCATCAGAGCCTCGTCGATCCAGCCGCCAAAATAGCCGGAGATGGCCCCCAGAATCACGCCGACCGTCGAGCAGATGCCCACGACCGAGAGACCCACCACAGCAGCCACGCGCGTGCCGTAGATGAGCAGCGTGAGCACGTCGGCTCCGTTCTCATCGGTGCCCAGCCAGTGCTCGGCCGACGGCCCCTGAAGCTGGCGCGTCACATCCATATGCGCCAGATCGTAAGGCGCAAGCCAGGGGGCGAAGAGCGCCACCAGGGCGACCACCGTAAGGATCGCCATCCCCAGGTAGGCCAGAGGCCCGAAGTGGTTGGCGCCGCTGCCCGCGCGAGGCAGCTTCAGGTGTGGAAGTCGCAAAAGGTTCATCGGCCGGCCGGCTCAGTCGTAGCGGATACGGGGGTCGATCAGCCCGTAGACCACATCGGTCACAAGGTTGACGACCACGTACGTCAGGGAGATGAAGAGCACGCAGCCCTGTACGATCAGGTAATTGCGGGCCTCAATCGCGTCGAGCAAGAGCATGCCCACGCCGGGGCGCGCGAAGACTTTTTCGACGATGATGGCGCCGGTGAGCAGGGCCCCGAACTGCAGTCCCACGATGGTAATGACGGGAAGTAGGGCGTTGCGAAGCGCGTGTTTGAGCACCACCAGGTGGCGCGGAAGCCCCTTGGCGCGGGCGGTGCGAACATAGTCCAGGTTGAGGACTTCCAGCATGCCCGAGCGCGTCATGCGCATCAGCTTGGCGCTTAATCCTGTGCCCAGTGTGATCGCGGGTAACAGAAGCGCTGTGAGCCCGGCGACTTCACTGCCCGGGTTGGGAAGAATCTGCAGAGTGAGGCTGAACGCGATCAGCAGCATCGGCCCCAGCCAGAAGTTGGGAATCGAGATGCCCAGAAGCGCAATCACCGCCGAGGAGTTATCCACCCAGGAGTAGGGCCTTAATGAGGCGGTGATCCCTAAGGGCAGCGAGAAGAGCAGCGCAAAGAACATCGCCGCCAGTGCCAGCTCAAAGGTCGCCGGGATGTTGGCCACCAGCCGGTCCATCACCGTGACCCCGCGCTCATCGCAGAGTTCGCCCAGGGTGCCCGAGGCCACGTCGCTCCAGAAGAGCAGGTACTGTTCCCCAAGTGGCTTGTCGAGGTTGAGGCACTCGCGAAGCGCCTCTTTGTCGACCTCCAGCGACTGCTCGCCGAGGATCGATTCGACGGGATCGCCGGGCACTGCACGCAGGATCAGAAAGACCAGCGTTACGACGCCGATGATCACGAAGATCGATGTAAAGAGTCTTCGAAGGAGGAAGGTGATCATGAAGCCCGATCGGGTTGGGGAAGGCTCGGCGGCCCCGAATGGCTCGCTTGCTTATAGGACACAGCGAGCGATCGCCGAGGATGGCCAAAATAAAGGGTTTTCGAAGGGGCCGCAATCGCGCTTTCGGCACGGCTGGACAAGGTCGGGGGGATCTGGAAGTTTGGCGCCGATTTCAACCCCGGGCGCACCCGCCACAGCGCGGCAGCCCGCACGCGGCAGGAGCGCGCTATGCTTTTGGTCATCGATGTCGGCAACACCAACACCGTTCTGGGCGTCTACCGCGGTGAAGAACTTGTGAGGCACTGGCGGCTGCAGACCCACCACGGACGAACCAGCGATGAGCATGGCATCTTCTTGCGCCAGCTCTTTGAACTCAGCGGGCTGGCTGTGGCGGAGGTCCATCATGCCATCATCAGCTGCGTGGTGCCTCCGATGGAGCGGATGCTGGTGAAGATGGTGCGCGACTACTTCGCCTGCAACCCCACCGTGGTCGGGGCTGATATTCAGGCGAACATGCCAATCGCCTATGACAATCCCCGCGAGGTCGGGGCCGACCGGGTGGTCAACGCCGTGGCGGCCTACCGGCGCCACTCGAAGGCCTTGATCGTGGTCGATTTTGGCACCGCCACCACCTTCGACGCGATCAGCGAGGAGGGGGCGTACCTGGGCGGGGCGATCTGCCCGGGGATCACCATCTCCAGTGAGGCGCTCTTCCACGCCGCCAGCAAGTTGCCGCGGGTGGAGCTTGCGCGCTCACCATCGGTGATCGGCAAAAACACCGTGCATTCGATTCAGGCCGGGCTGCTCTACGGCTACATCGGGCTTGTGCGTGAGATCGTCACGCGCATGAAGGCCGAGCTTGGTGCGGACAACGTCCCGGTGATCGCCACCGGAGGGCTGGCCAGTTTCTTCGCCGAAGAGACCGATATCATTGACGAAGTCGACGATTTTCTGACGCTCGAAGGTCTGCGCCTTATCTTTGATGAAGCCAGCGCGTCCTGATCGTCTTGAGTGCCGGCGCAGGCTTGAGCGCTACCGATCCTACCCGGGGAGGAATTGACGTGCAGGGCTTGAACTTTTCGCGTCATTTGCGAGAATGAATGAGGATTCATTCACGCGGCGGCCTCCGCGGCCGCATCCCTCCCCCGAAGCATAAGGAAGACCGAGTATGAGCGAGTTTCTTTTCGATCGACGCGACGTGGAGTTTGTCCTCTTTGACCAGCTTGAGGTCGAGAACCTGGTGAAGCTTCCGCGCTACCAGGACTTCAGCCGCGAGCTCTTCGAGATGGTCCTTGGTGAGGCGGTGAAGTTCGCTGGTGGCAAGCTCGCCCCGACCAATGAGCAGGCCGACGCCGAGGGCGTGCGCCTGGAAGACGGCAAGGTGATCCTGCCGGAGAGCTACCCGCCCCTGTACAAAGAATTCTGCGAAGGTGGTTGGTTCGCGCCGGTGCACACCCCGGAGTACGGCGGCCAGGGTCTGCCGCAGTCGGTGGGGATGGCGGCGATTGAGGCGTTCATCGCGGCGCACCCCTCCTTTATGTTCTTCTCGGGTCTGACCGTTTCGGCCGGCCACCTCATTGAGGTGCACGGCACCGAGCGTGACGTGGAGCTCTACCTGGAGAAGATGTACACCGGCGAGTGGGGCGGCACGATGTGCCTGACCGAGCCGCAGGCGGGCTCGGCGCTGGGCGACCTCACCACCACGGCCACGCCGGTTGAGGGCGAGGACTTCTACAAGATCGTGGGCAACAAGATCTTTATCTCGGCCGGCGATCAGAACCTCACCGAGAACATCGTGCACCTGGTGCTGGCGCGTGTGCCCGGCGACCCGGAAGGCTCCAAAGGCATCAGCCTCTTCATCGTGCCGCGTGAGCGCGTCAACGCTGACGGCTCCATCGGTGAGTCCAACGACGTGGCCGTCACCGGTCTCGAAGAGAAGATGGGCATTCACGCCTCGCCGACCTGCTCGATCTCCTTTGGCGACAACGATGAGTGTCGGGGCTGGCTGGTCGGTGAGCGCTGCCGCGGCCTTCAGTACATGTTTCTGATGATGAACGAGGCGCGTCTGGTCACCGGTCTTCAGGGCGTGGCGATCGGCAACTCCGCCTACCAGAGCGCGCTTGCATATGCCAAAGAGCGCGCCCAGGGCCCCAAAGTCACCGATCGCAGCGAGAGCCCCAGGAGCGTGGCGATCATCGAGCACCCCGATGTGCGTCGTAACCTGATGACGATGAAGGCCTACGGTGAGGCGCTGCGCGCGATGCTCATCAACACCGCCTTCATCAGCGACCACGCGATGTACAACGAGGACGAAGCGGTCAAGACCAAGTCGCAGGACATGCTCGACCTGCTTACGCCCATCTGCAAAGCCTTCTGCTCGGATATGGGCTTTAAGATGACCGAGATCGCCATGCAGGTCTTCGGCGGTTACGGCTACATCAAGGAGTACGGCGTCGAGCAGAAGATGCGCGACGTGAAGATCGCCTCGATCTACGAGGGCACCAACGGCATTCAGGCGCTCGACCTGCTCGGTCGTAAGATGCGCATGAAGAGCGGCGGCCTCTTCTTGACCTGGCTCCAGGACACCAACGAGTTTCTGGCTGAGATCAGCGACGATGAGACCCTTGGCGAGTTGGCCAAGCAGGTGGATGCGGCCAAGAACGCGCTGGGTGAAGCGGCCTTTGGTTTCACGGCGACCGGCAAGAAGGATCCGGAGTACCCGCTGCTGCACGCTACGCCCTACCTGCGCATGTTCGGGCTGGTGGAGTCGGCGCGTCTGCTTCTGAAGCAGGCCTCGATTGCCCAGACCAAACTTCAGGCCATCTGGGCCGAGAAGGGCGTCAGCGCCGGTGACGACGAGGCACGCAAGGCGCTCATTGAGCAGAACGACGACGCGCGCTTCTACGAGAATAAGATCAAGACGGCGAGCTTCTTCATCTATCAGATTCTGCCGGAAGCGCGGGCGATCCTGAAGAGCATCCAGTCCGGCGACCGCAGCGCGTTGGACGTGGCGCTCTGAGCTTGATGAAACGTGATGAAGGTTGATGGTTAAGAGGCGCCCGCCCTCCGCTCTAGCGGAGGGCGGGCGCTTTTGTGTCGGCACCGAAGCGGGGGAACATCGCGTATGTTGGCGCAAACTATGCAGATTGACAGGGGGCAGGACGCCCTCGACAATTGTGCCGCCGGCGGCCGGAAGGTCCGGTGTCGGGGCTGTTTCTGGCGCGTCTGCGCTTTTGAGGAGTTGTTATGTCTGCTCGCAATACCTTCGCTGCTACGCGTCGTTCGCATGAGATTATGGGGTGGTTGCGGAGTGGCCAGCGCGTGACGATCGCCGATGTTAGCGAACGTTTCGGGGTGCAGTATCCGCAGGCTCGTGAAGATCTGAAGTTGCTGGAAGAGGTCTATGAGCTGGAGACGGGGCGAGATGGGCGCATCAAGTACTGGCAGTGGCCGGGCATCTCATCGAAAGAGGCGGTCGTGGGCACGGCTGCGGCGCTGGAGTTGGGCGGGGTGGCGCTGGATATCTTTCGGGAGACGCCCTACGGGGAGTACATCGACGCATTGGCCCACGATCAGCGAAACTCGCTGGCACACAATCAGCAAGAGGGGTTGCGTCGGGTGGGGCAGGCGTTGAGGCTTCGGCGCAACTGGCTGCCGGTGCATCGCGAACGCCTGGTGGAGATGCTCGAGACCGTGCTCGATGCCATTCATCACGGGAGAAAGGGGTTGAGCTTTGAGTATGAGCGCTCCTCCGACGGCGATAGCAAGCATTATCTGGCCGTGCCGCGGCGACTGATCTGGTATCAGGGGCGGCTCTGGATGCAGGCCTATCAGGACAGGAAGCGAAAGCTCTTTGACCTGGCGGGCATTCTGAAGGCGGAACCGCTGAGCCTGGATCGCTTTGTGGATCGCCTGTTCGCGGAGCGGCAGGACGCGTTCGAGGCGTTTGAGTTTGAGGGGGACCGCTCCTCCATCTACATCGCTCAGGGAGGCACCGGGGAGGTTGGCGATGACGATGAGCCGGTCATCGATCCGGTCGCGCAGAAGACCTATGCAAGAGCGCGGGAAGATGCGTTTAAAGCGGCGCTTCTGAAGGAGGTCGAGCACGAGAGCGAGCTGGGGAGTCCCGAGGAGGAAGACGCCTATTTTGAGCATGCCTTTGGCATCTATGCCTACAGCGGGCCTGTGGAGCAGGTGGAGCTTGAAGTGGGGCCGAGCTGGGCAACGTATCTGCGTCGATACCGCGTGCACGCCTCCCAGGAGAATGAAGATCTGGAGGGCGGGAGGCTTAAGGTTCGTTTTGAACTGGCGATCTGCCCGGAGTTCACGTCCTTCGTGCTCGGGATGTTGCCGGAGGTGAAGGTGCTCAAACCAGCTTCGCTGCATGCACGGCTGGAAGACGCCGTGCGAAGTTGGCTTGAGGGGTAAGAGGGCGACGTTTCGACCTTCGAGCTTAGCTGAGGGGCTGTATCTCGATCTCGAAGTGGACGAGGGCGTCGGGGTTGTAATGAAGACGCATGACGTGCGGGGTTGCTCGCTCCAGGAAGTTGACCTGGACCCGGGCGATCTCCTCATTTCGAGCGAAGGTGGGCGCAGTGATCGCGCGCACGCCGGTGCGCTCGACGGCCTGGCGCGCGATCTCATCGCTTTCAACCAGGCGCCAGCCCGGGCGGAAGAGGCGCTGCAGCCAGGGGAGCAGGGTCGGCAGTGACTCGGAGGTTAGCTCAAAGGGGGCCGTCTCCAGAAAGCGCGCAAAGTGACGTGCGCTCGCCAGCAAAAGAAACTCGCCGGAGCTTCGCACATAGGCCAGGGAGGTGCGGCCCTCCGATGAGAGGGCACCAGGGCCGATCTGTCTGAGGAACGAGGCCGGCACGAACCCCTTGTCGACCGAGAAGACGATGACATCGCGGTGCACCATGTGGGTTCGGAGGCTGGCGGCGATCTCATTGGTCTGGATGGCGCTGAGCTCGAAGCGGTAGGCCACCCAGAGCTCGGCGAGCTTCATGTGCAAGGCTTCGCCGTCGAGGCCTGGAGTCGGGTCGACGTAGAAGTGGCGCGCGACCATTGCTGTGCTGGTGCGGGTGCCCTTCTCAGACTGTCGAACGAGCTGCTCAAAGCCGATCGCATCGAAGTGCTCGGCGTCGAGGATGGTGCGGGCCACGCCAAGAGGGTCAATCTCCTCCTGACCGACGCGCATCGTCGAGGCTTCTGGAGGCTGGGCGTAGCTCCAGACCGCACCGAAGGCCTGAGCGAGGCAATCGCCCAGGAACTTACCGACGGCAAGTGGACGCTGATCGTCGACGGCGGTTTCATCGCGGTAGAGGGCGCTGAGCTCGGGCATGCGTGCGAAGACGTCGTCGAGAAGGTTGAGCTCCAGCTGGCGGAGAGCCTGAAGCGTAAAGGGGACGGTGATATCACCGATGGACTGGATGCTGGCGAGCATGTTGTGCATGCAGCGCTCCAGGGTGATCTCCACGCCGATATCGCCGCCGGTGAGCCGAAAGGAGCTGCTGCGTATGGCGTCGCTGCGGCTCAGTACGGAGCGGCTCGGCAGCGCGATCGGCGGAATGGTATCGATGGGCTCTTCCATCTCGGAGGGCCAGGCCGGAGGGATCGCCGCCGGCACACTCTGCTGGAGGGCTTCGTTGGCGTTGCGTTCCTCGCGGAGCACGCGCGACATGTTGGTGAGGCCGGCGTCCATCAGGTTGGAGCGCTCGCGGGCGATGTTCTGGCGGCGCTCGCGGGCCTGGGAGCGCCGCTCCTGGGCCGGGGAGGGGCTCGGGGGCGCGTCGTCAGGCGTGGCGGAGTCGTGAGATGAAAGATCTAGGGTTGCCGAGGCGGTGCGGGAGCGAGACGTTGAACTTTTCTGCGGCGAGGTGGTGTGGTCGCGCAGGGAGGGTGAAGCCTGTTGAGCCGGCCGCTGAGGATGGGCCTGGGAGGCCGCTGAGTCGCCGTAGCTCCAGGGCTCAGTGCGGGGCACGTCGTCGAGACGCTGCTGAGCATTGATGGCGCGCCGTGCCGTCCCGAAGAACTGGTTGAGTGCGGCATCCTTATTGGGAATGGAGTAGTCGATGCGGTTGATAAAACGCATCGCTTCGGCCTGCGGGATGCGGCGGGCGGCCACCGCGTCGACCAGGTCCAGGACGACCCGGCGCATGTGCAGTGTGGCGCGAGGGTCGGCGCCGGCCAGTCCGGCGATGAAGTCTTGGGTCCCCTCGTCCCAGCGTCCCTGTCGAATACGCTGCTCACCAAGCAGGCTTCGGGCCAGCGCGTGTTCGGGGTTGGCGTTGACAGCCGCCTGCAGGATGCGTTCGGCGTCGGCGCGTTTACTCGTGCGTCCGGTCAGATCGCCGAGCAGAACGTCAAGATCGCTGTGGTGGTGCTCACGGGCTTGCTGCTCCACGACAAGGAGCGCATCGGAGCCTTGACCGATCGAGAGGATGGCAAGTGCCAGACCACTGACCATTTCAGGCCACTGCCTGGAGGCTTTAAAATGCTCCAGCGCCTTGCGGTAGTCGCCGTCGTGGTAGGCTCTCCAGCCCGCGTGAATCTGCGACATATCTGAGTCTCCCGGCTCGGTGGTGGCCCGCGCGGCGTGCGAGGATATCGGCACGCGCTGCGCGCGTGATGCGCTAATGTGCGAACAGTCCATGCTTAGCAAGGCGGCTCGGCCCGCGCAACGCCTCGCGGTGGCTTTCCTACTCCGCGTCGCGCCCCAGCGGCAGCAGTACGCGCACTTCGGTTGGAGAGCCCGGCGCAGTTTCGATTTCGATCAAGCCGCCATGTTCTTCAATGATCTGGCGCGAGATGTAGAGCCCCAGCCCCATGCTCTTGGTGGTGCGAGCGTTGGCTCCCGAGTAGAAGCGCTCAAAGATCTGCTCGACCTCTTCCTCGCTCATGCCCTCGCCCTCGTCGCGCACGCTAATGATCGCGTGGGCGGTGGCGGTGTGCAGGCGAACCTGAACATGCCCCTCTTTTTTACCATGCTTGAGCGCGTTATCGATCAGGTTGCTGATGACCTGCTCGATGCGGTCGGGGTCGATGACCGCGAAGATCGCTTCATCGGCGTTGTGCAGGGTGATGCGGTGACCTTCATGGCCATTGAGCCAGGGCTCGGCGATGCGTTTGAGCAGGGATCGCAGCGAGGTGGGTTTCTTCAACAGGCGCAACCGCCCGGTTTCTATGCGCGACATGTCGAGCAGGGCGTCCACCAGGCGGCGAAGGCGATGAACCTGGGACTCGGCGCGGCGCAGCACCTCCGGATCGACGCGCTTTCCCATCTCGGCCTGCTGGCGAGCCAGGTGAACGAAGCCGGAGAGTGGGGTCAGCGGGCTGCGCAGCTCGTGGCTGGCCACCGAAAGGAACTCATCTTTGCGACGGTCGCGCGCGCTGCGTTCGGTGACATCAGTCGCCGAAGCCAGAAAGAGGCGAGTTGCACCGGACTCATCGACCACCGGGGCGATGGTCATCAGGACATTGCGGCGGACCTCGCCGAAGTCCAGAACATACTCCTCGTTGGTGCAGCCGATTCCCTCGCTGACTGCGCGCACAAGAGGCCAGCGCTCCACGGGAAGTTCATCGCCCTCGACATCGCACACCGTAAAAGGATGGTCGGAAGGGCCGAGGTTCCTCCAGCGGTTATGCCCGATCATCGCCTGGGCGCGGGAGTTGTACATCACGACCTTGCCCTCGCTATCAAAGAGCAATACCGCGCTGGGTACGTGCTCAAGGACCGCGCGAAGTCGCATACGCTCTTCGCTGTAGGACTCGCGGATGTATGCCGTGGAGAGCAGGAGGTCGAGTGCGGTCGCCAGCAGCGAGAGCGTCGTGGGACGCGCGTCGGGAGGTATCTCGGCAACCCAGCTGAGCACGCCGTGGGCGGGAGGGCCACCGAGGTTGAGCACGCAGATATCGGGGGCGCGGCCGGGCTCCAGCGCCATGTGGTGAAGCAGATCGGCTGGAATCTGTGCGTTGCGAAGCCGTTCGACCAGACGTGCGCTCAGCGTAGCATCACCACTTTGCCAGCGAGGCGCAAAGCGATCTTCCTCGGCAGCCAGCAGCGCGACGGCCGGGGTGTTGAATGCTTCGCGCAGGCGTTCGGCCACGGCCATACCCAGGGCGTCCAGGTCGGAGCGTTCGTGGTGGAGGGCGCTTAATTCGCTGATGAGCTCCTGGAGCGCCTGATCTTGATCGCGCTGATAAGCGTGCACCAGGCAGAGCCAGGGGGCGTCAAGGGCGTCGATCGCCGGGAGAGGGGTAAAATGGGCCCGGAAAAGAGCGCCGCCCTCACCACGGAGGGAAAATGGGGCAGGAGGCTGGCCGGGCCGAGCGCGGCTCTGGTCGAAGGCCTCGAACATCGCATCCAGGGCCTCAGAATTCGCCGACTCAACCAGATGGCTGGCGAGGTCCTCACCGAAGAGAGCACGTGCGGAGTGATTGACGGCTACCAGCGCTCGGGCGCCGCAGTCAGCGTCGGGGATGTTTAACAGAAGCGTCGGTTGTGGGAGGTTCTCGTAGATGGCTGCCCACACCTGACCGGCCCGGGGGAGCATGCCACTCGTCTGCACGACTGCTCCAGGTGCATCGTTATTGGCCGGACTCACACAAGCTCCTTTACAGCATCTTACAACTTCGGGTTCGCGAAGCGACACAAGGCCGGTCTTCATCATACGTCGAGAGTGTCGGAAAACAAAGGAGCCCGGCGTTGAAAACGCCGGGCTCCCTGTCCGAACTCTACGCGAGGTACCTCAGGGGAGGTCGAGCGGGGCCGGGGGCTCGAGATCGGCGCCCTCATCGTCCAGTTTGGCGCCCTGGGGAAGCTCCGCGATTTCGATCGTCAGGTCGGCCGATTCGAATCGGGGGGGCCTGGCGCTGTCGATGGCGAGCGCATCGACGGTGTCGGTACCCCAGAACATGTTCTCCAGCGTCAGCGCCTTCTCGGAGGAGACGTAGCAGCCGAAGCGCTGATTGCGGCGAATCTCACTGGAGTTGAGGTGTGCGCTGGTATCGATGAGCTGCAAACCGTCGGCGGAGGCGTCTTCGCCCTCGATGTGAGGACGGGAGGCTGTGAGCAGAAACTCCGAGCCCACGATCGAGGCGACTTGTCCGAGGAGCAGCGCGCCGACGCCACCATTGCGAATGAAACTGGAACGCGTAAGTGCGACCGCCCCGGAGTGCTCGTCATTGAGCGCGCGCATGCCGCCGGACTGGTTGCTTAAGATGATCGAGTCATCGACGAGCAGGCGGATGCCAGTGCCGAACTCCGCCTCAGCCGGTCTGGCAGGGATGTTGCGGGCGAAGAGTCCCATGCCAGCGTTGTCCACCAGGGTAACTTGAGCCAGGTGGGCGAAGGCGGGCTGGTCGACGACAATGCCGTGGGCCGGTCCGTCGGTCATCGCCCATGGCGAGAGGCTCATCGGGCGGGTGTTGGCGATCAGGGTTCGGTGGAGCAGCAATCCCGATCCGGAGACTTGAACGCCGGCTTCGAGGTTGCCGCTGACGCTGACCTCACCGGTAAGCGCGATCATCGACCATGCATCGTCGGCGGCGAGTGAGTCGGCGGCCGGCGAGAAGGGACCGGCCGTGCCACCGGGGAAGAACATATCGCCGGGGAAGAACATGTCACCGGGGAAGAACATATCACCGGGGAAGAACATGTCGCCGGGGAAGAACATATCGCCGGGGAAGAGATCCTCCTGTGCGACCACATCTTCGGCTGGGAAGAACATGTCGCCGGGGAAGAACATGTCGCCGGGGAAGAACATATCGCCGGGGAAGAACATATCGCCGGGGAAGAACATATCGCCGGGGAAGAGCACGTCGCTGAGATCGGGGCTCTCCACAAAGGTCAGCGTGGGTACGAAGAGGGGACTTTCGGGCTCGGGGACGCTGAGTGCGGGGTTGAGGTAGGCGGCGATGCCAGCGTCGGTGCGGCGGGCGAAGACCCCCCGCCGGTTATCATGGATGCGGGTGGTGCCCGTGATCCAGGAGCGGCTGTCAATGGCGAGCAGGCCCGGACCCTGGTTGGCGTTGATCTCGGAGGCGCCGCGTACTTTCAGATACGAGGCGCGAGCATCGATGCCAAAGGCCAACGCGCTGAGAGTGGGGGCGTGGTGGGAGCGAATCGCGGAGTCGACCACTCCGAGCAGCGCGCCTTCGGCGCGCACACCACTTCGCGCCGGCGCCGGCCTGGCAGCGCCCCGGCCATCGACGATCACGTGCTCCAGAAGTGCACCGGCAGCAAAGCCTTCCTGAGCCTGGCCCTGGGAGCTGGCGAGTTTAATGCCGTGAAGGGCGTTGCCCGCAACGAGGGTCTGGCGGATGAGCGCCTGGCCGCCGTCGACGTTCACGCCGATGTTGGCGTTTTCGATGAGCGATTGCCCGATCACGGCAAAAGAAGTCTGTCGAAACTCGACGGCGCTGATGTCTGCGTGTTGCCCGTCAATATGCGCCGAGGAGAGCAGCGCCGTGGTGACGTTGTCGAAGGCCACAAGCGGAGACACCGCCCGCTCATGACCGCGTACGCTGACGCCGGCGAGCAGCGCGAGTTCACTGTCGTGGAATCGTACGGAGCCCGTACCTTGCAAGATCAGGCTCGTCGACGCGGCGCAGGGGCTTGAGAGGATCGTGGGGCCCCCGAAGCTCAACGCCGATGTAATGGTATGCTCGCCGGGGAAGAGCGAGAGAATGGTGGGACCGTCGAAGCTGGTGGTTGCGAGTGCCTCGAATGTGGTCGGTCGCGCCGGAGTGCTCCCGTCGCCGACGCTAATTCGGCCGCCGCCGGAAGATGTGGTGTCGTCGGTAAGAAGGGAGGGGGGGGCGACATAGATCACGCGGGTGTCGTCGCCAAAGAGCGGGTTCTGCAGGGCGGCGGGCTGCGGCCAGACAAAGTACTCGTCGAGCAGGCAACTCTCCATTCCGACAAATGTGCCCGCGTAGAATTCGCCCTCAGACTCGCTCATGGGAAGGCCGCTGCCTTCGCTGACATCATCGCTCAGGGCGCAGCCTTCGCTCGCTCCGTAAAGGCAGATGCCACTGCCGCTGGCTCCGAGATCGGCACCGGAGTCAGGGCTGTCTGGCGTGCCCACCTCCCGATCATCGAAGTTTCCAAAGTCCTCGGAGCAGGCCGAGACGCCGCCGCCGAGAAGAAGTGTGAGCACGAGAGCATGCAGTGATCGGGTCAATCCAGCGCGGCGTCTGGCCGGGGACGAAGTAAGGTGTGTCATAAGGAATCCATCGAGGGCTGCGCTCGTGCAAAAGAGCGCACCGGGCAAAGCCCGGAGTTCATAGGCGTCATCAACACCGAGAGGCTAGAAGATAGGCTGGCCTGTTGCAAAAGATCGCGCACGCGGGCGTGTCAGGCTGCCTGAGCAAGGCCCTGGTGCGGCTACGACGGCGTTCAGCGAGCCAGATCCAGCGCCATTCGAAAGCCGTAATGAACGTGGCGGTAGTGTTCCGGGCTGGTCTGGTGCCAGTCGAGTCGACACATCAGTGGAAAGGAGTTGAAGGAGCCCCCGCGCAGCACATACGTGCCAGCTGCGGCGTCGGCAGGTGTGGAGGTCCACTCGGCGATATTTCCCGCCATATCGAGCACCCCGTACGGAGAGCGATCGGTGGGGGTTGCACCCACAGGCTTGGGCATGGATTTACCCGGGGCGCTCTCGCGCATGTGACAGAACGATGCGTCGAAATGGTGGCCCCAGGGGTAGAGGCGCCCGTCAACACCGCGCGCCGCTTTTTCCCACTCCAGTGAGCTCGGCAGTCGGTACGGCCGTCCGTCGACTTTGCTGCGCCAGGCGATGTACGCCAAAGCGTCCATGCGGTTGATGATGCAGATCGGCCATGTGGGATCCCAGGCGTCGCCCTCAGCATCCTGGTGAGGAACAACGTAGTGCCCGTCTTCCAGCGGGAAGTAGGAAGGCATGTCGTCGCGTACCCGCGGGGCGTGGCGCCGCGCTGCGTCCGGTGCGTCGGCTGCGATCGCGTTGAGAAACTCCACGTATTGCCCACAGGTTACAGGCGTGCGCTGAAGCGCGAACGCGTCGAGTTCAACAACGTCCTGCTCCAGTGAGAGGGCATCGTGGGCACCGGCACGAAATGGACCGGCTGAGATGACGACAAAGTCGTCGGGAACCGACTCGTTTGGCCACATCGGCACGTGCACCTGAACATGGGCCAGACGCTCAAGGGCCAGGGGAAACTCCAGTGAGGCGTAGCCCTCGGCGCTGACATGCAGCGCGTAGGCCCCGTGGGGCAGATGTTGGAATGATTCGGGTGCCTGGCCCGGGGAGCCGATGGGCTGGCTGATGAGCCGCCGCTGTGATTCACTCACGCGCCAGAGTTGCAGAGTCGCCGAGGGGGGCACGGTATCCACCTCTAAGGTGGCCTCGCCACTTAGTCGTTGATCGAATGCACCGGTGTTATGCTGTCGAACCAGAGACTCAAAGTAGGTCGCGGTGGCGTGATCGCCGGCGGCTTCGGCCTGCAGAAAGCGCTCCCAGTAGAGTTCCGCCAGGGCGTCGTGGGCCTCATTAAGAGGGGCATAGCCCAGGCTCTGACTGAGCTGGCGGGTGACCTCGCCGAAACGCTTCTCCGCTTCCACGCCGAGTTGGTCGACCCTGGCCTCGATCTCCCAGAGCGCAGACTTCTCCTGCGGCGGAGCCCATGAGGGGATCGACCGGCGCAACTCGTCACGCTTGCGAATCGCCTGCGCCAGATCTTGGCGAGCTTCCTGATAGAGCGCGCGGCTGCTGTGGGCGGCTTCCACCAGGTGGAGGGCCTGGTCCTTCTGCCGTTCGCGCTCTTTGACGCCTTCCAGAAACAGGTTGAGCTCGTCGGCAAGCGCTTGAGCACTGCCGTAGCGATCGTCGGGGGCCTTTGCGAGAGCTTTGAGCGCAATCTCCTCGATGGTACGCGGAATCTGACGAGTTGGCGCGCGTCTCGATGGCGAGACTGGCTCGTCCTGAATGATGCTGATCAAGAGGCTCAGAACTGTGCGAGACTCAAAGACCGTTTTCAGCGTCAGTACCTCGTAGAGGATGGCTCCGAGCGCATAGACATCCGTACGTTCATCAACCTGATCGTTGTGGCCCTGGGCCTGCTCCGGCGCCATGTACTGGGGCGTCCCCACAAGTGTCCCGCGAGGAAGGGAACTGGTGTGAGGATCATCACCGTGGAGTACTTTGGCGATGCCCCAGTCGATGACGAAGACTTCGCCGTAACTACCGATAAGAATATTGTCGGGTTTGAGATCCCTGTGCACGACGCCTGCGTCGTGTGCGTATTGAATGGCCAGACAGACCTGGCGCACGATGCCTACCAGCTGCGTCAGAGAGTAATGAGCGATGCGTCCCTCGCGCAGCTCGTCGAGAATGGCAGCGAGACTGCGCTCACGAACAACCCGCATCGTGTAATAGGGGGAACCATGATGAAGCCAGCCGACGTCATACACCGGGACGATGCTGGGGTGCTCCAGCCGTCCGGTCAGTCTCGCTTCGGCCAGCAGCCGCTGGTGGGAGGTCGGGTTATCCGAATCAGGAAGCAGCGTCTTCAGAGCGATCTCTCGCTCCAGGAGTTGATCCCTGGCGAGAAGAATCTGCCCCATCCCCCCTCGGCCCAGCTCATCGACAAAATCGTAACGCGCCTCGGCATTGCTCCCATTAAGACGTGGTGAGTCCGTCAGATCACGTCGTGAAAGGCCGGCATCTTCCATGCCCGTCAGCGTAGGAGTACGACCCAGGGGCGTACCCGGGGGAGTTCGTTCGCCGTCGAACTCCCTCTCGCCGGGGAGGGATGAGCTCGCGCCGGGCGCGTTCATCCGATCAAGCGTGTGGGCCACGCGCTGCGATTCAAGATCTTCGAGGATCAGCGTATCGCCGTGAGCGAGAACCTCTTCGAATCGAGCGTCAGAGAGCAGCGCGAGATCACGCTCCAACTCTTCCAGGGCCTCCTGCGCGATGCTGCCACACATAAGAAGCGCCTCGCCAAGCGGGACTCCCTGCGTGCCAGCAAAAGTAGCTGCCTTGATAAGGGCGCTCAGACTAAGTACCCCACGGGCAAGCGCGAGCTGTCCGAGGCGAAGATCCAATTGATCAGATGCCATTGCCGTCACTGCTGACTGAGTAGAACACGAATTTCGAAGGTGCCGATTCGACTTCTGCGGATGATCTAACTACCACCGAAGACCAATCCACGCACCTCTATGAACGCTTGAAGAGCGCACGTCCGCCAGGTCATTGTCAGTCCGCCAGAACGGACACCTGCTCGTCTCGGACCCGGGCGGCATTCAGCGCTTCCGCCAGAACTGAAAAAAATCGACAAAAAGGCGTTGACATCAGCAACGCGACCCCTTAGGTTCCGGCTCCTCGACGCGGTGTCGCTCTTCGGAGCCACTCGCAATGAGACGGCCGAAAGCTACCGACGATGTCGAAGATTTTTCGAAATCGGGCTTGACGCCAAAGAAGTTCGGGCTTAGTTTCCGCCTCCGCTCAACGCGACGCCAACACGGGCCGCAGCGAGCAACGTCAACATGGATTTCGAAAGTTTAGAAACTTGAAAAAACTTCGAAAAACATCTTGACAGCACGAAACGCGGAGCGTAAGTTCCGCATCCCTCGACGGGGCGCCAAAAAGAAACACGGCGAAGCGCGAGGCTCAAGTCGAGACAAGTGCTCGACGCTCTTTGAAAAGTTCATAGGAATCCAGACAGGGCATGTTCAATGCCTTGTCGGACAGCAAGCGTTTTTACAAGCAAAGCAATGTCAAGAGCTTATGCTGTGCAGGCGGGTTGATGTTACATGACGTGAGCGTACGAACGACAGGTTCTCGTCAAGCGCATGTAACACGAGCGCGAGGCTTTATTTGAAGCGGCAACACTATGATCCGGCAGGGTCGTATCGGGCCGCGTCGCTAAAGTCGAAAGTGTTCGTAAAGCAAATCAACACCGATACAACCTGCACTACGAAAACCATCACAACACTTCGACTGCTTAGGTGCAGCGAGGGTGATGGGGATCCTAATCAAACTGGAGAGTTTGATCCTGGCTCAGAATGA
>NZ_SADD01000015.1 GCF_004005565.1 Lujinxingia sediminis | reverse complement strand
GTTCTCGTTCTCGTTCTCGTTCTCGTTCTCGTTCTCGTTCTCGTTCTCGTTCTCGTTCTCGTTCTCGTTCTCGTTCTCGTTCTCGTTCTCGTTCTCGTTCTCGTTCTCGTTCTCGTTCTCGTTCTCGGACTCGGGCTCGGACTCGGGCTCGGACTCGTTCTCGGGCTCGTTTTCCGGCCTGGGTTCGGAAGTCGATTCGGGGGCGCCGTTGCCTTTGCCCTCGGGGGACTCGGCGTCCTTTTCGGTGAGGTAGGTGTCGAGATCGGGGTCGGTGTCGACCTGTTTGGAGCGAGCGTCTGCGTACGGGGTGTCGGTGGTGTTGCCCTCCTCCAGGGAGGTGTGGGCGGTGCTGGGATCGATCATCGGGGCGGGCGTGGGCTCGTCGTCGTCAAAGGCGGAGCCGGCCGCGAGGACACCGGGGGCGCGACGTTTCTTAAGGGTGTATTGGGTAGAGACGATGGTGTTGTCGGCGCTATGACGCTGGACTGCAGGTAGTGATTCTTCGTCGGTTTTGTCTTTGTTTTCAATGGCTTGCGGGGCTTCGTTTTCGTCGCTTTGCGGCCCGTAGAGAGGCTCGGGCTCGGACATCTCGTCGAGGTTGACCTCGGGGGCGAAGTCCGGGTTGGCGAAGGCGTCGTCAGGTGCGTCGCTGCTCTCGGAGGAGAGGACACCGGTGTCTTCGGATGCGTTGTCTTCGAGCGCGCCGGTATGTTCCAGGTCGGCGTCTTCGAGGGGGTCTTCGGATGCGTTGTCTTCGAGCGCGCCGGTAGTTTCCAGGTCGGCGTCTTCGAGGGGGGCTCCGGCCGCTTCGTCTTCGCGAGCGTCGGTAGTTTCCAGAGCGGCGTCTTCGCTGGCCTGGCGGGCTTCTTCGCGAGCGCGTTTGATCTCGTCAGGGATGCGGATTCTGGCCGTCTCCCGCTCGCTGCGATCGGTGGTGTGGGGAGCGGTGGGTGTACGCTCCCCGCCGACGCCGGGCAGAGTGCCTTCGGGCTCGTCGTCGAAGAGGCCGAAGGCATCGTCATCTTCGGTGTCGCGATAGGCGTTATCGTCGCCAAAGAGGTCGTCGTCGCTTAAGGGGTCGCCGGTGGGGTCGGGGGCAAAAGCGTCAGCGCCGGAGGCGTTAGGCAGAGGCTCATCGGCCGCCAGTGCCTGGGCCGGCGAGGCGCTGGGGGTGGGGATGCGCTGGCGTCCGACCGGGGGCTTGCGGGCGAGCAGATCGGCGACGTAGAGCTCGCCAGTGGCATCGCTGGCGGGAATGTCGCGATCGTCGAGAGGTTCGGGCGGGAGTTCTTCGGAGGGGAGCTCGTCGGCGGGCGCGTCAAACTCGGCGGTGGGCACCGGTTCGCTGGCCTGGGCGGCCTCCATGGCTTCTTTTTGTTGGGCGAGGTGCCGGGCTTCGGCCTCGCGCCGCCGTCGTTCTTGATCTTCGAGCTCGCGAAGTCCCTCGGCCTGGGCCTCGTCGGCCTCATCGTTGGAGAGGGGAGCGTTGAGTGCGGTCGCCGGGAGCTCTTCGGTGTTGGGGCGCTCGTCGTCGTCATCCCAGTGGAACTTCCAGTGACCGCCGCCGGAGCTCTGACGCGTTTCGTTGCCCTCGTCGGCCTGACGGGGGAGCTCTTCGGTGTCGATCTCGTCGCCGGCGGCGGCCATGGCCCGCTCTATATCGCCGACGGCCGGTTTGCTGATGCGGTCGGTGGAGTCGGAGAATTCCTCCTCGGTGCTATGGGAGGGATCGTCGGCCGGGGCGACCACGCGACCCGAGGGAGTGCGCAGCCAGTCGTCGAGATTCGAGGGGGAAGGGTCGGCGGGTGCGGGTTGGCCAGCAGCCGGAATCACTTCGTGGAGAATGTCTTCGTCGACGAGCTTTAAGATGATTTGCAGAGTGGTGACATCGTCGAGCGGGCTGTCATCGATGACATCGCGCATGCGGCGGTAGCCGTCGAAGAGACGTACCAGGCGCTCGACCTCAGCGGGGAGCAGGGAGAGCATCGCCGGCAAACGCTGGTAATCAGCCTCATAAACCCGCTCCAGCGGCGGCATCGTGCCCATCAACTCGCCGAAGAGATCGACGCGCTTGAGCCCTTCGAGCAAAAGCTCGGAGGCGTCTTTTTCGATATGGTCGGTGCGCTGGTCGGTGTCGTGGTAGCGCACCACGAAGTCACCTTCGGGCCAGAGCATGATGCGGTAGATGGCGTGTTCGCCCTGGAGTTTTCCGCAGACCGCGTCGAGGAGGTTGCCCTTGCGGAAAAAGACCGCCGCCAGGCGCGAGCCGCGGCGGATGCGCACCGAGCCCGAGCGCTGCTCCTGCTCAATGAGCTGGAGCAGGTCGATCATGGTGATGTCGCGCAGGTTGCCCTGCATCTCGTCGCGCTCCGCGCCGCTGAGCTGCTCTTTGGCTCGGCGCTGAATCAGAAGCTCGGCGCGGGTGGTGATCTCTTTGATGTAGACCGGCTTGGTCAGATAGTCGTCGGCGCCCAGCTCAAAGGAGCGCATCTTCTCGGTGATGGAGCGCTCTTCGGTCAGAAAGATAAAGGGGATCTGCTCGGTCTCGGGCGTGATCTTTAAGTCAGCGCAGAATTCCAGGCCGTCGCCGTCAGGAAGCGTCGTCTCGCTGATGATCAGCGCGGGGGGCTCGGCCTCGATGAGCTCGTGGGCGCGGGCAATGGCGTCGCTCAGGACGACGCGATAGCCGGCCTTCTTGAAGCTGACCTCCAGGACCTTCTGGGACTTGGTGTCCGCATCGACAATGAGGATGGTATCGTTCGCCACGCGAACTCCTTGACCGTGCGCTGAGGAGAGGGTCTGAATGCGCCGAAGAGGAGACAGACCGCAGTCGTAAAAGATCGAGATTTAGGGCTGCCGGGAAGCTCAGAAAATGTCACGGCTGCGCGGGAATCTTAGACTCTGCGCGGCTGCCACACAAGGCTGCCCGGCTGGCCCGCCGGTGAGCTTAAGCCGGGTGGTGGACCTGGTTGGAAGCGAAGTGGTGGACCGGCTCAACGAAGTTCTGCTCGGCGTCGTAGAACTCGACGCTGACGTGATTGTGGGGGTTGGCCGGATCGACAAAGACATCGAACTCGGTGCCGGCGTGGTCATGAAGTCGGCTCATGCGCTCAAGAACTTTAGTATTCTGGAAATAGGGGTTGGCGTTGGTGATGGCCAGAGTGATCTTTTTTTCGAAGGGCTGCCCGCGGTGTTCAAAGGTGTAGTTGAGGTAGTAGCAGACCTGGGTGCCCTCGCCATAAGGTTCACGGGTGATGCCGGTGAATGTGGCTTTGAGGTTGAGCCAGTTCGCCGGAGGGGGCTGCCAGGCGTCGCGAATGTAGCGGGTAGCGAGAATACCCAGGGGCACCAGCAGCCCGACGATGCTCACGGCCATCGCCACGATGATGGGGAGTTCCAGGTTGGTGATCAGCTCACGGAGCACGAGAATAGCGCCGACAAAGCCCGCCCCCAGGATCACAAAACCAATCAATCCGGCCAGAAATGTCACCGCGGTGCCGGTGGCGTTGACGAGAGCTTTCTCGCGCTCGCGTTGGCGGCGGGCGATGTCGCGCTCAAGCCGGTCGATATGAATGAGCGTCTGGGCGCTTTTGAGCTGCTTGAGATCCTGGAGAAGATTTCCGGCCGAGGGGTAGCGCTCGTCGATGCGTGGAGCGCAGAGTCTGCGTAGGACGCGCTTGAGGTCGGTGGAGACGCCGTTGAGCTCCTCGATCATGGCCGCGGCGTCTTCGCCGTGCAGATCGGAAGGGGTGCGCCGGGTCAAACACTCCAATGAGGTGATGCCCAGCGCGTAGAGGTCGCTTGCGGGGAGCGCGCGGCCCATCAGCTGCTCGGGGGGCATGTAGCCAAAGGTTCCGATGATGGTGGAGCCGCCACCCATGGTCAGGCGCACCACCTCGCGCACCGCGCCGAAGTCGACCAGGGTCGGGGTCTTGCCCTCATCGCACATGATGATGTTGGCCGGCTTTAAGTCGCGGTGGACCACCGCCGGCTCCTGAGTGTGGAGGTAGTCGAGGATCTCGGCCAGGGCGATCATCAGATCCAGGAGGCGCTCCTCATCAAAGCGGACGTCGCTGTCGAGAAGCGCGCGCAGATCGCCCCCGCCGGCATACGCCTGCACGATGTAGTAGCAGACGGCGTCGCCCTCCCCCTCACAAAACGCGTCGATGTAGGCGGGCACCCGCGGGTGGTCGAGCTGCTGGAGGATGCGGGCCTCGCGCTCAAAGAGCTCAAAATCTTTGAGGGTGGCCAGGCGAGAGGGGTAGAGCGCTTTGAGCGCAACCTGCTGGCCGCTTTCGTGGTCGGTGGCCAGGTAGGTGCGGCCCATCGAGCCTTCGCCCAGGATCTCGCTGCAGTGGTAGCGACCGTCTTTGAGAGTGAGCATCGCGCGCAACTCCGCCGTTGGCAGGGGTGTGGAGGAGGCGCGATTGTAGGGGGAGCGTGTGGCCCGGGGCAAGAACCAAAGGAGGCCTCGAACGCCGCGAACCCCCGCGGCGTGTCAGCCTCGCAAGAATGCGGCCAGGGGGCGAAGATCGTCGATGTTCTCCGAGACCGATTTGAGCGTGGCCACAATCGGGATCGCCAGGAGCAGCCCCGGGGCTCCCCAGATCCAGCCCCAGAAGATTGCCGAGAGCAGCACCGCAAGGCTGTTGAGTTTGAGATGTCGGCCGATGGTAAAGGGGGTGACCAGGTTGCCCTCAAGTCCGGTGATGCTGCCGTAAATGAGCACGCACCAGAACACATCGGTGAGGTCACCAAACTGCATGTAGGCCACCGTGGCCGGGAAGACCGTGCCGATGATCGGGCCGACGTAGGGGATGAAGTTGAAAAGGCCGGCGAAGATGCCCAGCAAGAAGGCGAAATCCAGCCCGTAGATGTAGAGGGAGACGCCGGTGATGATGGCCACGCAGGTGTTGGTGGCGAAGCGGTTAAAGAGGTAGCGCTGTACGTCTTCGTTGACGTTGCGCAGGATCACGTCGATGGCGTGGCGGCTGCGCGGGCCGTTTCCGGCTGCTTCCAGCACCCGCTGGCGCATGCCCGGGCCCTGGGCCAGCACGAAGACGAGCACGAAGATGCACATCAGGGCCTGGGCCATAAAGCCCAGAAAACCGGTGATGCCGCCGGCGATAAAGGAGGAGGTTGTGCCCCAGAAGTCGCCGCTGCCCTGGTCGAGGAAGACCTGAACGCGCTCGGCGGTGTCGAGGCGATCGTCATCGCCGAGGGGGGCGGCGGTGGGGGAGATGGCCTCGTCTTCTCGGCGCAGGGGCTCCAGCGCGCTCTCCACGCGCAGCTGCAACTCGGTGATGTTGCCGCGCAGCTCGGTGAGGTTGTCGACCAGGCGATCCTGGTAGTTAGGCACCTCCAGCGCCAGACGTCGAACCTGGTCGCCGATGAAGGTGCCCACCACTCCGGTCAGCCCCACTGCCAGCACGACGATGATTAAGGCGGCCGCCCCGCGCGGCAAAAAGAGGCGCGTTCCCGGCAGGCGCACCCGCATCAGCGCGTTAACAAAGGGGGCGAGCACGTAGCTCAGGAAGAAGGCAAGGACGACCGGGATGAGGATGGTTTTGGCAAAGCTCAAGACCGCGATGGTGGCGGCCAGAGCGATGAGCACCAGCGCGATGCGCATCACGTGCACGTCGTGAAGCGCGGCGAAGGTGCCCGTGCGCAGCTCGTCGGAGCTGGCGGAGGCGTCGGGCGTGCCCGCGCTCGAATCACGGGGCTCGGTCTGGGGAGATTCGGGGGTCATGGCCAGGGGATGCGCCGAGAGAGGACGCAAAAAAGAGGATAAGACAAGGGGCGGCAACATGCCTGCCCCCAGGGCACGCTAGCATAGCCGGGGCGAAGGCGAAGTAAATACGCGCTCAGATCAGAAAATCACAGGGGAGTTTTCAGGCGGTGCGCATCTCCATGGGCTGCGAGAGCAACCAGAGGGCTGCCACGCTGAGCAAGAGCGCGAAGATCGCCACCGGGATCAGCGCCTTGATGGCCTGACGGCGGTTGCCGAACATGCGGTGCGTGGCGCGATTGACCAGCCAGAGCGTGGCCAGGTTGCCCAGGAGCACCAGCGTGAGCTGGGCACCCCAGAGCCACTCCAGGGGAACGACCATCGAGAGCGGGCTGCGCGCGGTGCCAAAAAGATCCCAGCCCCAGCCGAAGGGATCGCTGATAAGTCGCAGAAGTTTGCTGCCCTCGTAGAAGAAGTGCAGCGCATTGTGGGCCAGGTGGTAGGCCAGCGCCACAGGAAGCAGGGGGTAGGCATACGCGATGAAGAAGTCGCGCAGGCGGTAGAAGACGTTGCCGCTGGCCCATTTGGAGAGCTGGCATACTCCCAGGTAGAGCAACGTGGAGGCTCCGAAGAAGCCTGCCATGCCCAGGGTGAACGTGGTCAGGTAGCCCGGGTCTACTCCCAGCGTGGCTTCGAGCCAGTCGCGCAGCGGCGGGACGGTCTGGCGGGTCCAGACAGGGATCATCGCCAGGCCATGGAAGATCGTGACCAGGAAGATCGCCAGCAGCAGCCATGCTTCATCGAGGCGTTTGCGGTGCGGGCCTAAGAGGTCGGCAATGGGCGCGCGCACGTTGATGCCGATGTTGTCATGAGGGCAGGTTTTCAGGCACTCGGTGCACATGGTGCAGTAGCTGTTCTCATTCATCGCCCCCATAAATTCGCCGGTCGGGCAGGGCAGGCCGCGCTCGTTGCCGTGAAAGCAATCTTTGGTCTGGCAGGATTTGCAGATCTGGGCGTCGCGCCGGCGGATCTCCAGCATGCCGGTGGTGCCGTAGGCGCCGGTGACGCGCCCCACCGGGCAGACGTAACGGCAGAAGCCCTTGCGCTCGAAGATAAAGAGGGAGGCCGCCGCCATCGCCACCATCGCCAGCCCCATGATCGAGGTCAGCGCCGGGCGGTAGGGGGCCTCGTAGGCCAGCTCCAGCCAGGTCAGCGCCATGAACATGAGGATGGCCGGGTAGAGGTTGCGAAGCGCTTTCGGCCAGGTGCGCTCCAGGCCGATGGCGCGGTCGCGGCCCGGGAGTTTTGCGCTCAGCCGCTTAATCCAGTCCGGCACCGCCATCCAGGGGCAGACCGTGCACCAGATCTCGCCGGCAAAAAACGCAAAGAAGATCAGGCCCATCCACCAGATGTTCCAGGTGAGCACCGGCGCGATGTTGCGGGAGGGATCCTGGGAGCCGATGAGCCCGGCGACAATCACCAGGATGAAGAGCGCGACGACCGGCAGCTGCACCAGAGGTTGGAAGCCTCGCCAGGTCACAAAGGCCTTAAAGAAGGCCAGTCGCGTGAGCTCAAAGCGGGGGTAATCCCAGCGTTTGGAGGTCTTTTGCATGTTGCGCGTGGGTTTGCCCAGCGCGAGCAAGAGCGCAAAGGAGAGGGCGATGAGCAGGGCACAGCCCAGATAAAAGATCCAGTTGGGGACGCCGGGCATCAGCGCGCGCTCGGGGCGCTCGGCGATGACCTCGGCCTCGCTCATCAGCGCCTCACTGTCGAAAAATCCCCCCTCATCCAGCTCGCCGAACATGGCCTCATCACCCGGGGCGACGCGCCGCACGCGGTGGGGAACCACATCCATGCCGCAGATCGGGCAGCTGGTGAACTCCTCAAAACGAAGATCGTTGCACTCCATCGGGCAGATCCACTCCAGGACCTCCGCGGAGGCTCCGCCCTGCGGATCGGCAGGCGCATGCTCGCTGTGATCGTGGGCGGCATGCTCGTTGCTGGCGTGCGCCTGATCGGCGCCCTGGGCCCACGACGCCAGGGGAAAGACGCCCACGATCAGGGTGATGAGAAAAAGGCTGGCGAGCCGCAACAATGGGAGACGCATGGAAGGGACCTACGGCATACGGCTTGGGAGCGGTGGTGCTTGACGTCGAGTGCTGCGCTTGGAAAAGAGGGAAAGAGGTGCGTTGGATTCCCGGCGCGATCGCTATCAGGAGAAGTCGATGTCTGCACTCGAGATCCGCGACTATGTCGCCCGCGCCCGTCGCGAACCTACCACAGAGAACATCGAGGCGCTCTGGCGCGCGGTGTTTTTGCTCAAGGGTTGGTACTTTTTGCCCACCGAACGCCAGGACGGCCCATCAACGCCGATGGTAACCCTGCTGGAGGGGGAGCCCTGGCTTGTGGCCTTTACCAACGTGCGGCGTATCAAGGAGTTCAGCCGCCAGGTCGGGCGCGCCGCCCCCGATGGCTCGGTGCAATTATTGGTCCTCGACCCGCGCGAGTCGATGGAGCGAATCGTCGCAGTTCAGGAGCAGATCGTGGGCGTGGTCTTTAACATCGGCAGCGAAGAGACCTTTCGGGCGCCGGTGGCCGCCATCAAAGCCTACGCGGCCCGGATGGGGCTTGATGATCTGGAGTGAGGCCGGGGGGAGCGCGGTGCGACGCGATGCCGCACCGCGCGTTTGACGCGTCGGATCAGATGGAGATGTCGTGATGCAGTGCGGCCCTGAAGGGGGCCAGCTCGGCTTCAGCGGCAGGCTCACGGGCGCCGAAGTGGCTCCAAACCTCTTCGGTCTTCTGGCGGGTGCCGTTGCTGAGTTTGAGGCCCATCATGTCGATTTTTGTGCCTTCGAACTGGGTGCTGGAGCGGGTGATTTTGACCTCCAGATGTTCGGCGGGTTTGCCGACGATGTTGAAGAGCTCGGCCAGGGTGGTTGAGCCCTCGTTGAGGGCGCGGGCCAGATCGTCCGGGGTGCGGTCGAGGGCTTTTGCGAGCTCGGGCAGATCGTGAAGCGTGACCTTGAGGTGAAGCTCATGTTCGGGGCCGGCCAGATCGCCGGTGAGCTTGAGGTCCACCTCCAGGGTCTGGGGGGTGATGTTGTGGAACTCCACCGCCATCGTGGCCTCGGCGGAGAGGCCAGCCTTGAGCCCCACCTGCCCGCCGGTCTGGGAGGCGAAGATTTCGGCGAGTGTGCCGGAGACGGCGTCGGGTGCATTCTGGGAGAGGGAGGCGAAGACCTCGGGGGGAAGTTGGAAAAGATCTTTGCCCAGGGAGAGCTCCGGCTTGATGCCCATCTCGAAGCGGTGGATGGAGGTGTCGTTATCGCGGCGGTGCTCATGTGCGACGGTGGTGGTGGAGCCGATGTCGATGCCCAGGGGGAGGGTGAGGAGGGAGGCGGAGCCGGAGATGGAGGTGGCTAACTCCTGGCGAGTGGCGACGTAGTGATCTTTAAAGACATTGGCGAGGGTGTCGGGATCGACCGAGAAGAAGGCGGCGGTGGTGGACATGCGCGCGCGGTTGAGCTGGGCGGGCTCGCGGGTGTCGAAGCGCAGGGTGGCGCTGTCGGTGCGTTTGAGTCCAACGTCAAGCGAGGCGCCCTGGCCCTGCACGCTTTTGCCTAAAACCAGCGCTCCGGCGTCGGCGTCTTTGAAGGTGATCTCGATGAAGTTGGGGTTTTTGGCGTCGCGGGTGATCTCGATGGTGCGAGACGAGCTGACGCTGGCCCCGAAGCCGATGGAGAGCTTGGCGAGGAGCTCACCGCTGATCTCGCGGGTTTCGCCGGGCCGAATATCATCGAGCATCGCGTTGAAGTTTTCTTTCGAGGGGAGCGCTTTGGCGGCTTTAAGAAGGGCCTCTGCGGCGTCGGGCGCCACTTCGAGCGCATCGAGGACGACGCTGGCTGCGAAGGCTACGCGAGAGTCGCCGACGATGAGCTTTGCGGCGATCTGCGCAAGGCTGTCGTCGCTGAGGTTGACAGGGCCGGTGGCCCAGTCGTGGGCGGCTTCAAGGTGCCCGAGGGCGTCTTCGTAGGCCTCGCGCTCTTTGACGATGGTTTCGCCAACGCCGGTGACGATGCCGACGACGGCGTTACTCACCGCGTCGCCGGCCATCGAGGCGACCCCGACGATGGCGGAGTCGACGACGCGGTTGACCAGCTCGTAGGACTTGTAGGCCGCCACCGCGTCTTGCACGCCCTCTTTGATGCCTTCTTTGATGGCGGTTTTGGCCTCGGTGATCTCCTGATCGATCTTTTGGTCGATGGCGTCGGAGATGGCGTCGTGGGCCTGGCCGAGGGTTTTGGCGGCGTCGTTAATGTTAGTTTGGACTTCTTTGAGGTTGGTTTTGGCCTCATCGACCTTGTCGTCGAAGCGCTGCTCGACGGTGGTGGCGAAGGTGCTGAGGGCGTCTTTGCCCAGACTGCGGGCGGCGTCGACGGTGGCCTGGGCCTGGTCGATGGAGCTTTCGATGGCCTGCACGAAGAGCTCGGGGTTCTCGGCCAGGGTTTGCGCGGTCTTCTCGAGGGTCTCGGGATCGAGGTTTTCGGTGACGCGGGTGACGGTCTCTTCGACGGCCTGGCGAGCCTTGCTGATGGCCTCGGTGGTGGAGGGGGAGGGCTCAAAGAAGTCGACCACGGGCGCAAAAGCCTCACGGGTCAACGAGCCCGGGTCGCCCAGGGCATTGCGGGCGCGCTCCAGGCCGCCGGTGGCGGCGCTTTTAGCGCGCTCGAAGAGGGAGGGTTTTGAGGGCTCCTCCCAGGCGTCGGTCTGCGGAGATGTTTCGCTCACCGATGATGCGCCCGAAGCGCCGGCGCTTTGCGCTGGCGAGGAGGTGCAGGTGGGGGGAAGCGGGCCGACAAACTCCTCGTCGGTGGGAAGGGGGGCGGGGGCGTTGGAGCCGTCGATACGGGTCATGGGTTCTCCGGGAGGGCTGGGACGAGGGCAGGCGCACCTCGGCTTCGGTTCGGGTCAGGGTCACCCTCTTATTGTCGAGCGCCGGCGGAGAAAGTTGCGTGGCGAGGTGAATATTTTCGATGGTGGTCGCTGAGATCCGCATTAAGTCGTTGATCTTACTTGCATATTTCCAGTGGCGCGTCGGGGTTGAATAAATCATACCTCGCCGCTATGTTTTGTCGTGTTCGTAAATCCTAGTTTGCGGATAGGGATTGTATAAAACTGACGTCCGACGCGTAGTCGGGCCTTTTTGACGCAGGAAGGGTGAGCGATGAGCATGAGCGAAGCGACGAGAGCAGCAGGTCAGTGGTCGATGTGGGCCGTGGCAGCGGCGATGGCATTCTCGGTGGGCTGTGGTCAGGACGCCGCGCAGTTGGAGACGCCTGAGCGTTGCTCCGAAGAGACGGGGACCTGTGAGGCGGAGGTTTTTGTCAGCGCCGAGGAGTTTGAGTTCTTGCGTCGCCAGGGCGCGCTGGTGCTCGATACTCGCCAGGACACCACCTACGCCACCGGGCATGTGCCCGGCGCGATCAACATCGATTGGAAGGTCTTTGCGAAGCCGGAGTTCAACGGCATCATTCACGACGATTCTGAATTTCTGCAGAATGAAGCGCGCAAGCACGGCATCAACGACGATCAGCCGGTGCTGATTTACGGCGGTGGCGGAAGCTCGGAGTCGGCCTCGGGCCGCGTCTTCTGGACGCTGGAGTACCTGGGCCACGACAAGGTCTACCTGCTCGACGGGGGCTTTGATCAGTGGACGCAGGCGCGCTTTGACGCGATTGAGGCCGGGGTGAATGCGTCGGAGGCGGGCGACTTCACCGTGGAGCTGCAGCCCCAGCGCCGCGCCACGCTCGAGGAGGTTGAGGCCGCGATTGAGGATGAGACGATTCGCCTGGTGGACACGCGCACCATCGAGGAGTGGTTTGGCGAGAACCTCCGCAACAACGACTACGGCGGTCACATCCCCGAAGCCGTGCACTACCACTGGGAGAACGTGTTGTCGGAAGACGGCACGCTGCGCCCGGCCGATGAGATCCGCGCCGAGCTCGAAGCGCTGGGCATTGTGGATGGCACGCTGGCCATTCCCTACTGCCAGAGCGGCGTGCGCAGCGGGTTCTTTTACGCGGTACTCAAGTACCTGGACTACCCCGAGCCCAGGAACTACGACGGGTCGTGGTGGGAGTGGTCGCGTGACGAAGACACCGTGAAGGTGGTGGAAGAGCGCGACTAAGGCTCAGCGCCCGGTTTGTGGCTCCCGGTGAGCCGCGCACGGCGTATGAAGATCAAATAAAGCGCGCCGCTGAGACGTCCTACGTTAAGGCGGCGCGTTTTTTTTGTTCGGGATGTTGCGACGTTCAGAGTGAGCAGAGTGATGCGATCATGGCGCACCCTGCTGACGAGCGTCCATGAGGGAAGCGCGAAGGTTGAAGGTAGAAGGAGCGGTTTTGGCGACACAATACGGAAGATTTCGAGGTGTGGGCGGGGCGCTGGCAACGCTTCTCATGGGGGCATGGATACTCTGCGCAAGCGGAGCGATCTGCCCGGTGCAGGCGCAGGAATCGGCCCCCCGCGGGGACCTCTCGGGCTTCGGGGAGCAGGCCGTTGAGGTTTTCGTCGATGTGGAACGCGCCCGCACGCTGATCGCCGAGGGGGCGGCGGTGCTGGACGCGCGGGAGGCGTCGGATTTTCGCCGGGGCCATCTTCCGGGGGCGGCGAATGTGCCGTGGACGACCCTTGTGAGCGGGGAGCAGCAGGGGGCGTTGGCGGGCGATGCACATCTGGAAGTGCGGCTGCGCGAGGCCGGGGTGTCGAATGGGCGGCCGGTGGTGGTCTACGGAGGCTGGCGCGGGCCGGGGACCTGGGGTGAGGAGGGGAGGTTGCATTGGACTTTGGAGTATCTGGGGCATGAGCGTGTGTATGTGCTCTGGGGGGGCATCCAGGCCTGGGAGGGAGCCGGCCACGAGCTCGAATCCGGAGCGCAGGCCGACCGCAGCGCCGGACATTTCGAGGTGCGACGGCGCGAGGCCTACCGGGCCACAACGGCCGAGGTTCAGGCGGCGCTCTCCCGTGACGATGTGGCGCTGCTCGATACGCGCGAGGCCGAGGAGTACGGCGGCAAGGTCAAGTACGGGGAGTCGCGCGCCGGGCACATCCCGGGGGCGCAGCATCTCTGGTGGGAAGAGCTCTTTGAGGGGCGGAAGCTGAAGTCTCGTCGGGCGATTGAGGCGATGCTCAAAGCGCGCGGGATCGAGCGCACGGATGAGGTGATCGCGTACTGTACCGGCGGCATTCGTTCCGGCTTTGTGTATTCGGTGCTGCGGGCGCTCGGCTACGGGCAGGTCGCCAACTACGACGCCTCGATGTGGGAGTGGACCCGGCAGAGCGATCGGCCGGTGCGGGCACCTTAAGCTCATAGCAGGGGGGGAGGGCGATCGCCGGGGAACATTCGGGCGGTGATCTGCCGATGAGGGCGCCGGCTGACGGGTTTAGGGGCGTTCTGAGGGCTAAGTCACCGGAAAAAACCGAAAAGATCTGAAATTGAAACTGATTTTCATTGTTAGGGTGGAGTGATTACGCTATGGAAGGAACGTGGTTTGACGTCCACCGACGCGATGAGAGCAGCGATGACGCTTGGCGAATTGATGACAAATGGGGGATGGGCGATGGCCCCGATCTACGCCTGTTCGGCGTTGATGGTGGCCATTTTTGTCAAAAAAGCGCTGGAGTTTCGGGCGCAACGCTTAAGCCAGTTGCAGTGGCTGGGCGGCGTGCTTGAGGCCATCGACGAGGGGGATGTGTCCGGGGCGCGCGAGCGTGCCCGGGGCAGCGTGCACCCGGTGGGGCGCGTGATCGACGCGATGCTGGACACCTTTGAGCGCCGCCCGGATCGCGTGGAAGCCGAAGCCGCGCGCTGCGGCAGCCTGGAATTGCAGCGTCTGGAAAAACACGTCGGCGCCCTCTCGTTCATCGCGCAGGTCGCTCCGCTCCTGGGGCTTCTGGGCACGGTGGTAGGGATGGTGGAACTTTTCATCGGCCTGCAGGGCGCCGGCGCGGCGATGGTCGACGCCCAGCTCCTGGCCTCGGGCATCTGGAAGGCGCTTCTGACCACGGCCGCCGGTCTGATGGTGGCCGTGCCCTCCCTTGCCGCCTACACCTTCCTGAACGCGCGCACCGACGGCTTTCGGCTGACCTTAAGCGATGCGATCTCGCAGGTGCTCACCGCCCTCCCCCTGCCCCAGACCGAGCCCGGCCAGAAGCGCCCGGTCCCCACGCTGGTGCGTGAGGCCGCCGATGCAGTTTGAGAGTTTTGAGCGGGAGTCGCCCACGATCAACGTCTCGGCGCTGATCGATGTGGTTTTCATTCTGCTGATCTTCGTGGTGCTGGCGGCGAACTTCGATCGGGTGCGCGAGATGGGGGTGGTGCTTCCTCAGGCCGACTCGACGAGCGCGGCCTCCCCAGAGGCGCAGACGCTTACGTTGAAGGCCGATGGCACGATGCTGCTGGGCGATGCCCCGGTGACCCGCGAGGGGCTGGGTCAGGCGCTGCTGAAGAGCCGCGAGAGCTTCGAGGTGCTCGTGCTCGTCGGCGACAGCAAGGTGGCGCTCGAAGAAGCTGTGTTTGTCTTTGATGAGGCGTCGAAGGCCGGCTTTGAGTCCGTGTCGATCGCCACGCGCAAGGCCGACTGAGCGCGCGATGAACGAACCTTCGCAAAGGGTGGGGTGGGGCAGGCCGCTGGGCGTGGTGCTGGCGCTGCATCTGGGGCTTTTTGCGCTGCCGCTGAGCTTTGACTCCGCCGAAGAGGTCGATCCAGAGCCGATCACGCTCACTTTAAAAGCGCCCGAGCCGGTGGCCGAACCGGTGGAGCCCGAGCCGCTGCCCGAACCCGAGGTGGTGCCCGAGCCGCCGCCGGAGCC
Organism: Lujinxingia sediminis; assembly: GCF_004005565.1. Lineage (NCBI taxonomy): Bacteria > Deltaproteobacteria > Bradymonadales > Lujinxingiaceae > Lujinxingia > Lujinxingia sediminis. The sequence goes on along the minus strand of NZ_SADD01000015.1, from coordinate 99,432 downwards.
CGTCAAACCACCGCCGCGCAAGCAGGTGGAGGCGCCGAAGGTGGCCAGCTCGGAGGTGGTGGTGCCCGAGCCCGAGCCCGAGATCGTGCCGCCACCCGAGGATGCGCCGGTGAGTCTGGAGGCGCCGACCGACGTGGACCCCGAGGCCACAGAGCCTGTGGAAGAGACGCCTGTGGTCGATGAGCCCACTCCCGATCCGGTGCCCGCTGAGCCGCCGGCTCCCCTGGTCGATCCGGTGGATTGGGGCGCCTACGAGTCCCGCATCACCGGCGCGCTGGAGGCCGAGAAGCGCTACCCGCGCATGGCCCGGCGCATGGGCGTGGAGGGCGAAGCGGTGGTGCGCATCATCATCCGCCGCGATGGCACGCTGGCGCAGCCTCCTCGGCTGTTGCGCTCCAGCGGTAACAACCTCCTCGATAAGGAAGTACTGCGCATGGTGGAGGCCGCCGAGCCCTATGCGGGACTTCCCGAAGACGCGGTGATCGATGAGTTTGAGCTCGTCGTGCCCGTGAAATTTTTGCTCGAATAAGCCTGCGCCACGTCGGGCGCTGGCCGCGGCGAGGGGGCCGAGGCTCAGGCGCGAAGATCGCGGTGGATCTTGGCCACCGCACGCTCCACAAAGGTGGTGGGGGCGTGGTTGACCGGGGGCGCACCGAAGACGAGCTCCACGCAGTCAAAGCGGTTGGGGCCGCGCAGATACCATCCCGGCAGGTAGGCCACCGTGCGAAAGCCGATGGCGCAGAGCTCGTGGTAGGCCTGCTCGTGGTTAACCGGCAGGGTCAGGCGAACATCACGCACGCCTTTTTTACGCACCTTCTCGGTGAACTCTTTGATGATCTCGACGGGGAAGGCGCCGGCGGCGTTCTCGATGTAGATGTAGTTTCCGCGGGAGTGGTAGGTCGGCCAGATGCGCCCGGAGATCACCGGCGCACCCGTGCCCCGCGGGCAGCCCACCGGAAAACTTTTGGGGTAGGGCACGTTGCGCTCCGCCTCTTCGAGAAGATCGATGATGCGCATGGCAAAGGGCGTCGAGGTCAGCGCGTTATGCGGGGGCTCCGCGCGGCGATGCTGGCCTGCGGGGTTGATAAAGCCCATCAAGAGTTCGGCCTGGTCGATATCCTGGGAGCCGGGTGCCGGTCGGTAGCCCCAGCAGGTTGCGCCCATGTCGCGACCGCGGCGAAAACTCGACTCGGTGGAGGCCCGAAAAAACGCGATCCCGTACGACTTAATCCCCAGCCGGCGCAGGGCCTCAAAAAGCGCCTTCGCGATCTCCCCGCGCCTGGGATGGGCGGCCACGCTTAAGGTGCTGATCTCCAGGGACTGGTTCCAGCTGCGCACAAAGGCAAGCCCGCAGCCCAGAAGTTCACGCTCATGAGTCGCGACCACAATGGCGATCTCGCCATCGTTAAGCAGCTGCGCCAGCGTCTCGGCCTTGAAGAGCTCCTGGTGGGCGAACTCCGGACCGTGAATCGAGCGGTAAAACTGGCTGAGGCGCGGGGCCTGGTCGGGGCGCGCAAGTGAGAGTCGCATAGGCGATGGGGGGTGGCCTTAAGGGGGTGCCAGGGGCGTTGCCGGGAGCTCGTTTAAGGGTGGCTCCAGATCGGCCCGGCATTCTCGGCATCCCTTCAAAAGATGTCAATCGGGGGTGTAACTGGTTGTAGGGGCGTTGGGGGTACGCGGTGTGGGGAGGTTCGTGTGGGCGGCCGGGGGTTCGCTTTGTGGTTGGGGGGTACGCGGTGTGGGGAGGTTCGTGTGGGCGTGGGGTGGGGCGCGTTTTGTGGTCAGGTGGTTGAGTGGTTGGGTGGTTGAGGGCGTTGGGGGGTACGCGGTGTGGGGAGGTTCGTGTGGGCGGCCGGGGGTTCGCTTTGTGGTTGGGGTACGCGGTGTGGGGAGGTTCGTGTGGGTGCCTGGGGGGGCGCATTGTCTGAACATGTGGTGGTTGGGTGCGGCGCTGCCCATGTGGTCGTCGTGGGAAGTTGTTGCTAGGGTGCCGGGGAGGTTGCCGGTTGAAAACGTCAGTGTGGGAGTAGGCACGATGGCATCACCAGTCAGAGCGGCGGTTCAGGACATCAAGCGCCTGCGTACCATCTCCAGTGTGCTCACCCGGCACGGGTTCTCGGCGGTGGCGCGGCGCGCCGGGCTGGGCAGGTTTGTGGGCGACGGGGGGCTGCGCCAGGAGAGCGAGGGTTTTGAGGGCGAGGAGGGCGTGGAGGCGCTGATCGGACCGGATCGCTCGGAGGCGGCGGTGCGTTTTCGGCGCGTGCTCGAAGATCTGGGGCCGACCTTTGTCAAACTCGGGCAGGTGCTCTCCACGCGCCCCGACCTCGTGCCAAAGGAGTTCCTCGACGAGCTGCGCAAACTTCAGGACGCGGTCAGCCCGATGCCCATGGAGACGATCCGCCGGCAGGTGGAGTCCAGTCTGGGCATGACGCTCGAAGATGCCTACGCGAGCTTTGAAGAGAGGCCTCTGGCCGCAGCGAGCATCGGGCAGGTTCACCGCGCCACCCTCCATGATGGCACAAAGGTGGTCGTCAAGGTGCAGCGCCTGGGCATTGGCGAGCAGATTCGCGCCGATCTCGACCTCCTCTACTACCTGGCCCGCTTTCTGGAGGCGACCGTCGAGGAGATCGAGCTCTACTCGCCGACGGCCATTGTCCAGGAGTTTGAGCGCGCGATCCTGGCCGAGCTGGACTTTCGCCAGGAGGCCAGAAATGTGCAGGAGTTCGGCAAAAACTTCGCGGACGTCGACGCCGTCAGCGTGCCTTTTGTCTACGACGAGCTGACCCGCGCTGAAGTCATGACCATGGAGTTTGTGCAGGCCGGCAAACTCTCCAGCATCGAGGGGGGCAGCGAGCTGGCGGAGACGGTGCTGCACAACCTGCTCGATGCCATGGTCAAGATGGTGCTCTACGACGGGTTTTTTCATGGCGATCCGCACCCGGGCAACATCATGGTGCGCGAGGATGGCTCGCTGATCTTTATCGATTTCGGGCTTGTGGGGCGCCTCTCCGCCCGCCAGCAGGACGACCTGATCGGGCTGATTCTCAACGTGCTCACCGGCGATGTCGACGCGATCGCCCGCGCCCTCCTGGAGATGGGCGATCCGGTGGGGCGTGTGAACCTGCGGGAGTTTCGCACCGATGTGGAGCGGGTGCGCGATAAGTACATCAGCGCCACCGTCGGTGATTTTGATGTGAGCCAGTTCATCCAGGAGGTGATGGACGCGGCGCAGTACCACCGCATTCGCCTCAACCCCAACTACGCGGTGCTGGTGAAGACGGCGGCCACCATCGAGGGCATCATGCGCCGGCTTAAGCCGGATATGGACGTGATGGCCATCGGGCTTCCCTACGCCCGCGATCTGGCGCTGAAGAAATATTCGGCCAAAAAGCTCGCGCAGTCCGCGCTGAGCGCGGCGGTCGGGGTCTCGAGCTTTGTGACCAAGGTGCCCCAGCAGCTCGACCAGGTGCTGATGGATCTGGAGGGGGGCAACCTCACAGTGACGGTGCGCAACGAGTCGCTCGACCAGCTCGGGGAGGTGCTCAACACCCTGGGCACGCGTCTCTTCTTAGGGGTGATTGCCTCGGGGCTGGCGGTGGTGGCGGCGATGCTCTTGCGCCCCTTTGACCGGGAGATCTTCGGGGTGTCGGTGCTCCTGATCGTGGGGCTTCTGGCGGCGCTCTCGGCCACGACGCTCTTCTGGTGGTCGCTGGGCTGGCATGTGGCGGCCAGTCGCAAGGGTAAGAAACTGCGCCTGGGGCCGCTGATGCGGCTGATGCGGCGAGACTGAGGTGCGCGGGGGGCGAACGCGTGTTTTGGGAACTCAAAGGGTGATGTCCACGGTCGACCACGCGACGCGCTCGCCAGAAGCATACAAACGAGGGCCGCTGACGAGTTTTTGCGAGTGTTGAAAGCCCCAAAACGCGAAGTCGACGGTCGCTCTGGCGATGTCTTAGCCCAAACACATGAGATCGAGCGCCGATCACGCGTTTTGGAAACCCAAAACGCGAAGTCGACGGTCGCTCTGGCGATGCCCCGGCCCAGAACATGAGATCGAGCGCCGATCACGCGTTTTGGAAACCCAAAACGCGAAGTCGACGGTCGCTCTGGCGATGTCCCGGCCCAAAACATGAGATCGAGCGCCGATCACGCGTTTTGGAAACCTAAAACGCGAAGTCGACGGTCGATCGCGTGTTTTGGAAATCCAAAACGCGAAGTCGACGGTCGCTCTGGCGTTTTAAGCTGAAACGCGACCATCGCGTCGCTCGCGCAGGTGTTTTGAGCGTTGGGAGTCGACCGAGGCCCGGGCGGCGTTTTCTGCGCTTTGCTCCAAAACGCCGACGCTGATATGGCGAGTACGAGAAGTCGAGGGGCCGGCCGTGAGCGCGGGCCCGAAGCCGTACGAGCGAGTGAGCAGGGCATGAGCAAGACGATCGACGACGTGGTGATCGCGGGGATCGACGCGAACTTTGAGGGGTGGGTCGACCATGAGGGCCGGCGCGTGCTGGCGCCGGGCGTGGTGCCAGGCGACCGGGTGGATCTGGAGGTCGTGGCGTCGAGCCAGCACCATCCCCGCGATTTTGCGCGTGTGGCCCGGGTACACGCGCGCGGGGAGGGGTTTGAGCAGCCGGTATGCGCGCACGCCGGCCCGGTGCGGGGTCGCTGTGGGGGATGTCCGGGGATGCATGTGCGCGCCCCACTCCGAGCGCAGATCTTACAGGATCGCGTCACCGAGCTGCTCGGCGAACGCCGGCTTCGCTGGAGCTGGCACGAGGCCCCGCAACAACTCGGGTATCGCAACCGCTCCAACTTCGTGGTCACTCGCCGCGCCGGGCGACTCTTGCTGGGCTCGTATGCCCCGCGCAGTCAGGATGTGGCGGCGATGTCGGGCTGTCAGGTGGTGCGTCCGATGCTCTCCAGGGTGCAGGCGGAGCTGGAGGTGCGCCTGGGCGCGCTGAATGTGCCGGTGGGCGATGAGGAGCAGGGGCTGCGCTGGATCTCGGTGCGGGCTGCCGGGCTGCCGGGGGCTGGCGAGTCGGTGGTGGTCGAGCTTGTGGTGCGCGAGCCACAGGCCGCCTGGCTTGGCGCGGCCACCGAGGCGATCATGGCCATTGAGGGGGTGCAGGGTGTGGCGTTGACGGTCAACGATCGCGACACCAACGCCATCCGCGTCGACGCCTCCGGTACCCTGGCCGGGGAGTGCCAGCTGATCGAGCGTTACGGGGAGGTGGAGCTGGCCATCGACCCGGGGGCCTTTGCGCAGCTCAACGTGGAGGTGGCCTCGGCGATGTATCGTCAGGCCGCGCGCTGGGTGGAGGGAGCGCAGGTGATCTGGGATCTCTACTGCGGCATCGGCGGGCTGGGGCTCAACGCGGCGGTGGGGCGCACCAACGTGCATCTTTTTGGCGCGGAAAGCGTGGCCTCGGCCATCGAGAGCGCGCGCCAGAATGCGGCGCGCGCCGGCGTGACGGCGCGCTACCGCGTGGTGGACCTGGGCTCGGCAAACTGGCGCGCGGCCTGCCCCGATGAGGGCGTGCTGGCCCGGCCGGAGGCGATTCTGATCAACCCGCCGCGAAAGGGGCTCTCTCGCCCGATGCGCGAGGTGTTGAGCAAACCGGCCTCGCTGGGCGCGAAGATGCTCGTCTACATGAGCTGCGACGTCGCGAGCTTTGTCCGTGATGCCGACGCACTTGAGCAGGGAGGCTGGCACCTTGTCGAGCTTCAGGCCCATGACATGCTCCCGCAGACCACCCATGTGGAGCTTCTGGGGCGTTTTGAGAGGGCCTGATTTTTTGAACTCGCCGAATGCTTATAAGGAGCCGGTGCCAGGGGGGCTGATATGGCGAGTTCAGTCGGCCGACCAGGTGCGCTCTAAGAAGCCCTTTCGGCCGCTTCCCTGGTAGTAGCGCTGATAGGGCGTGGGGTTCGTTTTGTAATAATCCTGGTGGTACGCCTCGGCGATCCAGAAGGGCTGGGCGGGCTTAATCGGCGTGACGATGGGCTTATCAAAAGGCCCCTCGGCTTCGAGCGCCGCTTTGGAGGCCTCGGCCTGCTCGCGTTGCAGCTCGGTGTGGGTGTAGATGCCCGGGCGGTACTGCGAGCCGCGGTCGGCGAACTGCCCCCCGAGGTCGGTCGGATCGTGGGCGCGCCAGAAGACGGTGAGCAGCTCGTCGTAGCTGACCACGTCGGGGTTGTAGAGGATCTCCACGGCCTCGGTGTGGCCGGTCTGACCTGAGGAGACCTCGTTGTAGGTAGGCGCTTCTTCGGGGCCATCGGTGTAGCCGGAGGTCACCGAGACGACGCCCTCAAGGCGCTCAAAGGGGGGCTCCATGCACCAGAAGCAGCCCCCGGCGAAGGTCGCCCGTGCCAGCCCCTCGCTCTCAAGGTCGGGGGTGGAGAGCTCGGTGCCGCCCGGGCGCGCCCCGGCCTGGGCCCGGGTGTCGGAGGAGGCACCGGGTTGCTCGGTCTGGGCCACGTCGCCGTTTCGGTTGGCCTCGGAGGGCTGGCAGCCGATGAGCAGCCCGGCGAAGAGCAGGACCAGGGTAAGCAGTGCGGTCGGGAGGAGTTGGCGAGACATCAGGACCTCATGAATGTGAGAGTGTGGGGGACCATGACCATTCTCGAGCTGGGGGTAGCGCGCGGACGCGCATCATGGATGCGTCGCAGCGAGCGGCGCGCTACCCTGAGACTGAACACCGGTTGCGCTATGGCGAGTGGGTCTGGCGAGAACATCGAACTTCGATGGGAGTCCTATGAGAGCAGAGCGGATGATCGCGGCGATCGACCTGGGGTCGAACTCCTTTCATATGGTGATCGCGCGTAAGCAGGATGGCCAGCTTCAGGTCGTCGACCGTCTCAAAGAGATGGTGCGCCTGGCAGCGGGTCTGCGCGACGATAAGACCCTGAGCACCGAGGCCCGCGCCCGGGCGCTGGGATGTTTGCGCCGCTTCGGGGAGCGTCTTCAGGGCATCGATCCCGGCGATATTCGCGCGGTGGGCACCAACACCCTGCGTAAGACCCGCGATCCCCGCGCCTTTATGGAAGAGATTCAGGAGGCGCTGGGCGGGGTGCCCGTCGAGATCATCAGTGGTCTGGAGGAGGCTCGTCTGGTCTACCAGGGCGTGGCCCACGCCATGGAGCCGGGCCCGGGGCATCGTCTGGTCATCGATATCGGCGGGGGCAGCACCGAGTTTGTGATCGGCCAGGGCTTCGAGCCCCTGGAGCGCGAGTCGAAGTATATGGGGTGTGTGGAGTGGACGCGGCGCTACTTTCCCGACGGCAAGGTCAGCGAGGCGGCGATGGCCGAGGCGATTCTGGCCGCCAAGCAGGAAGTGGAGATGCTGGCCACGCGCTACCGCCAGGTGGGGTGGAGCGAGGTGGTGGGCTCTTCGGGGACCAATAAGGCGGTGGCCCAGGTGCTCGACGAGAAGGGCTGGAGCCGCGGCGCCATCACCACGCGTGGGCTTCAGAGGTTGCGGCGACGGCTGATCAAAGATGGGGAGGCCAGGCCCGATCAACTCCCCGGGGTGAGCGAGGACCGCGCTCCGGTGTTTGCCGGAGGCGTGGCGATCTTGAGCGCCGCCTTTGAGATCCTTCAGATCGAGCGGATGGTCCCCAGCGACGGCGCGCTGCGTGAGGGCTTGATGGTCGACCTTGCGGGGCGTTTAAGGCGAGAGGATATTCGCGAGCAGACCGTGGCCACCCTCTGCGCGCGCTACGGGGTGGACATGCCGCATGCCGCGCGGGTGGAGGCCACCGCGCTGGCCTTATGGGAGCAGGTCGCCACGGGCTGGAAGATCGACGATCCCTACCTGGCCACGGTGCTGGGGTGGTCGGCGAAGTTGCATGAGATCGGGCTGGCGATCGCGCATGCGCGCTACCATAAGCATGGCTCGTATCTGGTAGAAAACTCGGATATGCCCGGGTTTTCACGTCAGGATCAGCATATGCTCTGGGCGCTGGTCCGCACGCACCGCCGGGAGTTTAAGCCGCATCGTTTTGACGGCATGGCCGGTAAACTTCCGCGAGCGGGCAGGCGTCTGGCGGTGCTTCTGCGCCTGGCGGTGCTGCTCAACCGCAGCCGTGTCGATCAGGCCGTTCCCGAGATTCAGGCCGAGGTGCAGGGGCGAGTGCTGGTGTTGAGCTTTCCGAAGGGCTGGTTGCGGGAGATGCCGCTGACCCGCGCGGTGCTGCGCGAGGAGGCCGAGCGGCTGGAGGCGGCGCGCATTCGGCTAAAGATCCATTAGGTCTTTGGAGAGGCCTCGGCGGCGTGGTTTGCACGATCGCCGCCGGGCTGCGATAGATGGGGGGCTGGAGAAGAACTTTTCACCTGCGAGGCTTTGACCTCGGGCGCCGGGCGCACACACTTGCCCGGGCAGCGTGAAAGGCCTGCAAAAGTGTCTGGTGATGATGATGGTTTATTGCGTGAGGTTGGGATGAGAGGCAGTTGGCGTGGAGCGCTCCTGTCAGGGCTGCTCCTTGTGGCGATGGTGCTCTCGGGCTGCGGCCGGGAGTTTGCGCCCTACTGGAAGATCGACAAGCTGCGGCTGATGGCGATCAAGGCCGATCCGGTGGTGGTGGCCGGTCAGGGGCAGACCACGCTCTCGGCGGCGGTGTATGCGCCGGAGGGCCAGCAGGTGAGCTACGCCTGGTCGTGGTGTCCGCTGGAGAGCTCGGCGGCCGACGGCTATACCTGCCCCATCGGCGATGAGGAGCTGGCGGAGCTGGGGGTGCAGGGCGTCGACTTTGAGCTGGGGACTGAGGCGGAGGTGGTTTTTGAGAACCCCTTCACCGAAGCCCAGGTGCTGGGGTTCTGCGAGGCGATTCAGGAGGCGATCGCCGAGCGTTTCGACGATCCGGAGCTCGCGCGCTTCTTGCCGGTGACCGACTGCAGCCGGGGCTATGAGATCTCGGTGCGTCTGGAGGTGTCGGCCGGTGGCGAATCGATCGTCTCCTCGAAGTCGCTCACGCTCTCGACCGGAGGGGAGAACCCGAACACCAACCCGGTGATGATGGCGTTGGAGGTGCGGCCTGAGGAGCCGGGCGATCTCTCGGAGCTGCGCGATCGGGCGGGCTGGGAGGTGGCGGCCGATGCGGCGCATGACGACCAGTGGGTGGCCATCCCCGAAGACGCGGATCTTCGTGTGGCCAGCGGTATCACGATGGAGCTGCGCGCGGTGGTAAGCCCCGAGAGCGTGGAAACCTACCAGCCCCCGATCCCTGAGGGGGCCGAGGAGGCCCCGCCGGCACGGCAGGAAGCCTTTGTGTTCCGCTACTTCACGACCTCCGGCACCCTCGACGGCTCTCGCCGACTTTTTGTGCTGCCGGATACCACGCTGGAGGAGGCGCCGATCACCACGCTGGTGGTCTCGTCGAGCCAGGCCGAAGTGGAGTGCCAGGAGCCCGAGGCCGAGGGCTGCGGGGTGCGCCTGTGGTCGGTGGTGCGCGACGCGCGCCTGGGGGTGGACTTTATTGAGCGGCGCCTGCTGGTGGTGGAGTAAAGGATGATGCTGATGAAAACGCGATGGATGATGTGGGTGCTGGCGCTCTCGATGGTTGCGATGACGCCGGCGACCCTTCTGGCTCAACAGCCTCCAACCGGGGAGGCGCCGTCGGAGGCGCCTCAAGAGGAGGGGGGCGCGCCTGGCGAGGCGCCCGAAGAGGCGCCGGCGCCTCCGCCCACACAACGCACCGCCCGCGGAGAGCTTCAACCTCCGCAGCTCCTGCGCGAGGTTGCGGCGGACTACACCGATGAGGCGGTTGACGCGCGGGTGGAAGGCGCGGTGATCCTGGAGCTGACCATCAACACCGCCGGCGATGTCTCGAAGGTCGAGGTGGTGGAGGGCCTTGGGTACGGCCTGGATGAAGCGGCCGCCGAGGCCGCGCGCCAGTTTAAGTTTGAGCCGGCTCGCCTCAACGGGGAGCCGATCCCGGTGTCGTTGAACTTCACGGTGCGCTTTAGCCTGCCGATCTTGCCGGCGGAGTTTACCGGCGTGGTGCTCGACCCGGAGAGTGGCGAGGGCATTGAGGGGGCTGAGGTGCGCATCGTCTACACCGGCGATGACTATGAGCCCAAACCCGAGGCCAGCGCGCTCAGTGAGGCCGATGGCAGCTTCTACTTTGGCAACGTGCCTCCGGGTGAGTACCAGGTCTTCTTGCAGGTCGATGCCTACCTCGATTTTGAGACCGACATTGAGCTTCTGGCCGGTCAGCTGGTCGAGGTCGAGTATCGGGTGCCCCGCGCTCAGGACAACGTCATTGGCGAGATCCGCGAGGCGGGCTCGCGCGCTCCGCTGGCCGGGGCGGAGTTGCAGCTGCTCGACGCGCAGACCCAGCAGGAGGTTCGCCAGGGCTTCAGTGAAGGTGGTGGGCGCTTTGGTTTTGCCGGAGTAGAGCCCGGTCAGTACATCCTGCGGGCGGCCTCCTCGGGATATGTCACCTCGACCTTCGAGGTGGAGGTGGCCGCCGGAGAGGTGACCAGCGGTAATTACTATGTGCCCGCCGACGATGAGGGGACGTTTCGTGGCCGCACCGTGACGCGACGCCAGCGTCAGGAGGTCAACCGCCAGACCATTGAACTCGATGAAGTACGACGCATCCCGGGGACCGGTGGCGACGTGGTGCGCGTCGTGCAGAACCTCCCCGGTGTGGCGCGGGCGCAGTTCATCAGCGGCCAGATCATTGTGCGCGGCTCGTCGCCCAACGACACCAAGATCTTTTTGGAGGGTGACTCCATCCCGCTGGTGTATCACTTCTTTGGCGGCCCGGCGGTCATCAACACCGAGATGGTTGAGGCGATCGACTTTTATCCGGGCAACTTCTCCACCTACTACGGCCGGGCCACCGCCGGGGTGATCGACCTGCGCACGCGTTCGCCGCGTAACGATCGTTTTCATGGCATGGTCGAGGTCGATCTGCTCGACACCTCCGCGATCGTGGAGGGGCCGATCAACGAGCGGTGGAGTTTTGCGCTGGCCGGTCGCCGAAGCTACTACGACTTCTTCTTGCCCACGGTGTTGCGGGCGCTGGAGATCGATACGGTCGTCGCACCGCGCTACTTCGACTACCAGAGCTGGGTGACTTACCGCAGCGAGAGCGGCGCCCATAAGGTGGAGTTCTTCGTCTACGGCTCCGATGACCAGATCGATGTGATTCTTCCCGATGGGGAGCCGCAGGGGGATCAGAACATCCAGATTCGCGACGCGGGCTTTGGCAACTCCTTTCACCGCGGGCAGATTCGCTGGGAGTGGAAGCCCGAGGGCGGGGCGATTGAGAACACCCTGATGACCTCCTTTGGTCTGAACACCGTGGCGCTGGAGGCTGGCGAAGACATCTTCTTCGACCTGGACTATTACCAGTCGGCGATCCGCAACGATCTGCGCTGGAAGCTCTCCGAGAACCTGCGCCTGCGTACCGGTGTGGACGCGCAACTCTCCAACGTCGTGTACTCCTACGCGGTGCCCGCCTTTGATAGCTCCCCGGACGACGGTGTGTCGCCTGACGGGCAGGGCGACGCGCCGAATATCGGAAGTGATGGGCTTGTGGGCTCGCGCTCGACCCCCGAGATCCTTCCGGCAGTCTATGCCGAGGCGCAGTACAAGGCTTTTGATCGCTGGACGCTCACCCCCGGCGTGCGCGCCGACTATTTCGGGCCCGTCAACGCCGTTTCGATCTCGCCGCGCTTCTCCTCGCGCTTTGAGATCAACAAGGCGGTGGTGCTCAAAGGTGGGGTCGGACTCTTTACTCAGCCGCCGATTCCGGGGCAGACCGAAGAGGACTTTGGCAACCCCGATCTGACCTTCGAGAAGGCGATGCATTACGCGGTGGGGGCCGAGTGGCAGCCTCGCGCCCATCTGGAGGTAGACGCGACGCTTTATTATCGGGACGCCTTCGATCTGGTGAATGACACCCCGGCGCAGACCATCAACGAGCAGACCGGGGAGTCGGAGCCGTTGATCTACGAAAACGAGGGTCAGGGGCGCTCCTACGGCGTGGAGCTCTTGCTGCGTCATTATCCCAAAGACAAGTTCTTCGGGTGGCTGAGCTACACCCTTTCGAAGTCGGAGCGGCTTAACCTGCGCACCGGGGAGTGGGACCCGTACAGCTTTGACCAGACCCATATTCTGACGATGGTCGCCGGGTATAATTTGCCCTGGAACCTCGATCTTTCGGCGCGTTTCCGGGTGGTCACCGGCAACCCTCAGACGCCGGTGATCGGCGCGTCCTTCGATGCGGATAGCGACAGCTACCGACCCCGCTACGGGGAGCCTAACTCGGTGCGCTCGAAGACCTTCCACCAGCTTGATCTGCGCCTGGATCGTCGCTTTGTCTTCGATACCTGGACCCTGGCGGTGTTCCTGGATGTCACCAACGTCTACAACGCGAAGAATGAAGAGGGCACCCGCTACAACTACGACTACACCGACTCCGAGCCGCTGACGGGGTTGCCGATTTTGCCCACCTTCGGGGTGATGGCCCGTTTCTGAGTTTTTGGCTAAATGCGGGCCGCGGCATCGCGTTCCATGTCATAGAGCGTGGAGCGCGCGCCCGGGCGGGGTGCTGGCGTGTTTCAATCTTTTGCGATGACTATTTCCTCGCGCGAGCCGTCTCAGTTCTCGGGAGCGGATAGCACCCGGGCTCGATGCCGCTTCTGTTAGAGTGTTCGAGATGAACGCCCTGACCCAACCCCTTCACAGGCAGGAAGATCCTTATGACGACATTCAAACACCACGCTGGAGTCTACCTCGCGATGTGCGCGCTGCTGGTTGCGCTGCTGGCCGGGTGCGCCCACAAAAACACGTCCGAGCCCACCTCCACCTCCGAGCAGGCCAGCTCGCCGGAGCAGGATGCCTCCACTCCGAAGACGCCGCCGGAAGACTGCATCTGCCCGATGAACTACATGCCGGTCTGCGGTGAGGATGGCACCACCTTCAGTAATGCCTGCCAGGCGGCCTGCATGGAGGTCGCGGTGGCCTACGAAGGTGAGTGCGAGCAGAATCGTAAGGAGGTTTGCATGTGCCCGCGAATCTTCGCGCCGGTCTGTGGCGAAGATGGTGAGACCTATGCCAACGCCTGTCTGGCGGAGTGCGCCGAAGTGGACGTGGCCTCGGAGGGTGAGTGCGAGAAGCCGAGCGAGAAGGTCTGCGCGTGCCCGCGCATCTTTGCGCCGGTCTGCGGTGAGAATGGCGAGACGTACGCCAACGCCTGCCTGGCGGAGTGCGCCGAGGTGACTGTGGCCTCGGAAGGTGAGTGCGAGGCCACGAGCGAAGAGGAGCCGAGCGAGAAGGTCTGCGCATGCCCGCGCATCTTCCGGCCGGTCTGTGGGGTGGACGGGGAAACCTACGCCAACGTCTGTCTGGCGGAGTGCGCCGAGGTCTCGGTGGCCGCTGAAGGTCCGTGTGGCCAGGCGCAGCCCGGTCAGGAAGACTGAGTCTGAGGTCAGCTCGTCGTAGAGGAGGCTCCCCGAGAAGGGGGGCCTTTTTTTATGCGTTGATCCGATGCGTTCATCGCGAAGGCGCCGCAGCGCGTCCTCAGGCGGTGCGGGCCGGACAGGGTCGGCGTTTCGTTTTGTTTCACAGATCTTTGAGCGCGCGCTGTGGTTCGATGCCGAAATTTTGAGGGAGTGAGGGACGCGCGCGATCGGTGTGATGGGCCTTAGATGGCGCGTTTACTGACGATCCAACAGGTGTCGCGTGTCTGGCACAGGCATTGCTTTGATGGATGGGACGTTCGCAACATCAACCGATAACTGACCAGGGAGGTCAACATGATGACTAAAATGATGCATGGATTTGGACTTCGAGGCGCGTTATGCGCGCTGCTGATGATGGCTCTTGTGGGCTGTGGCGGCGAGGTCGTCCCCGACGACGCGGCCAGCGCTCAGGGGGCGGTGGAGAACGATCATATCGACAACCCCGATCCGAATGGGGAGTCGCCGGCCGACGAGCCTCCGCCCGGTGAGCAGCCCGAGGATTATTATGAGAATGAAGACATCGACGAGGACGCGTATCCGGCGGAGCCTCCGCCCGGTGAGCAGCCCGAGGATTATTATGAGAATGAAGACATCGACGAGGACGCGTATCCGGCGGAGCCTCCGCCCGGGGAGACGCCTCCGGCCCACTGCATCTGCCCGATGATTCATGCGCCGGTCTGTGGCGAAGATGGCACCACCTACGGCAACTCCTGCCATGCGGCCTGCGTCGATGTGGCGGTCGCCTACGATGGCGAGTGCCGCGATGACGGCCCGGGCGACTGCGTCTGCACCGAAGAGTATAGGCCGGTGTGTGGTGCCGATGGTCAGACCTATTCCAACGGCTGCAAAGCCGGCTGCGCCGGGGTCGATATCGCCTATGAAGGCGCCTGCCGACGGCTCCCTCCTGCGGACTGCATCTGCCCGATGATTCACGCGCCGGTCTGCGGCGAAGATGGCCACACCTACGGCAACTCCTGCCAGGCGGCCTGCGTCGATGTGGCCGTGGCTTACGAAGGGGCGTGTGGCGGGTTTTAAGATGTGCTGAGGGCAATTCGCCCCGCTGAGGTTGCGAACGACGCGTATGACGAAAAGCGGCGCTCCGAGAGGGGCGCCGCTTTTTTTGTGTGGCCCCGCTGAGGGGATGCACCGCTCTCGCGCAACATCTACACACCATGCTTAACAATGCGACACCTCACATCGATGAGGGGCACGGTTATAGTCTACCCACTTTGAGCGACCAGGGGCCCTTGCAGGGCACCCCATCGCCAGGGACGCGAGGGGCCCGGGCACAACGACGTCGGCGCAGCGAGTGAGGGCGCAACGACCGACGTCAGCCCGAGCCCCCGGCGCCCGTGTGCAGCACGCGTCTGCGGGCGCGTCTCTCTGGCGAGGGGGGGCACTGCAAGGGAATGCTCGCTCACGGCGTTGGACGCCTGCCCCGGGGGGCGTCTTTATCGGTTTTTGTGAATGGATAAAGGAGAGACGATGCGAATGATGTGGAAGTCATGGTGTGGCTCGCTGGTCATGGGGGCGTTGGTGGCGGCGGTGGCGGTGGGGTGTGGAAGCACCGAAACCGAAGAGCCCGCCGCCTCCCAGGGGGCGCTGGGCGGAGACTCGCTGAAGGAGGTCATTGATCTCGGGGATCGCTGCATGTGCCCGGCGGTGGTTGCTCCGGTCTGCGGCAAAGATGGTCAGACCTACGGGAACAGCTGCAAGGCCAGCTGTGCCGGTGTTCCGGTCGCCTATGAGGGGGAGTGTGAGCCCGAGGGGTGCTATTGCCCTCAGGTCTACGATCCGGTCTGTGGTGAAGACGGTCAGACCTACGGCAACAGCTGCGAGGCCGGCTGCGCCGATGTGGGTGTGGCCTACGAGGGTGAGTGTGAGCCCGAGGGATGTTATTGCCCTCGAATCTACGATCCGGTCTGTGGTGAAGACGGTCAGACCTACGGCAACAGCTGTGAGGCCGGCTGCGCCGATGTGGGTGTGGCCTACGAGGGTGAGTGCCGGTCTGAGGGGTGTTTCTGTCCTCAGATCTACGATCCGGTCTGCGGTGAAGACGGTCAGACCTACGGCAACAGCTGTGAGGCCGGCTGCGCCGGTGTGGCTGTGGCCTACGAGGGTGAGTGCCGTGCCGAGAAGCCGGAGTGTCGCAGCGCTCTCGACTGTAAAGTGGGCGGTTGCTCCGGTCAGCTCTGCGGATCGATCACCGACGATCTGATCACCACCTGTGAGTACCTGCCGGAGTACGCCTGTTATGATCAGGAGTACACCAGCTGCGGCTGCTTTGATGGCAAATGCGGCTGGGAGCAGACCGAGGCGCTGGATAGCTGCCTGGCCTCGGGCGGTGGCTTGACTCTCTAAAGCTGGCGAGCAGCCTGAGCGCGTCTCAGGCCCTTTAAACACGCTGCGAACGCCCTCACGCCGGCGCTCCGATCGGAGCGCCGGCGTTTTTTTCGTCCACGCAGTCCCACAGACCTGCCTTCGGATCCTGGTCCTCCGGCGATGCCCGGGAGCCGACGCCCTGTGGCATGCGAGTGTGCTCCCGGGGGGTGGAGAGCTCCCGACGACTTTTTCCCTGCGCCGCTGACGTTGTTATATTCGAGAGAAGGCTCTCGGGTGGTCATCCTACGATCGGACGCAACGATGAACGCATGGCGTACCAGGCAATGCGCGGTGGTCGCGACACTACCGGCAGCGGGGGGGGCTCCGAGCTCGGCTTCAGCGTGGCTTCTGGCCGCGGCGGCGGTGCTGCTGGTGATGACGGGTATCTGGCTTCGGCGTCGCGCGCGCGCTGCGGCGGGGCCCTCGACGCCTGATGCCTCCTCGGCGACCGCTCTGGACGTGGCGCGCACCCTTCAGCTCGAAGGTTCGCCGGCGCCTCATCATGCCCCGTCGGCGCGTCTGGAGGGCGGGGGCGCGGCCACCTCGGGTGAGGCCACCCGCGCCGCGCTCAAAGAAAACCTCCAGGAGCTTCTGGCCACTGGCGAGCCGACGCCTCATACGCGCGAATGCCCCGGCTGCGGACGCACGTTTCCTGCGCTCATGGAGCGCTGCCCCTACGATGGATGCGCGCTCAGGGTTGCGGCGGTGGACTCGCCGCAAGGCCCGCAGCGCGCCTGCGCGCGCTGCGGGCGACGCTATGAGACCGACGCGCGCTATTGCCCGCACGATGGCCTGGTGCTCAGCGATGAGCTCGTGGGGAGAGCCGCCCAGGCCACGTTTCGGGTCTGTCGCACCTGCGGCTACGAGGGGCCGCCCGATCAGACGCGCTGCCCCCACGACGACGAGGCGCTGGTGCCCCTGGAGAGCGTCGAGATGGCCGGGGTGATGCCCACCGTCCCGCTGCTTCGCTGCCGGCGTTGCGGGCGCTACGGGGCGATGGGGCAGGTGCGCTGCCCGGTCGACGGTACCCTGATGCTGCCCGAGCTCAACGTGCGCCTCACCGCGCTGCCGCCCACCGGGTTCGGGCCGCGCCGCAAGATCTGCACCCGTTGCGGGGAGGCGTTTTCGGCCCATTGCGACTTCTGCTGCTTCGATGGCGAGGCGCTCGTCGGGCTGAACTGAAAGGGCTCGTGCCTGCGCGCTGAGCATCTGCGTTGAAGTTCGGGGGGGAGATCAGGTAGCGTCGGCGCCGATGACTTCTCACCCGAGACAGATGGCTTGAAGCAGGGAGTGTGACGATGCGAAAACGCGTGGTGATGTGTGCCTCGATGATCGGCACGGGGATGATGCTTGTGGGCGGGGCGGCCTGGGCCTGTTCGGTGGTCTGCCCGGGAGGGGAGCAGGGCTTTTCGCTGGCCGGTGCCACCGTGCCTGCCAACATCAGCGCGGGCATCTACGCGGCCAGCTACGATGGAACGGCCCCGACCAACATGCAGCTCTTTAACGCTACGAGTGGCGAAGAGGTGCCCATCGCCATTCAGTCGGTGGCGCTGCCCGGTCGTGACGAGCGCTGGTTTTACGTCTACTTCAACGGGGAGCTGGAGCCGGGGCAGAGCTACCGCCTGGATCCCGGCCCGGAGTGCGACTTTTCGGAGCTCCCGGAGTTTGTCTTTAACGTGGTGGATGAGGCGCCGCTGCCCACCACGCTCGGCACCCTGCGCCTCTCGGAGCCTCAGACGGGCGATCTTCAGGTCGCGGTCGACGATGCGTGCAGCATCGAGATCGGCGCGAGCTGGGTGGAGGTCGAGGTGGAGCTGAGCGCGGAGGCCGAGCCCTGGGCCGACGCCCTCTTTTTTGAGACCCGCGTCGACGGGGAGCGCTGGTCGCCGCTGAGCACCGTTGGCGAGGAGCGCGTGCCGGGCTCAAGCTGGGTGGGGCGTGGCTTTGACCGCGTGTACACCGGCTGCGAGAGCGAAGGCACCGGCGTCAACGGCGGCGTGGAGGGCGGGGAGGTCAACGTCATGGTCGCCGCCTTCTTGCCCGGGGAAGAGTTTCAGGCCGTCGCCGGCGATGAAGACGTGGTGCTTGAGTGTGAAGCGCCCACCCCCGGTACCCCCGATACCCCCGGCGGTGGTGATACCACTGATGGCGAGCGGGTCGATGAGCCGAGCGAAGGCAGCCTTGATGAGGAGGGCGGCTGCGCTCAGGCACCTTTGACGGGCGGCCCGAGCCTTCCCTTCCTGCTCGGAGCGCTGGGGCTGGCCGCGTTTCGGGCGCGGCGAGAGATCGTGCTGCACTGAATCGAGTCGCCGGGACCTCGGGAGGCTCCACGCTCGGGGGGCATGAGGCGTATTAAGGCTTTTGAGTGTTCGTTTCTCTCCTTGATGGGAGGACCGAGGGCTCAAAAGCCTTTTTTTCGGGGTTCGATGATCGGGAAAAGTGTTCGTGAGCCCGCAACGCGTTCATCGATGATCGGAAAAGGTGTTCGCGAGCCCGCAACGCGTTCATCGATGATCAGAAAAGGTGTTCGCGAACCCAGAAATCGTTCATCGATGAAGGCGGAAGGTGTTCGCGAACCCAGAAATCGTTCATCGATGAAGGCGGAAGGTGTTCGCGAACCTTCCGACGCTTCATCGGATCGCGATGGAAGTGTTCAGGAACACTTTTCTCATCATAAATCTTGAAAGCCTGTTCAGTGCGTCGAGCTTTGAGCGGGTCGGAGGGATGGTTTTAGACCCCCAGCATCGCCTCCACGTTGAAGCCGTGGACGTAGAAGACATAACCCGAAGCCAGCGCCTGCGCGGCGGCCAGCGCCCAGACTTTGGGGGGCAGGGCGCGGCGGTCGAGCAGGGCGCGCAGGACGATGAAGAAGAAGAGCGCCAGCCCCCCCGAGGCAAAGCCGATGGCCAGGGTGGGCGCGCCCAGGGAGGCGGCGATGGTGATGGCCGGCAGCATCGCCGCGCCCTGCAAAAAGCGCTGCGGGGGGATCAGGCCGAGGATCAGCTCGTCGGGGTTATCGGCCTTCGCGGCGTTGTCGGGCGTTGTGGCGTTTTCGGCGTCGGGCGTCTCGTGCATTGCGCGCTCCATAAAGTCCGGGATGGGGTGCCTGCTAAGCCCTTATCGTCGTTGCATTATTTCCACCATCGTCACCGCTCTCCCTGATTAAAAAAATCACCGCTCTCCCTGATTAAAAAAATCACCGCTCTCCCTGAACGAAAAAATTAGAATAACGTGGGGAGGGTGTCGGTGTAGGGGGGGTAGACGACGCCGGCTTCGGTGATGATGGCGGTGACGAGCTCGGCGGGGGTGACGTCGAAGGCGGGGTGGGCGACGCCGACGCCTTCGGGGGCCATCTGGCGGCCACCGATGTGGGTGACCTCGGTGGGGTCGCGTTGTTCGATCTCGATGTCGTCGCCGTTGGCGGTGTTCAGATCGATGGTGGAGAGGGGGGTGGCGACGTAGAAGGGGATGTTGTGGTGTTTGCAGAGCACGGCCAGGCCGTAGGTGCCGATCTTGTTGGCGACGTCGCCGTTACGGGCGATGCGGTCGGTGCCGAGGATGACGGCGTCGACCTGGCCGAGCTTCATGAAGTGGGCGGCCATCGAGTCGGTGATGAGCGTGGCGTCGATGCCCTCTTTGACGCATTCCCAGGCGGTGAGGCGAGCGCCCTGGAGGTAGGGGCGCGTCTCGTCGATGAAGACGTGGTTGAGTTTGCCTGAGGCGTGCAGGGCGCGGATGACGCCGAGGGCTGTGCCGTAGCCGCCCGTGGCGAGCGCGCCGGTGTTGCAGTGGGTGAGGATGCGGGTGGGGCCCTCAAAAAGGGCGGCACCGTAGTTGCCCAGTCGCAGGTTGTTGTCGCGGTCGTCCTGGAAGATCTGGTCGGCCTCGTCAAAGAGGGCGTCGGTGAGCGAGGCGTTGTCGGCGTCGCGCAGGCGTTCAGCGACGCGAGCGCAGCGCTCCAGGGCCCAGAAGAGGTTGACGGCGGTGGGGCGAGTGCTGGCGAGGAGGGTGTGCAGGCGACCGAACTCGGAGGGGCGCTCGTGCAGGGGGCCCTCAAAGGCGCGCATGCCCATGGCCATGCCGAAGGCCGCGGCGATACCGATGGCCGGGGCACCGCGGATGACCATCTCGCGGATGCCGCGGGCGACGTCTTCGGCGCTGTGCATCTTCAGCCAGACTTCCTCGGTGGGGAGCAGGCGCTGGTCGAGCATCAGGAGGCGGCCGGTGGCGCGGTCGCCCTCCCAGCTCAAGGGGACGACGTTGGAAGCGATGGCGTCAGTCATGAGAGTCGCTCGCGAAAGATGGAGGTTAGCAGTTGAGGGTCGGGTTCAACCTTAGCGCGGCGCATGGCCTGGCCAATAAAGAAGCCCAGGAGTTTGGTTTTGCCCCGGCGGTAGGCTTCGAGCTGGTCGGGGTGGTCGCGTAGGACCTCGTCGACCAGGCGCCCCAGGAGCTCCGGGTCGCGACATTGCCGCAAAGCGCGCGCTTCGACAATGCGTAAGGGGTCGACTCCGGTGCGGGCGACCTCCTCACAGAGCGCGGCGGCGACCGTGGCGCTGAGCTCACCCTCGGCCAGCAGGGTGGCGATGCTGGCGAGGTGGGCGGGGGTGATGGCGAGCGCGTTTAGATCGGGGTGGTCGGTGTCGAGCAGGCCTAAGAGCGTGTTGATGAGGAGGTTGGCGGCTGCCTGGGCGCGGGCGTGGCGGGCCTGGTCGGGGAGGTCGGGCGGAAACTCTGCGGTGGCGTTTTCGAAGAAGGTGGCGCGGGCGCGGGACTCCGAGAGGGTGCGGGCGATGGTGGCGGGGAGGTTGAAGGTCGTGGCCAGGCGGCGCTCAAGGGCGTCGGGGTGCTCGGGGTGGCGCTCGCGCAGGCGCTTTATGCGGGCGGCGTCGAGCTGAAGGGGCGGAAGATCGGGATCGCGCAAAAATCGGTAGTCCGGCAGGGCGTCGCGCTCGCGCAGGAGCAGGGTCTGGCGCGCGCGATCGTCGTAGGCGCGGGTCTGGGAGCGGACCGGCTGACCCTTTTGGAGGAGCGCGATGTGGCGGTCGATCTCGGCGGTGAGCGCCTCGCGCACAAAACGAAAGGAGTTGAGGTTTTTGAGCTCGCAGCGCACCCCGGGCTCAGCGGAACCTGCGGGGCGTACGGAGATGTTGGCGTCAAAACGCATCGAGCCTTCCTGGAGGTTGCCATCGCAGATCTTGAGCCAGACCATCAGGCGGTGCAGGGCGCGCAGCGCGGCCTCGGTGGCCAGGGGGCAGTGCAGCTCGGGAGCGGTGACGATCTCGATGAGCGGGGTGCCGGCGCGGTTTAAGTCCACGAGCGTGTGGCCCGGGAGCTTCTCGTGCAGGGAGCGACCGGCGTCTTCCTCCAGGTGAATGCGTTGCAGGGGCAGGGTGTGGGGCTGGCCCTCATGCTCAAAGAGGATGCGCCCCTTCTGGCAGATGGGGCGCTCCTGCTGGGTGATCTGATAGCCCCTGGGGAGGTCGGGGTAGAGGTAGTGCTTGCGGTCAAAATGGCTGAGGGGGGCGATGTCACACCCGAGCGCGATGCCGGCGACGATCGCCAGATCGACGGCGCGCTCATTGAGCTGCGGCAGCGTGCCGGGGAGCCCCAGATCAAAGGGGGTGAGCAGGCTGTTGGGGGCTGTCTCGGTGGTGGTCGGGAGCGGCCCGGGGCTGAAGAGCCGGGTGCGGGTTTGAAGCTGGCAGTGGATCTCCAGGCCGATGTCGGCCTGCCAGCGGCGAGTGTCGTAGGTGGTGGTCGTCATGGTCAGGGGCGCGATTTATGCGGTGGTGAGGAAGGCTTCCAGGGCGCGGGCGATGGCAAGCAGGTGGGCGTCGTGGCCGCGGCGGCCGATGAGCTGGAGGCCGAAGGGGAGGCCGTCGGCGTCGTGGCCCAGGGGCAGGGAGATCGCCGGCAGCCCGGCCAGGTTGGCAGGCAGGGTGAAGCGGTCGCGGTGGTGCTCCGGATCGTCGGGGGCGTCGCGACGCGGGGCGGTGTCGGGGGTGGTGGGGGTGAGCAAAGCGTCGACGTGGGTCAGCGCCTCGTCGAGGTTTTTTCGGATGTGGGCGCGGGCGTTTTGCGCGTGGGCCAGGGTGGTCTGGCCGCTGAGCAGGCTGTGGCCCAGAAGCAGGCGGCGTTGCACCTCCGCGCCCAGAAGCGCGCTGCGGCTGTGGGTGGCGAGGGCCTCAACGGTGCTCGGGGCGCCGGAGGGGCCTGACGCGCGTTGGCCAAAACGAAGGCCCTCGTAGCGCGCCAGGTTGGAGGCGGCCTCCGCCGAGCTGATGGCGGTGTAGGCGGGACCGGCCAGCTCCAGGTGCGCGGGGGAGAGGTCAGGGAGGGTGGCACCGGCCGAGCGCAGGCCTTCGATAAGCGCGCTGAAGGCCCGGGAGATGGCGGGGTGTATCGGAGTATCTTCGATCAGGGCGGGGAGAAGGCCCAGTCGGAGTGCGGGGATGCGGGGTGTGGGCTGTGCGCTTGCTCGAAGGGGCGCGTCGCGCAGCGCGCTCGGGTCGCGGGGGTCGGGGCCGGCCAGCACGTCGAAAAGAAGCGCGGCGTCAGCGACGCTTCGGGTGAGCCAGCCGATGTGGTCGAGGCTTGAGGCGAAGGCGATCAGCCCGTGGCGGCTCACGCGTCCGTAGGTCGGTTTAAAGCCCACGAGCCCGCAGGTAGCTGCGGGCTGGCGCAGGCTTCCGCCGGTGTCACTGCCGAGGGCGGCCGGTAGCCAGCCGGCCGCCACCGCGGCGGCCGAGCCGCTGGAGGAGCCCCCGGGGCTGTGCGTCGGGCTCAAGGGGTGGAGGGTGGGCTTAAACGCCGAGTGCTGGCCGGTGGAGCCCATCGCGAATTCGTCGAGATTGGTTTTTGCGACGATGAGCGCGCCGGCAGCGCGCAGGCGCTCGACCACCGTGGCGTCGAATGGCGAGCGGTAGCCTTCGAGGATGCGGGAGGCGGCGGTGGTGGGCAGATCGCGGGTGCAGAGGTTGTCTTTGATGCCGATGGGCAGGCCGGCCAGGGGGCCTTCGGCCGAGAGCGCGGCGGTGGCGATGTCGCCGGGCGTGGCGCGGGTCAGGAGCGCGCCGAGGGGATCGCCCTGGCTCGTTTCAAAGACATGCGCGGCGGGATCGGGCAGCGCCCTGAAAGCGTCGAAGGTGCCGGGCTGGCTCATGGCGTGGGCTCCGACGAGGGGGAGGGGAGGGCAGCGGGCATGGCCAGAAAGCCCTGGTGGGTGTGCGCGGCGTTGTGCAGCGCCTCCTCGGTGCTCAGGGGAGCTTCGGGGATGTCGGGTCGCTCCACGATGGCGGGGGCGCCGGTGGGTCGGAGCTCCAGGGGCTCAAGGTCGGCCGCAGGTAAAAGGGCCGCATCAAGGCGCTGAAGGTGCGCCCGGAGCTGTGTTTCGGCGGTGGGTCGGAGCGCCAGAGTGGCGAGTTTTTCGGGGGGAAGGTGGGTCATGGCAGGGCGTCGGGCGAAGGGGAAGAGGGCAGCGTGCTCACTTTAGTGATGCCCGTATCCTTGTCGAGGGAGAGCCGGGCGCTTAGAACGTAGGGCAGCGATCCCGTAGACGCGCAGTTTTTCACCCTGGCTGAGGAGATGAGATGAACACACGACCTGTAAAGCTGACGATGAGCGCGCTGGCGGCGATCACCCTGGTGAGCGCCTGTGGCCCCTCCACAACACGTGCCTTCGACGCGATGAGCGCCACCGAAGTGCAGAACCTGCGTCGTGCCGGCGAGTCCAGCGGGTCGCTGAAGGTGGAGGTGAAGGTGGAAGCGGAGGCCCGCCATGCCAACGCCTCCTCGGCGCAGGATTATGAGACCGAGATCGAGGTCCGTGTCAGCCGCCAGGGGGTTCCGGTGACCGATGCCCGGGTGGTGATCGCGGCCTACGAGCTTGGCGAGTGGACCCTGGAGCACGATGAGGACGGGGAGTACGAGCACGAGATCGACGGCTACCACCGCGCCTACCGCGTCGACGTGATCGCCGGTGCCGATCGTGTGGAGGGGGTCTATCTGGCGGGGCCGGCCCTTCACACCTTTGATGCCCCCACCCAGGGCGCGCAGGTGCCCGGGGATCAGCCCCTGGATGTGAGCTGGCAGGCTGAGAGCGGCGCTGACGAGGTCTGGATCGAAGGCGAAGGGTTTGAGGATGTGCGCCTCGACGCGGCGGCCAGCTCGTATCAGGTGGCCCCCGAGCAGCTCGATCGCGAGCCTCATGAGCGGGAAGATAATGAGATTGAGGTGCTTCGCCTCAACCGCATGAGCATCGAGGGGGCCGAGGCGGGCTCTCAGATGAGCGTCAGCGTCAGCAATGAGATTGAGGTGTGGGTGGCACCCACCGCGCCCTGACCCGGGGCAGGACATCCCGATGACGAAAAAGCCCCCGGATCCCGGGGGCTTTTTTGATCAGCAAAGCCGGCGCGCTTCAACCTCGGCGTCGAGGTCAAAAAGGAGGGAGACGGGCCAGGGCGCGGTGGGTGCGGGGAGGGCCCATGATCCAACGTGAAGCGTGGCGAGCGTGGTTCATCCTGCGGAGGGCGTCGGGAGGGTTGTAGAGTGATTGACACTAGTGGCCAGGGGCCGGGGCGCGGCCGGTGAGCAGTTGCAGGGCGCGGTAGAGGTCGGTGCGGGTGATGATGCCGAGCACGGGGCCTTTCTCGGGCATGACGAGCACGCGGGGCTCGTCCTGGCGGCCCATCATCTCGAGCAGATCGGCGGCGGAGGCCTGCGGGTCAATGCGCTCGGGGAGTTCTGAGAGGTAGTCGCCGATGGGGGCGTCAGGTTCGGCGTTCTGCAGGCCTTTCAGGGTGATCATGCCGATGAATTCGCCGCCTTCATCGTGGACGGGGTAGGCATGGCGAGCGTCGCGCAGCATTCTGGCCAGCAGGTCGCCGACGCTCATCGTAGCGGGCATCGCGATCACCGGGCTGCTCATCAGCTCCTGAACGCGAAGGCCGCTGAGGAGCTCGTCGGCCAGCTCAAAGCGGGCCTCGGCGGCCACGGCGATGTAGATGAAGAGGGCGATGAGAATCAAAAAGATGTTCAGGCTTACGATGCCCACCACGCCCAGGGCAATGGCCAGCACGCGGCTGATGGTGGCGGCGATCTGCGTGGCGCGCATCCTCGGCATACGCATCGCCAGCAGCGAGCGCAGCACGCGACCGCCGTCCAGGGGAAGGGCCGGAATCAGGTTAAAGAGGGCCAGCGCGATGTTCATAAAGGTGGTGTAGGCGACCACAAAGAGCAGGGCTGGCCAGCGCTCCGGGACCACCCAGAGCAGCAGCCCGCCCAGGGCCGCGAGCAGCCCGCTTGTGATGGGACCGGCGATGGCGACGACGGCCTCGGCGCCGCGCTGGGTCGGCATCTTTTTAAACTGCGCCATGCCCCCCAGAAGCCACAGGGTGATGCGCTCGGTCTCAACGCCGTAGCGGCGCGCCACGATGGCGTGACCCAACTCGTGGATCACGACGCTGATAAAGAGGGCCAGCGCCGCGGCCAGCCCCAGCGCGTAGGGCAAGAGCCCTTCGTTTAAGGCTCCTGGCGAGACCGGCAGATGAAAGAGGGTGATAAAGGGCTCGATCTGTCGGGCGATGAGCCAGGCCAAAAGCGGCAAAATGATCAAAAAGGTCAGATCGAGGTAGAGCGGGATGCCCAGCAGGCGAAAGGGCAGGCGCAGGGCGTGCTTAAACATCGTCGACTCCCGGGCCGAGGTGGAACGCTAAGGATAAGGCGAAGATCGGCACGGGCGGCGATCCCCCAATGGATTCGGCTCAGGGATGAAAGGGGGCGGATCGTCGATCGGGCAGCGTTTATGCGCCTGATTGCGCGTGCTTCGGATTGAAATAAGCGTGATCAGGTGCGGAACACGTGTGTTTCAGCCGGGGAGGGTTTCGATCGGGTGCTGATTGCGTGTGTTTCAGCCGGAGAGGGTTTCGATCGGGTGCCAGGCCTCCGTACATGTTCATTCGAGGGTTTCGATCGGGTGCCAGGCCTCCGTACATGTCCTGGAGAGGGTTTTGATCGGGTGCCAGGCCTCCGTACATGTCCTGGAGAGGGTTTCGATCGGGTGCCAGGCCTCTGTACATGTGCATTCGAGGGTTTCGATCGGGTGCCAGGCCTCCGTACATGTTCATTCGAGGGTTTCGATCGGGTGCCAGGCCTCCGTACATGTCCTGGAGAGGGTTTCGATCGGGTGCCAGGCCTCCGTACATGTTCCTTCGAGGGGGGGATCGGGTGATGGGGAGGTCGTCTTTAGAACTGGCCGATGACGCCGGCACCGGCGCTGGCCGGGATACGAAAGCTCAGCCCGATGCTGATCGCGCTGTAGCCCGGCTGCGTTAGCCCGCGGGTGGCCTCCACAAAAACTCCAAAAGAATCTTCGCCATAGTTCAGGGAGCTGCCGCAGAAGAAAGACCCATCGGAGCGGGCCTCGCATTCCGAATTCACCGCGTCCGTAAAACTCGCCGACTCCAGGGTCAGGCGCAGGCCGAGCGAGGGGCCGCGCCCGACCCCCTCGCCGGCGAAGCGGTAGGCGGGCCGCGCGCTCACGATCAAACGCAGCGCGCGGCTGCCCCCGAAGGTGCCGCCCCCCTCGGTGCGCACAAGGGGGAGGTAGCTTAAGTCAAGATGCGGGCCGTGGACGGCCAGCGGATCGGCAAACAGAATATGCGCGCTGTAGCCCACGCCCGCATCAAAGCGGCGCGCCCCCTGGCCGTGAATCATCTGCAAGGGGTTGGCCGTGAGGGCCAGGGGCATGGAGATGCGGGCGTCGCGCTCGGGGAGCCCGGCGCTGGCGCCCACGCCGATCTCCATCTGCATGGGAGGGGTGACCCAGGCCACGGGCAGGCAGCCCGCGCTGAAGGTCAGGAGGGTGGCAAGGGCGAGTAGGCTGGCGAGTTGGTGGGGGCGCAAAGACAGCTCGGGGCGATGCGAAAGGGATGACGGGGTTACGAGGGGGAGCCTGCCCGCAACTCGCCAGATTGTCACGCGGTAGCTCGCTTTGTTATGCGTCAGCTCCACGGAGGCGTGGGTGATGAATTTAAACCCGAGGGTGAACGATGTTTGAGCGACGACTGGACGAACGCGTGGCGCTGAGGCTGCTGCAGATCGGCGATAAAGAGGAGCTCTTCGAGGTGGTCGACCGGGAGCGCGAGGAGCTGCGGCGCTGGCTTCCCTGGGTCGACGCCATCACAAGCGTCGATGATTACGACGGGTACATTCGCTCCACCCTCACGCAGCTGGCCGAGGGCAATGGTTTTCAGGCGGCGATCACCGTGGAGGGGCAGATCGCGGGGATGATCGGGGTGCACGGCGTCGATCGCGCCAACCAGAGCACCTCGATCGGCTACTGGCTCAGCTCGGCCTACCGCGGGGAGGGCATCATGACGCGG
The DNA here is from genome assembly GCF_004005565.1 of Lujinxingia sediminis. Taxonomy (NCBI): domain Bacteria; class Deltaproteobacteria; order Bradymonadales; family Lujinxingiaceae; genus Lujinxingia; species Lujinxingia sediminis. Next base: position 72,196 of record NZ_SADD01000015.1, on the reverse strand, counting down.
GCCACCGCCGAGGTGCTGCGCTGGGCGTTTGAGGATGAGGGGCTGGAGCGGGTGGAGGTGCGCTGCGGGCGCGAGAACCTGGCGAGCCGCAAGGTGGTCGAGCGCCTGGGGCTTGTGGAGGAGGGGGTGCTGCGGCGCGCCGAGCGTCTGGTCGATGGGTGGACCGATCTGGTGGTCTATTCGATGCTGCGCGATGCGTGGCAAGGCCAGACGCAGGGCGCGCAGGCTTAAAGGGGTTGGCGAGTAAGCCAGAGATCGGAGCCCTGGCGCTCGACGACCATGGCGAAGGGGGCGTCGGCGCGGCGCGCGCAGAAGGGGATGTCGTCGGAGAGGTACTCGGGGCGTGTGGGGTCGGCGAACTTCCGGGCGGCGCGGCACTCCCAGACCCGGCGGATGGCCCGGGTGTCGTCGGGCTGAGCGAGGCCGTGGAGCCGGGCTTCAAGCCACTGGGCGGTCGCCAGATCTTCATCGCCCTCGGGGTGGCTGGCCAGAATCTGCACCGTGGGGGAGGGCTCGGGGTGGGCGTTGAGATAAGCCCGGGTGGCCGCCACGGTGCTGCCGGCGTTGGCCAGGCCGGTGACGAGCAAAAGGCCCTCGAAGTCGTGGGCGGCGTGGGCCACGGCCTGCACGCCGTTGGAGGTCGTTAAGACCAGCGTGCGCCCCTGGAGCTGAGCGCGGGCGGTGAGCGCCGGGGAGTTTCCCAGGTCGAAGTCGGCGGGTTTTACGGCGTTGCGCTCCCCGGCCAGGAGCCAGCCGGGGTGCTGGCGCGCCCGCCGGCGCGCCTCGTCGATGGAGGCCACCAGCAAAATACGCTCGGCGCCGCCCTCAAACGCAACCTGGGTGTGGGTGAAGGCGCGGATGGTGTCGATGACGATGCGCACCGCCGCCGGCTTAAGCTCGGGGCGATGCCCCTGAAAGATGGCGACCTCGGGGGGCCGGCGAGCCTGGCTCATAGACCAAAAAGCCCGTAGAAGAGCATGGAGTCGTGGTTGCCGCTGGTTATCGCGCCCATGGCCGAGGAGACGGCCATATGCTCGGAGTTGAGCTGATCCTGGATGGCTTTTCGCTCCGCAGCAGGGAGCGCCTTCCAGGTCTCCAGCGTTTTGCGGTTGATGGCCCCGGTGATCAGCAAGAACTGGTTGGCGACCGCGTCGCTGTAGGTCTTGCGCTCCTCTTCGCTGAGGGAGGCCGGGTCGAAGTTTTCGTCCTGGGTGGCGTCGATAAGGATCTGGCGAACCTCTAAAAATTCGTCGCGCTGCGCGTCGTGATCGTCGAGCAGGGCCTGGGCGACGGCGTCGCTCCAGGGCTCGCTGCCTGCTTTGTTGCGGTTGCCGGCGGTGGTGACGCGGTTGATCAGGCGGAACTGTAAGAGTCGCTCTTCGAAGTCACGGCCGCCGTGCTCCTCGACATACGCATTGAAGGCGTTACCCAGCGACTGGGAGCGGTCCATGGTGCCCTTGATCGCGCGCAGCTTCTTAAGGCCGGCCAGCGCGCCGCCTTCGTTCTCGTCGAGTATTTTGTTGGTTTCAAACTGCTCGCTCATCTCGCGCACTTCGCGGGAGTTGCCCCATGCTTCGATGGCCTCTTTGAAGTCGCGGGCCTGGGCCCGGGAGATGGGTTGGTCGAGGGCGTCGAAGAGCTGATCGAGGCTCGCGGTGTCGCGCGAGCTGCGGCTGTTTTTCCCGGCGCTTGTGCCAGGGGAATCCTCGCCAGCGGAGGCGGACTCGCCCTCGCCAGGGGTGCCGCCGCCTTGTTGCATCGCGCCGAGGCCCTCGAGGGTCCCCATGACGCCGGCGAAGAATCCCTGAGGCTCTTCGGACTCAGAGGGGGAGCTGGCCTCCTCGCTGATCCGGGAGTAGGCCACGTAGCCCACGCCACCCAGGCCGAGGACGCCCACGAGCATCAGGCAGCCGCAGCCGGCAAAGACTTTAAACCAGGGAAACCCACCGCCGGAGGCGGTGGCGGTGACCGAAGCGGTGGGATCGACGCTGATGTGGGGTCGCATAGGAACTCCGCGGGTAGTCATAGAGATCGTCGCCGGAGCGTCCACCGGACCTCGCCACGTCGCTTTTAAGCGAGAATTGCGAGCCCGGGACGCGGGCATACCATGGTGAAGAGGCCGGGAGGTTAGCGCTTAATGACGTAGCTTTCCAGCGCCTGATCGATAGCTGCGCTGGCTTCTTCGTAGCGATCCTGGCGGCCGCCGGCTTCGATGAGGTGAATGCGCTCCCCGGTGATAAAAAGGGCCACGGTGTAGCGGTAGGGCGCGCCGTTCTGGTCGCGGCCAAACTCAAAGCGCAGGCCCTCTTCGCCGCTGGCCGCCTGCACCTCGGAGGTCGAAAGCAGCGCGTAGCCGCCGCGGGTGCGCATACGCTCCATCACCGCCTGCTCCCAGAACTCCAGCGATGCCGGGGGCGCATCAGCGCTGCGTGATTCGCCGACCTCGAAGGTCTGCGCGCGCATGACCACGCCGTGGTGGGTCATGGCCACGTAATCGGCGGCGGTGACTTTGGTTTTGGAGACCTCCACCATCTGATCGGGGGTGGTGATCTGGAAGTCGGCGCAGGCCATCGTGCTCAGGGAGATGGCGAGCAGGCTGCCGAGGAGCGCACGTTTAAGCAGAGTACAGGAACGAACGATCATCGCGTGGCCTCCGGGGCGCGCAGCAGCGACTCCAGGCCGAGCTCGTTGAGCCAGGGGAAGGGCAAGAGGTAGTCGTCGGCCGGAAGTTGGGTGTGGTGACGTTGCTGAAAGTGCACGTCGATGGTCGAGAAGGCGATCTGCTGGGAGAGGTTCTCGATCTGCGAGCGCAGCTGCTCGATTTCTTGCGTCAGGCGCGCGAGCTGGGCTTCGACTTTAAGGGTGTCTTCGACGCTCTGGGCGCGCTCGAGGATCGCGCTCATACGGGCGTGGACTTCCAGGGCGTTTTGCAGGCGGATGTTCAGGTCGCGAAAGCTCTCGGAGACGTCGTGGGCCTGCCACTGGGTGTGGGTGACATCACCGAGCTTCGAGAGGGCGTCGAGGGCCTGACGGAAGTACTCAGCGGGCACGCGCAGCGTGAGCTGGTTGGTGGTGCGGCGAGAGGCGTAGCCGCCGAGGTCTTCGACAATGTTGAGGGCGGCCTCCTGGGTGGGGTTCACCTCGAAGATCGCCATATGCAGAGACGCCGTATAGACGAGCAGGCGTGTGGGTCGGGCCTGTTCTTCGGCCGAGGGTGAGGTGGAGGCGCCGCCGGAGGTCTGTGCGGCGCCAGCAGCAAGGGGAGGCGGCGCTGGCGAGGCCGCGCCCCGGGCCTGAGGCCGAGCCTGTGGAGCCCGGGGGGCGCTGCGTGACGTGTTCTCGGAGGCGATCGAGGGGGCGGCGGAGTCGTAGGCGACGCTCTCCGCGCTCTCGTAGCCACTGTAGTCCGGCACGGCCCGGGCGGTGCTTGCGCAGCCGATGTGCGCGGCCGCCAGCAGCGCGGCGGCCAGTACGAGAAGGCTCTGGCGAACAAAGGTTTTCATGGTGCGTACTCCAGCTTCACGTCGAAGGGGCGGTAGGACTCGTCGCGCAAGAGCGCGGAGTTGCCGATCTGGCCGTACTGGTTGCTGCCCCAGCATTTGATGTTCTGGTCGTCGACCAGCACGCAGGAGAAGGCGTCGCCGGCGGTCATGGCCTCGCCGCGGACGATGTTGTCGTCGACATCGTAGTAGAGGTCGACCGGCATATTCCAGGGGTTGTTGGTGCCGTCGCCGACCTGGCCGTAGCTGTTGAGGCCGAAGCAGCGCACGTTGGTCAAGAGGGTGTCGGGCTGGTCAACGACCATGCAGAGGTGGTTGGCGCCCGCCTCGATGGTGAGGGCTTCGCCGGGGGCGGTGACCGGTGCCGGGGCACGGGAGAAGCGGTTGATGTAGGCGGCGGCCAGCGGGTACTCCGGGCGCTCGCAGCGGTTGTTCTCGGAGCAGGTGTAGCTGGCAGGGCAAGAGGGGAGATTCTCGCCACACGGGCCCGCCGATCCGGTGCGCTCGGAGAAGCGACCCACGGCCGGTCCGGAGGTGGGCCAGATAGCGCAGTTGGCGGCGTCGCGTCCGGTGGGCTCGTCACGCGAGTCGGTGTAGCCGTCGGGGACAAAGCAGGTGTTGCCCGAGCTGGAGGGGCGGTGGATGACGCCCCAGCAGGAGACCTGGCCTGTGGAGGAACGCACGCAGTTGAAGTCTTCGCCAGCGGTGATTTCGGCGCCATCGATGATATCGGGCACGGCGACGGGCGAGCGGGCGATGGTGATGAAGTCGATCGGATCGTTGGTGAGGTAGCCGTAGGCGCTGATGAGCCAGGGGCCGCCCGGAATCAAATTGCCGACCTGTCCGAAGCGATTGCGCCCCCAGCAACTGACGCCGCCGTTGTCGTGGAGCGCGCAGCTATGGTGACGGCCGGCGCTCACATCGACGATGCCGCTGGAGAGGCCGTCGGCCGGCGTGGCGACGGCGATATTGGTGCCCAGGCTGAGGTTGGCGTTGCCGATCTGACCGTAGTCGTTGGCCCCCCAGCAGCGCACCCCGCCGTTGACCACCGCGCAGCTATGAAACTCCCCACTGGCAATGGCAGTGGCACCGCTGATGATGGCGCGGCTGCCGGGCAGGGGGTTATCGACGGTGGTGCCCACGCCGAGCTGGCCACGATCGTTGGCACCCCAGCAAAAGACCTCGCCATTGAGGCTGAGCGCGCAGGTATGCTCGCCGCCCGGCGCTACGTCGACCAGGGTGGGGAGGTTGTCGATATCGACCGGATTGCGCTCATCGCGGGTGGTGCCGTTGCCGAGCTGACCATCGGTGTTACGCCCCCAGCACTTGAGCTTGCCCGAGCCGATGGCGCAGGCGTGGGAGGCGCCGGCGGAGACGCTCTCCACGCAGAATTCATCGCATTGGGTGGTGCCTCCGCAGCCGTCGTCGAGTTCGCCACAGAGCATCTGCGCGTCTTCGCAGGTGATGGGCGTGCAGCCGCAGATGTTCTCTTCGCCGCCGCCTCCGCAGGTATCAAAGAGGGTGCAGACCTGGTCTTCGGCGCCGCAGTCCAGCGTGCGCTCGGTGCCGCAGCTGTCGATGATGGCGATCTCGCCACACTCGGCCTGTTGCATGGCGCAATGCTCTTCGTCGGTGAACTCCGGGGTGCAGCCACACTGGCCTTCGATGCCCCCGCCACCACAGGTGTCAAACTCGCCGCAGACCTGCGTCTCGTCGCCGCAGTTGACGGTGCGCTCGGTGCCGCAGCTGTCCACGGCAGTAAGAGGCCCGCAGGCGTAGGAGCTGAGCTGGCAGAGCTGCGTGTCGGACTCAAGCGGGGTGCATCCGCAGAGGTTATCTTCGCCGGCGCCGCCGCAGGTTTCTTCCGGTGCACAGACGGAGGCTTCGTCGCCGCAGTTGACGGTGCGCTCGGTGCCGCAGCTGTCCACGACGGTCAGTTCGCCACATTCGGCGCCGTTATCGGAGCAGAGCGCGTCGTCACTCTCGGCCTCGCAGGCGTCGGGGTCTTCGACGTCGGGGCCGACGTCGCCCGTGTCGCCTGTATCCTCGACGTCGGGGCGATTGTCGTTGGGAGGAATCGTGCGCGTATCCGGGCCGTCGCTGCAGGCGATGAGCGCTGTGAGCAGGCCGAGGGTGAGCGCGTGGCGCGCCAGAAGGGTGAGGTTTTTCATGATTCGATCCGATCGTTATTACGCCGTGAGCGATCCGTTGACGCCGTGTCTGCGGCGTGGAGAGCACCTCGGGCAGCGTTGCAAAGCCTCGGCGACGCGAGGAAGCATCGCCCTACGTTTCGCGACGTGCCTGAGACGCTCTCGGTTCGCAGCCATCGACATCGGTTTCTGCTCATGGCGTCGTAGCCAGGGCGGTCAGATGGGGATTACAGACAGACACGGGGCGCAAAAGGGGGGAGAACCAACACATACCCCCGCCCGTCGACCCGGTGTGGACGGCACCCTAGCAAAAAGCGCGTGGATTTCTAGTCGATGGGATATCGGGCGAGCTCGCGCTTCGATCAGGGTGCCGGGGCGGTGAACATAAAATGGGGGTGGGAGCGCAGCGAGAGCTCAATCGGGTAATTGATGGTGCACACACCGCCCTCGGGCGCATCGAAGGTCGTGGCGCTGAGCGTCTCGGTGATGCAGTGGTTGGTGGTCTCATCGGCGATGGTGCTGGCGACCTTGATATGGGAGGTCGAGCCGTCGGGGATGATGATGAACTGCGCGAGCGCCGCGCCCACAAGCCCCGGTGTCCGGGAGAGGGCTTTGTCGTAGCAGCCGTTGATCGCGCCATGGGCCTCATAGAGCACATCGTAGATATGCTCGTTGTTGCAACGCCCCTCTTCGCGGGCCTCCGGCGGCAGCGCGTCGCGCTGGGCCTCGGCCCGGGCACCGCTCCCCAGCACAAGCTGAACCTCGCGCGCGCCGTGCTCGCGCAAGAAGGAGTAGCTCAAGATCACCTCGCGGCTCGAAGCGCCGCGCGCGTCGCTGTCGACGAGATGGGGGTAGAGCGCTTCGGCCACGCACTGGCTTAGCGCGGCATCCCCCACAGTATCGGTATGGATTTGCAGCCCCACCGGGGCGTTGGTTTCATCGAGCTGCCAGGCAAATTGCAGCATGCCCGCGAGCTCCGCGTTCTGCGCCAGAGCCTGACGGTAGCAGGTGTTGATCTCGGCCTCCGCAGCGCTCATTGCGCGGTGGAGAATGCGGCTGGGTTCTTTTGCCTCCCCGCTAGAAGCCGCTGCGCTCGCGTCGGCGTCCGCGCTGAGCGCGCCCTGACGTGGTGCCTCTACCGGTGCCTCGTCGGTGGTTTGCGGCGCGCTCTGGCAGGCGCCGAGCGCACCGGCAAGGGTCAGCGTGAGCAGGGCGAACGGGGCAGTCGGGCAGAGTACGCGCATGGCAGACCGGAGGCTCGGGTGGTGGGATGTGGCTCCGGACCATGTAAATATGGGATCGGGTGCGGTGCAAGGGGGATTTGCGGGTGGGGGGATGCTGATCATAAGGCCCTATTCTGCTCCCCTGACAATCAAGCTATTTTTATGACAAAGGTGTTTGGCCAGGCCAAACCTGTCAGAATCGGGATGGGTGCTGGCCAGAACGTGAGTTAGGAGGCTGAACGCTTACTAAATGCGTTCTTGCTTGCATGGATTCTTATGCCTTGTGGACCTTCTATAAAACCCCCGGGATCAAGTACTTCTTGCTGCCTGCTTGAGACCGGTTGGTCTGCATCCAGGCTGTTACAAGCGCAAGATGTTAGGATTATAATAAAGCATGCTAATGCGTAAATGGTTTCGTACGGCATATTTTTCATTGAACTTATCTGTTTGTTTGAGAGATGTGGAACGCTTTTTCGTTGTCTTTTAGTTGTTTGTCGGGGCATCATCCAGATGGAATCGCTCGCTGTTTGAGATGTCATAGACTTCAATGTATGATTTTCCCTCATAAAAGTAATAAATTCGGGCAACGTATCTAAAAGCATAGGACTCTCGTTCGGTCGCTGCAAAAAAAGACATATTGGGCTGGCTGTAAGGGTGAACGCGATGTGAGAAAGTTGTGTCTGAATTTGACGATGTTTTATTGAAATGTGTTGGTAGGTTTAATTCATTGTCGCCCAGTAAATATGTTGTGTCTGAGCACGTCCCAATGTCTGAATTTCCACACGCGATAAACATATTTCCGATAAAGATAATAGACGCAGTAGCGGTAACAATTTTGTAATAGATCACTGGTCACCTCCTTCTTCCGTCCTAAGATGCTCTTCCCAGTTTAAATGGCTTGAGATTGCAAAGTTCATCACCTCCTCTTCTCCGGTTTCTGTGTTAGTTACGCTGACATGGACTGTTTGGTAGTCTGGATTGTCATACGCGCGAAGTTCTAGGTTTTCATGTGCGCTTAGGTCATCAATTGATTTTCCATCAACAATGAGTTCGACCAACTCCATGTGTCGAACGGTGATTGGCTCGTTTCTGCACGGATTCTCTTCTGAGGAAAACCAGCCGGGCGCAAAACTAAGCGCGGCTGCAGCGAGCGTTATCATGGCGAGGTGTTTTTGTGACATAGAACACTCCAAGTTTAGGATGTGTGAAGTAGGTATTCGGGCGGCGAATGGTGATTTCAGTCCGTTAGAGCCCCCACTGACCCAGTATGAATGACGAGAGTTGGATTTTGGCAGAGAAGCGAATGGATATCGAATGATAAGGACTGTTTTTGTGCGTAAAAACTCCAGGGTGTTCTAAGTGGTTGAATTTGTTTGGTTTTAGAGCTTGTGGTGCTTGAGGATAACGTGGGTCGGGCCCGTTTGATCATAGCCGACCGGCCAGGACGATTTTCCAACACAAAAACCCGCCAGCCCAACTTCGGCTGGCGGTTTTTTTTGAACCTTGTCGCTCGTACCTGGTCATCAGGTCAACGACACGCTCACTTCATGAACTGAACATCGGGATTCACATCGACTAAACCGGGCCTGTCGAATTGCTCAATGGATTCAAAAGGTTAGTTGTCATTAAGATCCCGCACCATCGTCAAATACTTCAGCTTTCCGTCGTTGGATTTACCGCGGTAGGCGGTGTCGAAGCCATAAGCGCGGCAGAGGTCGAGGGCGGCGCGGTGAGTTTCGGGGAGGTCGACGCGGGCGCGGCGGAAGCCGCCCTGGCGGCCGCGGCGCAGGTAGTCTTCGATGAGGGTGTGGGAGAGGCCGCGGCCGCGGTGGTCGGGGTGCACGCCCAGGCGAGTGATGACGAAGTCGTTGTCTTCGAGGGGGGCGAAGAGCTCGCGCAGACGCTCGACGCGCTCGCGGAGCATGGCGTAGCTGCCCTCGCCCATATGGCGGGCCAGATCGAGGAGGTCGGCCTGGCGGGCGGTGCGCAGCTCGGTGCCGCTGAGTGCGATGTAGCCGCCGGCGATGCGGTCGTCGATCATGAGCAGGCGGGCGCGTTGGAGGGTGACTTCGGAGCTGTCGCGGAGCATCCAGCGGGAGAGGATCTGGTCGATGTCGGCGCCTTCGAGCAGGACGTCGTCGTAGGGTTGGCCGGCCGGGCGCACCCAGGTGAGAAGCTCGGCGATGCGGCGCTCAAGGTCGGGCGTCTTATGGCCCCAGCGCAGGGGTGGGGTCTGGGAAGGGTGTCGCAGGTTCATGATCACGTCCTTTTCGTCGTGGCGTCAGGTGATATGCGAAGTCGGAAGTTAGAGGTGTGTGGACGCTTAAGGGGGCGCCGGCGGTGGTGTGGGACCGGGGGGCGGCGGTGGTCGCGAGCGCAGGAGGGCGTGGGGGTCGGCCAGCAGCAGTTCGGTGGCGGTGTCGACCAGGCGCGAGGCGTCGACCAGCGTGAGTCGGGTGCGGCCGAAGGGAACCACGTGCAGGTGGCCGCGGGCGTGCAGGGTCTGGGAGAGGGTGATGGTGGAGAGGGTGATGGATTGGGGCAGGCGGCGCTGCTGAAAGAGAAAACGCCGCTCCATGCTTAAGCCCTGGTCGATACAGGGGCCCTCGATCTCGCGCAGGTCGAGGTAGGGCACGCGGGCGCGGGCTTCGGCGATGTGCAAAAGGGGTGAGTGCTGGAGGTCGAGGCCGATGAAGAGGGCGCGGGCGTTGAGGGCCAGAAGGGTGTCGAAGGCCGAGCCGGGGCCGAAGGCCCCGGGGGTATCTCGGGCGCATAAGGTGTGGGCGAGCGGCCCCTCGGCGCAGAGCGATTGCAGGGCATGCGAGGAGCGGTGGGCGCGGGGAAGTCGGCGCAGGTACTCGTTGAAGGGCGCGGCGGTGGGTGTGAGCTGGCGGTCAAAAGGGGTGCCGGCGGCGAATGCCGGCGAGTAGCTGGAGGTGACGAAGGTAGCGCGGGTGCCGGTGAGCTGGCGCAACGCGGCGTAGTAACGCGAGGGCAGTTCGTGGAGCGGGCAATCGCGCAGGTGGCCGGCAGCGAGCAGGTCGAGGTGGAGCAGAAGGAGCTCCGCCGGCCCCAGGCCTAAGGCGCTGAGTGCGTGTCGCAGGTGATTCAGCGTGAGGGTGTGCACGGCTCAGCTCCGCTCGTTTTCGAGGTGACGGGCGATGGCGTCGCGATCGGGCGTGCCGCAGCTCAGGCGCGCAAGCTCACGCACCGGGAGCACCCGATCGGGGACGAGGTGGGTGGGGAGCTGTCGGCGGCAGGCGGCCAGGATGGCCTGCACGTCGAGGGGTTGGTCGGCGCTGGCGACGACCAGCGCGATAAGGCCCGCAGGCCAGGCGGTGTCGCGGGGCCAGGGCACCACCGCGACGTGGCGGTGGCCGCAGGCCTGCTGCAGGGCGAGGTCGATTTCGCTCAAGTCGACGAGCTCGCCGCCCAGGTAGATCTGGTCGTCGAGGCGCTCGCCAAGCTCGATCTGGCCGCCTTCGAGGATGCGCGCGTTGTGGCCGGTGCGCAGCCAGCGCGAGGGTAGTGCGGCGCGTGCCTCCGAGGTGGCCGAGTCGAGCTCCACCAGGGGCGCGCGGGTGGAATCCGGCGACGTGCCGCAGGGGACCTGAGGGCCGCTGACCACCAGCTCGCCGGGCTCGCCAGGGGCGTTGGCCCGGAGCTCGTGGGTGATGGTGGCAGCCATATGGGCGTCGAAGAGGGTGAGGCGTTCGGCGTCGTTGCTTTTGGTGTCCTTCGTGTGCAAGGTGGTGTTTTTGTTGGTCTTTTTTGTGGTTATGTTGCGGCCATTGAGGGCGCGTGTCGCCAGCGCCGGTCCGGCCTGAGGCGGTCCCCACATCGAGGTGATGAGGCTTCGGGGGGCGGCCTGCTGCCAGGCGTGGGCGAGGTCGGCGTCCAGGGGCGCCCCGAAAAAGATGGAGGAGCGCAGGTCGGCAAAACCCCCGTCTCCGAGCTCGCCGGTGCGCCAGAGCCCGGCGGCCAGCGCCGGCCATCCGGCCAGACGCGTGAGGCGATGGGAGCGGATGCGCTGGCCGAGCAGGCGGCGCTCGCTTCGCCCCAACGCCACCAGCGTGGCGCCGGCCTGCCAGGTCGAGAAGATGTCGTGCAGAGATTGACTCAGGCGCAGATCGAAGATCTGCGAGACGCGATCGTCGGGATCGAGATCGAGGCTGCGCGTGACCTGGTCGATATAATGCACAAGCCCCTGATGGCTGAGGCTTAGAGGACGCGGTCGCTGCGCGCCGCCCACGTAGGTGAGAAAGGCGGGGCGGCCGGGCATCGCCGGGGCCTCAAGCTCGGCGCTGCATTGGGCCAGCGCGCGGGCGTCGACGAAGCGGTGGCGGCGATGACGTGCGGCCAGCCCGCGCAGCTCGTCGAGCTCCGGGGTGAGGATGAGCAGCGGGCGGCCGCTGGCTTCCAGCAGGCCGTCGAGGCGGTCGGCGGCCTCCGCGCCCACCACCAGGGCCTCCACGCCGCTATGCGCCAGGATGGCGTTGATGCGCCGGGGCGGATCGTAAGGGTCAAGCGCCAGCAGCGTGCGGGCGCAGCCCGGGGCAGCCAGCGCGCCGGCGTAGGCGCTTAAACTGTGGGTGGCGTACACTCCAAGAATGGGCGTCTCGCCAGGGGCGTTGGCCTTGACCCGGGCGGCGATCGCCCCGGCCAAAGCGGCCAGCGCTTCGTAGGTGAAACTCTCCCCTTCAAGGCGTAAAGCTGTGCGTGTGCAATGAAGCTGTGCGGCTCGCACAAAGCCGCGAAGCAACGATGCCATGGGTCCCCCCCGGGATATCGGAAGCTGTGTGTGCGGTGCGCCATGCCGTGATGATGTGCCGTGCTGCTCATGGCGTCGTACGCTAAAAAAGTAGACGCAGGCTTCGGGGTGGAAAGGTTCTAACCCGCAGAGTTTTCGCAGATTTTTAGCCCCTTGACCCACTGTTGGAGAACGCCGCCATGCTCACCATCGATGTGCTCACCCACCGCGCTGAACATCTGGGAAAATCGTTTAAAAAACGCCTCAAGCTCTTTGCCCGTCAGCAGCCGGAGCTCGGTGAGGACGCTGCTGAGGTGTCGGCTGTGTCTGTTAAGATTGCGAAAGATAAGGAGAAAAAGGGGAAGGTTAAGAAAGATAAGAAGGCAAAAGCGCTCGCGCGGGAACGCGTGGAATGGGAGAGCTTGAGGCGGCAGGCGGTGGAGGTGGCCGACCTTGAGGTAACGCTCGGCGGGTGGGGCGACGGACAGACCCGCGCGCTGGTGGTCGACGGGGAGGTGCTGGCCGCCGGGTTGACTGTGGGACAGGCCGTGGCGCTCAAGAAATGGCTCAAGCGCCTGCGCCAGATGTACGTGAGCGTCGGGCGCAGCGCCGAGGTGGAGCGGGTGGAGGCGGTCGCCGGGGAACTCGATGATCTCTTGGAACGCTGGCGCAGCGAGGAGGTGCCCACGGTGCGGGTTGGCGAGGCGGTGGTGGCGTTTGTGGAGCGGGGGGAGTAGGGCTTCAGGCTCGCTACTGGCCGCGTCGCTCCACCAGCGGCGTTGAAAAGTGCAGCTCCATATCCCAGGGGAAGCGAATCCAGGTGTCCTGGGTGACGGTGCGCACGCAATGGTCAACGAGCGGGCGCCCCTCGGGTTTGGCGTAGACGGTGGCGAAGGTGGCGCCCGGGAGCATCTCGCGCAGCTTGTGAGCGGTGGCCCCCGTATCTACAAGGTCGTCGACCAGAAGCATGCCCGTGCCATCGCCGGCAGCCCTCTTGATGACCCGAAGACTCTCGGAGCGCTCCTGCGCCTCGGTGCCCTCGTAGCTGGCGATGCAGACGGTGTCGATGAGCCGAATGTCGAGCTCGCGGGCGACGATGGCCGCCGGGATGAGGCCGCCACGGGTCACGGCGATGATGCCCTCGAAGGGGTAGGATGCATCATCCATCAGCATCGCGCAGAGCTGGCGGGTATCGCGGTGCAGTTCTTCCCAGGAGACGAAAAAGTCCTGATTGTAGGCGGCGCTCATGGGCATCTCCAGGCAGCAGGTGAGGGGTTAGAGAAGGTGCTGCCGGAGATCTTTAGCACTCAGCAGCCCCGGTCGACCAGCAGCGCTTCGGCGGCCTGTCGTCCGGATTGCAGACAAAGGGGCACGCCGCCGCCGGGGTGGGCGCTTCCGCTGGCAAGGTAGAGGCCGTTGAGCCCGGGGGCGCGGTTGGGCGGACGCTTGAACGCGGCAAATTTGGAGTTGGAGGCCGCTCCGTAGATGCTGCCGCGGCTTCCCACAAAGGTGTTGGCGAGGTCTTCGGGGGTGCGCGTCCAGACCGGGGTGTCGTCGGCGTCGATGAGCCCCGCGCCGATGAGGCGCTCGGTGACAAAGGAGGTGTGCGTCTTCCAGTCCACGCCGGTGCTGCCGTCGGGGGCGGTGGCCGGGGCGTTGGTCATGGCGAAGACGGGCTCATGATCCTCCCAGCCCTGGGCCCGGTGCGCCTTTTCCTGGGCGCAGAGGTAGATGGTGGGCTCACGCGGGGGGCGATTGTGGTCGAAGATGTCGACGAATTCTTCCAGATACGCGCTCTGTGGGAAGAGCACCTGGTGGGCGGCGCGCTGGCTATCGGAGCGTCGTCGAGCTTTGAAAAGCGCGGTGTAGCCGGACATCGAAGGGGTGGGGTCGGGCTGGAGACCGTGGGGAGTATGGGGAGGAAGAAGATCGGCGACGAGGTGGGCGACGTCGGCGTTGATGATGACCCGATCGGCCTTGAGGCGTTCTCCACGCACCAGAAGCTCAAAGCCCTCGGAGGTGGTCTCAATGCGCTCAACGGGGCTCTCAAAGGCAAAGCGCGCGCCTTTGTGCTCGGCGGCCCGGTGCAGGGCCCGGGCGAGCTGACGCATGCCGCCCTCGACGCCGTAGCAACCCATGCCGAGCTCCACCCAGGCGATGCAGTTCAGCGTGGCCGGGGCCTGGCGCGGATCGGAGCCGTTATAAGTGGCGTAGCGGTAGAAAAGATCGCGCAGGTGCGGCGAGCGGATCTGTGCGTCGATGGCGCCCTTCATGGTGCGCATCGGGTCGACGGCGCGCATCTTCGCGAGCGCCGAAAACCCGAGCTTCAAGACGCCGCCCAGCGAGGGAGCCGGGCCCATCACGAAGTTGGGGGCGGCCGCCTCCCAGATGCGGCGGCAGTAGGCCAGAAAGCTTTCAAAATCATCGGCGGCGTCTCGCCCCAGAGCTGCGGCGATTGAGGCTGAGGTGTCGGCCGGGTCGACGTGCACATCGAGCGAAAGATCGCGGTAGATGTAGCGAAAGAGGTGTTCGGGGTGCACGAGCCTGAGGTGATCTTCGAGGCGAAGATCGGCCGAGGCAAAGAGCTCGTGAAGTACGTCGGGCATCGTGAGCACGCTGGGGCCGGTATCAAAGCCCACGCCCTGATGGTGAGCGGTGCCGACTTTGCCGCCGGGGCCGCTGAGCGCGTCGAGCACGAGCACCTCCAGGCCGGGTTGCGCGCTCAGGCGCAGGGCGCTGGCGAGCCCGCCCATGCCGGCACCTACGATGATGACCCGTTCGTTTGAGGCGCTCATCGTTGCTCCCTGGTGCGAGGTGCGGGCTGCTCCTGCTGTGCGGCGTTTACGCCCGGCAGGAAACTTGTCACCAACCGGCTCACTCGCCCCTGACGCGGGCCGGTGAAGAGGGGAAGCCACATGGAGTTGGGACGCGTGTTCTGCATGACGCGCATGCGCACAAGGGGGCGGTGAATGTCGAGATCGATGCGGGCCGGGTCGCAGACCTCGCTGATGCCTCGGGCTGACTCATCTCGCTCGAGATCACGGGCGTCGGCCGCAGAGCGAATGTAAAAAGGTCCGCTGTCGAGGCGCTGGCGGTTGTCGATGGTGATGACGGCCTGGCCCTCGCGCTCAAGCACCTGCTCGGGCCACCAGCGCAGCCCACCGAGGTTTTTGGCAGGACGGCGCTCGCGCAGCTGAAGATCTGGAACCAGGCGGGCCTGACCCCCGGCGTCGATCTCCAGCACCAGGGTTTGCGCCGGTCGGGAGGCGTCGGTGGGATGCAGCACGTAGTAGATCAGCTCGCGGGAAGGGAACGCCAGCCGCCCCCAGGTCCACACGTCGATGCCCAGCTCGTGCATCGGGCGCTGACCCCCGTTGCGGTCGTGGTAGACCCGCCCCTCAAAGGTCGAGGTTTGACCGTGGGCGTGCAGGGTGGCGCTTGCGCGGGCGTTGCAGAGAAGCGGCACCCAGTCGTGATCGGGGAGCGGATCGATGATGCGGTGGGCCGCATCGGGCTTTTGGCCGGAATGATGCACCGCCAGCCCCCGGGCCTCCATGAGGGCGGTGGCGATCTGGCCGTCGGGCATGCGCAGATGCAGGTCGAGTTTTACCCGGCGCTCCTCGCCATCCTGGATGCTCTCGAGCGTGCTCTGTCCGAAGGTCCAGCGATCGCCCTCGGCGGCGGCGTCCCAGAAGACCTCCTCGGGCTCGAACTCCTGGAGGACGTAGAAGTCGAGTTTGCCGCCCTTAAAGCTCGCCAGGTTGAGGCTGGGGCGGTGTTCGGGGAGCTGGGGTTGACCGCGGCGCGAGGCGCTGGCGTAGCCCGGTAAGAAGGGCAGCCCGAAGCTCCAGATGCAGACCAGCCCATCGCCCTGCTCGTCGATCAGATCGAGGTACCACCAGGCAAAACCGCCGGCGCTTTTGAGAAGATCGGGGTGGACGCCGCTTCCGGCCGGAGAGAGGTGCAGGAGGTTGCTCATGACTGAATACCCGGAAGTCCGCGCAGCTCGCGGTGAAGATCGGTGTTGTGTGAAGGCAACCTCTCGCCAGGGCTGCCGAGGGTGCCCAGCCAGGCGACGCATCCCCGAGCGGCAAACCAGAGACGCGCGAGGGGAGCGACCACCGTGCGCCCGAGCATGGGGTTTGCGCCGCGGGCGCGCAGCTTTTCGCCGATGGCGTGGTAGACGCGGCTGGCGACCATGATCGCCGCTCTGGAGCGGGTCGGAATGTAGATCATGCCCGCCTCGCCACTGAGGTAATAATGCTCGGCCAGGTCGAGCAGGTCGGTGACCACCTCCGAGAGCGCGTCGGTGTTGACGCGTTCCTCCAGCAGGTGCTCCGCGCGGATGCCGCGAGCCTCCAGGCGGCGAGTGGGTATGTAGATGCGGCCCATGCGCGCGTCTTCGAGCACATCGCGGCAGATGTTGGTCAGCTGCATGCCCACGCCCAGGTCGATGGCGTGGGCGATGGCGCGCGGATCGCGCACATCGAGCACCGCGCACATCATCACGCCCACGGTGCCGGCCACCCGGTACGCGTAACGCAGCAGGTCGGCGTCGCTCTCAAAGCAGACTTCGCCAAGATCGCTCTCGACGCCTTCGATCAGCTCGAAGACGTAGTTCAGGTCGAGCGCGCGGCGCTCGGCCATCTGCAAAAAAGCCGCGACCAGGGGGCGCGCCGGCCGCGCCCGGCGCAGCTCTCGACGCAGCTCATCGAGCCCGTGCCGGGCCGCTTGAGGGGTCACGGCCTCATCGGCCGTGTCGTCGATCAGGCGGCAGAGCGCGTAGAGGTGGGCTGCATCGCCGCGGCAGTCCACCGGAAGAAAATAGGAGGCCAGCCGAAAGGAGCGCGACCCCACCGCCAGGATCTGCTCATGGGCGCGCACCAGGTCGGTGGAGGTGGAGAGCTGAGAGCGGGGTGCGGCGCTCATGCGGATACCTTTCTCCGGGAGGAGGCTGTGGGGATGGGCAGGTGGTCGGCGGGGTTTTGCGCGGGCACGATCTTTTCAAGCACTTTGGAAGAGGTCAGCACGCCGGGCAGGCCAGCGCCCGGGTGCACGCCTGCACCGACAAAATAGAGCCCTTCAACGTCTTCGGAGCGGTTATGGTAACGGAACCAGGCCGACTGCGTAAGACGCGGCTCCGGGCCAAAGCCCGCTCCGCTGGCCGAGCGAAGTTCGTGCTGGAAGTAGTTCGGGCTGGTCCAGAACTGCGTGGTGATATGCTCGCGAAGTCCCGGCATATGGCGCTCTTCCAGGCTTTTGAGGATGCGCTCCATGTACTCGGGGCCCTGGGCCTCCCAGTCGATGCCGCTCTCATTGTTGGGCACCGGGCTGAGCACGTAGAAGCAGTCGTGGCCCTCGGGCGCCAGCGAGGGATCGGTAGCGGTGGGGCGGTGCAGGTAGAGGGAGAAGTCGTCGGCCAGGACCTTCTTATTGAAAATATCGTCGAGAAGTCCCTTGTAGCGCGGCCCGAGCACGATGGTGTGGTGCTTGATGTCCTCGTACTTTTTGTCGGTGCCGAAGAAGCCCACAAAGAGACCCATCGACTGTTTGACGCGCTCGACGCGGCGGTCGGAGTTTTTGCTGCGATGCTCCGGCGCGATCATCTTCTTATAGGTCATCGACGGGTCGGCGTTGCTGACCACAAACTGGCACGCAATGCGCTCGCCGGATTCGGTGCGCACGGCTTTTGCCTTGCCGCCCTCAACCTCGATCTCGGCGACCGGGGTGTTGAAGCGAACCTCTACGCCGATCTCGTCGAGCAGGCGCATCAGCCCGTCGACGATCGCGGTGGTGCCGCCTTTTGCGAAGTGCACGCCCCACTTGCGCTCCAGCCAGTGGATGAGCAGGTAAATCGAGGTGACGTTGAAGGGGTTTCCGCCCACCAGAAGGGGCTGGAAGGTGAAGACCTGCCGCAGGCGGTCATCTTTGATGTACTTGGCCACCAGGCTGTAGACCGAGCGGTAGTTCTCCAGCTTCATCATGTCCGGGACGACCCGCATCATGTCCATGATGGTGTCGAAGGGCTGGTCGGCGAGCTGGGTGTAGCCCACGTCGAAGATCTTGCGAGAGTGCTCGGCCAGGCGTTTGTAGCCCTCAACATCGTCGAGGTTGAACTCGGCGATTTGCGAGAGGAGGCGGTCTTCGTCGCCGACGTAGTCGAACTCCGAGCCGTCGGTGAAGGTGATGCGGTAGAAGGGGTCGACGGGCATCATCTCGACAAAGTCGTTGATGTCGCGGCCTACCAGCTCAAAGAGCTCGTCGAAGAGGTAGGGGGCGGTAATCACGGTGGGACCGGCATCGAAGGTATAGCCGTCGCGTTTGAACACGCTGGCGCGGCCGCCGGGCTGGTCGCGGGCTTCGAGCAGGGTGACCGGGTAGCCCATGGCGCGCAGGCGAATGGCCGCCGAGATGCCGCCGAAGCCCGAACCGATGACGATAACTGGGGAGGGTGTGGACACGGTGATGCTCCGAGGTGCAAGGGTGGTCAGATAGTCAATAAAGACGACGCCCGTGGCAGCGGGAGATGCGTCAGCGTTTGGAGTGTGTACACCGCTCAGACCTGTTCAAGTATTCTGAACAGGTTTTGAATAACTTTTTTAAAGACGCTGAACGTGACGCATACGTGGCAGATCCCACCAGGGGATGTCGGGGCGCTCGTGATGCTCCCAGTGGTAGCCAAAGTGGTAGCAGGTCAGAAACGAGAGCCAGGGGGCGAAGTCGTTGGAGCTCGCCCGATGGTGGTCGGTGTAGCCGTCGGTCGGGGCACGGTGGGGAAGGTAGGTGCCGAAGTAGAAGAGCTGCAGGGTGCTCAAGAGCGAGGGCAGCACCCAGAAGATCAGCAGGTTGGGGAGGGCAACGCCGACGAGGTGGTGCAGGATGTTGAAGACGATCGCCATGCCCACGAGCTGCCCGACGCTGACGTAGCC
The DNA here is from genome assembly GCF_004005565.1 of Lujinxingia sediminis. Taxonomy (NCBI): domain Bacteria; class Deltaproteobacteria; order Bradymonadales; family Lujinxingiaceae; genus Lujinxingia; species Lujinxingia sediminis. Next base: position 53,644 of record NZ_SADD01000015.1, on the reverse strand, counting down.
TTTTAAGAAGTTCAGGTACCAGCGCGCCGGATCGGGGTGTTCGCCGTCATGAAAGTCCGGGTCATCCTCGGAGGCCGGGTGGGCGTGGTGCTGATGATGGCTTTTGAGCAGTCTGGCGTAGGAGAAGAGTGCGTAGAGCAGAACCGCCAGTCGGCCGATGGCGTGATTCAGGCGGGGGAAGCGCGGCGCAACGGTGCGGTGCATCGCATCGTGAGCGGTGATGAAGAGGCCCGTGTACAGGAAGGTCTGAAGGGCCACAAGCGCCAGTGTGGTGAGTGCTGCGGCAGGCGTTATGGCGAGGGGAACCCCTAAGGCTGTGGTGAGTGTGAGTGCCCATAATGCGATGATGATCGCGGCGCTCAGAAGCCCTCGGGTGGTGTGGTATGCAGGGCGGTGAAGGGAGGTCATGAGATGTAACCTCCTTCTTTTGAAGATGAATTGAACATGGTTTGAAGGGTCTTCGGAGCGACACGCAGGGCATGGCGAGCCAGGTGCAGGCGGAGCGGGTTGGAGGCCTGCCCGAAGACGCGCCACATCACCGCAGCCAGCTGCGAAGGGGGGAGTGTGGCGGCCATATAGCCCCACCAGTCGGCGTCGGGCAGGGCGAAGAAGGATGTGAAGAAGCCTGTGAGACGGGCGGTGTTCATCGCCAACACGGCTTCCTGTCCGAGCGCGTAGAGGGCGCGGGAGCGGCGCGCGGGGGCGGGCCAGAGCAACTTCAGGGAGCTGCGGGCGATGTCGGCCGGGGCTGCGTCGCTGGCGAGCGCGTCGGCCAAAAGGTCGGCCAGGGGCGCGCCTGTGCGCAGGGTGTGGGCCAGGGAGTAGCCGGTGGCCGGGTGCACAAAACCGGCGGCCGCGCCGAAGGCGATGATGGGAGGGACATGTGCGTCAAGCGAGGGCGGATCGCCCCCCATGGGGATGAGGCAGCGTTCGACTTCCAGGATCTCGGTGGGGAGGGCGTCGCGGGCGTTAAGGCGGGCCCGCAGGCGAACTTCGAGCTCCTCGAATGAGAGAGGCTTGCGGGTGACGAGGGCGGTCTCTTCGACAAAGTAGAGATCCTCGCCAAGGTGCATGCCGTAGAGAAAGGTCGGGATTTTATGGGCCTCGGAGGTCGGTGGGGGCCGAAAATCCATCATGACGAAGGGGTGGCCTTCGAGCGGGTCGCGCTCAAAGCGGGCCAGCCACCCCAGCGCGCTTTGCACCCCCGGCGCTTCGGGTGGCGTTGGATCTGCACCGACCGCCGCCGCGGCGCGATGCCTCAAAACCCCGCGGCCGGTAGCGTCGACGATCGCTCGTACGTCGAGGTTGCGACCTCCCTCCAGGGTCAGGCGAAGTGGGGCGTCCTCGCTATCGTGCGACACGCTGCTTGCGGCCTCGCTGATGAGCGTGGCGCCGCGGCTGCGCAGCTCGTCGAGCAGGCGCTGGCGAAACGCCTGCGGGTCAACACGTACGTACGCCCGCTCCAGGAGCGTGGGGTTCTCGGGGTGAAGCCAGACGCTGGCCTCGTTGAAGGTGGCAGCCGTTGGCACCTCGATCTCCAGGCCCTCAAGCTCATCGCGCCAGACCCCGTAGGTGTTGGGCCAGGGGGCGTCGAGCTGCGGGTCGATCACTGCGAGCTCCACGCCGCGGCGCGCCAGATGCGCGGCCAGCCACAAGCCGGCAGGGCCGGCACCGACAACAACGATGGGAAAGGATGAGGTCACGGGGATGCTCCGATACAGCCGTCGACGAGGGGGCGGTGGCCGGGACTGAACGTCCGGGCAGAGACGAAGCATCGAAACGGATCGTCAGGCGTCAAGCTACTCCCGTCGATCGGTTCTGATGAGGTGCGCCGGGAGGATGGGAGCTTGCGCTGGATGCCCCAAAACCCGTGAGGGCGCGGTCCTCTCGGACCGCGCCCTCATCAGATGCAAACGCTTTAAGGTGTTGAAAAAGCCTTATAGATCAGGCGTTTGTGGACGTGTGCTGGCTGCCGCTGAGGCTTACGCCTCGGCGGCCACCGGCTGGGTAATGCCAGCGATGATGGTGTTGAGCGTGGAGCTGGGGCGCATCGCGCGCGCGGCCAACTCTTCGTTGGGGAAGTAGTATCCGCCGATATCGATCGACTCGCCCTGCACGGCGAGGAGCTCGTTGATGATCGCCTCTTCGTTGGCGGCCAGCTCTTCGGCGACCAGGCCAAAGCGCTCGGCGAGTTGGGCGTCGCGCTTCTGGCGGGCCAGAGCCTGAGCCCAGTAGAGAGCCAGGTAGAAGTGGGAGCCGCGGTTGTCGATCTGCCCCACCTTACGGGCCGGGCCCTTGTTGTTCATCAGGTAGGCGGTGGTGGCCTCATCGAGGGTTTCGCCCAGGACGCGGGCGCGCTCCACGCCGAAGGCGTCGGCCAGGTGCTCAAAGCTCACGCCCAGGGCCAGAAACTCCCCGAGCGAGTCCCAGCGCAGGTAGTTGACCTTGTTGAACTGCTGGACGTGCTTGGGTGCGGAGCCCCCGGCGCCCGTCTCAAAGAGGCCGCCGCCGGCCATCAGGGGCACGATCGAGAGCATCTTCGCGCTGGTGCCGACTTCCAGGATGGGGAAGAGGTCGGTGAGGTAGTCGCGCAGCACGTTGCCGGTCACCGAGATGGTGTCCTGGCCTTCTTTGATGCGCTCCAGGCTCACGCGGGTGGCCTGCTGCGGGGACAGGATGCGGATGTCCAGCCCGCTGGTGTCGTGGTCTTTGAGGTAGGTGTTGACCTTGGCGATGAGGCGAGCGTCGTGGGGACGATCTTCGTCGAGCCAGAAGATCGCCGGGGCGCCGGTGGCGCGGGCGCGGGCCACGGCCAGTTTGACCCAGTCCTGGATGGGGGCGTCTTTGGTCTGGCACATCCGCCAGATGTCGCCCGGCTGCACGCGGTGCTCGGTCAGGGTGTTGCCCTCGGCATCGACAACGCGGACCACGCCGGCGCGATCGATCTCAAAGGTCTTGTCGTGGGAGCCGTACTCCTCAGCCTTCTGCGCCATCAGGCCCACGTTGGGGACGCTGCCCATGGTGCGCGGGTCGAGTGCGCCGTGGGTTTTGCAGAAGTCGATGACCTCCTGATAGACCGCCGCGTAGCTGGAGTCGGGGATGACCGCCTTGGCGTCCTGGGTCTTGCCCTCGGCGTTCCACATCTGGCCGGAGGTGCGGATCATGGCGGGCATCGACGCGTCGATGATCACGTCGCTGGGCACGTGCAGGTTGGTGATGCCGCGGTCGGAGTCGACCATGGCGATGTCGGGGCCCTGCTCGTAGGCTTTTTTGAGGTCGGCTTCGATCTCGGCCTGCTGGTCGTCGGGCAGAGTTTTGATCTTCGCGAGAAGATCGCCCAGGCCGTTGTTCACATCGACGCCAAGCTCCTCAAAGGTGCCCTGGTGTTTGGCGAACACATCTTTGAAGTAGGTGCGCACGGCGTGGCCGAAGATGATGGGGTCGGAGACCTTCATCATGGTGGCCTTCATATGCAGGCTGAAGAGCACGCCTTGCTCGTTGGCGTCTTCGACCTGAGCATCGAGGAAGTTCAGAAGCTCTTCGCGCTGCATCACCGAGGCGTCGATGACCTCGCCTGCCTGCAGAGGAAGGGACTCTTTGAGGACGAAGGGCTGGCCGTCGTCGGCGGTCAACACGATCTTCGCCTCGGTGGGGGCGTCGAGGGTCAGGGAGAGCTCAGTATGGCGAAAGTCGCCCGCGCTCATCGTCGCCACGTGGCTCTTCGAGGTGTTCGTCCACTCGCCCATCGAATGGGGGTGCTTACGGGCGTATTCTTTGACGGCTTTGGGGGCGCGGCGGTCGGAGTTGCCCTCGCGCAGCACCGGGTTGACCGCGCTGCCTTTGACGCGGTCGTAGCGAGCGCGGGCGTCTTTTTCGGCGTCGCTCTGCGGATCTTCGGGGTAGGCGGGGATGTCGTAGCCGGCGGCCTGCAGCTCGGCGATGGCCGCCTTGAGCTGGGGAATGGAGGCGCTGATGTTGGGCAACTTGATGATGTTGGCCTGCGGCGTTTTGGCCAGCTCTCCGAGCTCTTTGAGGTGGTCGCCGACCTTTTGATCCGCGGTGAGACGGTCGGGGAAGACGGCCAGGATGCGGGCAGCCAGCGAGATGTCGCGGGTCTCGACGTGAACGCCGGCGGTGGCCGCAAAGGCCTCCACAATCGGGAGGAAGGAGTAGGTGGCCAGAGCCGGGGCTTCGTCGGTTTTGGTGTAGATAATGGTCGGTTTCTGAGTCATGGCGTCACCGTGAGGGAGTATGTGGGAGCGCGTAGCGTCGAGCAAAGTCCTGTGAACCGCTGCGCCTGAGTCAAGTGCACGCAGGGGTTTTGGCAAAGATGTCGCGCTGAAGTCAACGCGCAGAGTCTGGCATGTTCACCAGCCATAACGCGTCAGGGCGCGTACTTGTGCCCGCGCACGCCGAAAACTCGCCGAAGGAGAAGCCCGGGATCGATGGAGGTTCAGAGGGCGGGGTCGGCCTCGTGCCCGAACCAGATGTGGGCGTACTGACCGGCGATGCCGACGCCGATGGCGCCCCAGGCGGTCGACCAGTCGTCTTCGTTGAGGAGTACGGCGTTATGGTCCGGGGATTCTTGCCATAGTAGCAGGGCGCTTTCCGGGGTCATTGAGGTGGACATCGCCGAGATCTCATAGCCGTTTCCCGGGTAGTCGGAGAGCTCGCGGGGTTTATCCCACATGCAGCTGGCTTCGGCGTGGTCGGGGGTGTAGCAGCAGGCCGTCCAGCTGCCCTGATCGGACCAGGAGTGCAGGTTGCACTCGCCGTCGGTCGTCTCGGGGTGCTCGTTGAGGTCGGCGACGTGGGCGTCGGCCACCGCGCTCAGAGAGGGGGAGAGGGGGATCTCGGGGAGGCCGTTTTCGACGCGGTAGGCCATGATGAGCTCGTAGAGCTCGAAGGCCTCGGCGGTGGTCCAGGCGGGATGAACGGAATCTTCGCCATCCTCGCCATCTGCCGAATCATCAGGATCTTCTGGATCGGTCGAATCGCCAGTATCTGCGGGATCTTCGGCGTCTTCGGGCTCGCCGGTATCTCGGCGATCTTCGGTGTCGCCCGGATCGTCGGCGTCACGACCGGTGGGCACCCCGCGGCGCGGACCGTCGTCGTTGCTGCAGGCCGGGGTCATGATGAGCGCGGCGAGTGCAAGCATCGCGACGAGCGGGCGAGATGAGGTGATGCGCAACATAGACCCTCCAACCAGAAAGGGGGCACCCGCTGTGCGGCGCCTGGAGGCGCCGCCGGGCATCATCGTGAATTCGATAGATCAAAGATGCTCCGAGTTCCGGGGAGGGCCAGCCGAAGTTCCACGTCGCCTCAGGTGGCCTTGAGAGGCCAGGCCTCGGCCAGCAGCTCCAGAGAGCGGGCGCGACTGGCGTGCGAGGAGGTGAAGGTGGCGATCATCAGCTCATGGGCGCCGGTTTTTTCGGCGAAGGCCCGAAGATCGTCGCTGACATGCCGGGCGGTGCCGATGAACTGCAGCTGGCGATGCCCCTCAATGAGGCGGCGGTCCATGGGGGTGTAGGGGTAGGCGGCGGCTTCGTCGGGGGTGGGAAAGGGGCCGGGCTGGCCGCGGCGAAGGCGCACCATGGCCAGATCCCAGGAAGTTGCCAGGCGTTGGGCCTCCTCGTCGGTGTCGGCGACGATGGCCGCGGCAGCCACAATGATATGGGGCTCGGCAAAGTGTGGCGAGGGGGTGAAGTTGTCGCGGTAAGCGTTGAGGGCGGGGAGCGGGTCGGTGGGGCTGAAATGGCTGGCAAAGGCGTAGCCCACGCCGAGCTGCCCGGCCATCGTTGCGCTGGCGCCGCTGGAGCCCAAAAGCCAGATGGGGGGAAGTTGCACATCGTCGGGCATCACCAGGATGTGCGCGAAGGGGTGAGCTTCGGGAAGATCGCCGGCGGACAACCCCTGCAGCTCCTGGAGCTGGGAGGGGAACTGGTTGGCATCAAAGGCGCGAAGCGCGCGCAGGGTGGCCTGATCGGTGCCAGGCGCCCGGCCGATGCCCAGGTCGATGCGGCCCGGGTGCAGGGCTTCCAGGGTGTGGAAGCGCTCGGCGACCTGCAGGGGCACGTGGTTGGGGAGCATGATGCCGCCCGAGCCCACGCGAATGGTGGAGGTATGCGCGGCGAGGTGAGCGATGAGGATCTCGGGGGCGGAGCTTGCCACCCCGCGCATGCCGTGGTGTTCGGCGACCCAGTGGCGTTTGTAGCCCAGGGTTTCGGCGAGTTGAATGAGTTCTACCGACTGAGCCAGAGCCCGGGAGGGGGTGATCTCGGAGCTTACGGTCGCCAGATCGAGCACGGAGAGGGGGATCATGTGCGTCATCCTTTTTACGCCGTGAGTTATCGTTGACACCGCGTCTGCAGCATCGAGAGCACCGCGTACATCGTTGCAGCGCTTCGACGATGGTAGAGCATCGCCTTAGTGCGCCGTGTCCGGTTTCGTCACGCGCGACCTCGTATCCAGCGGAATCAACGTCTACTCACGGGGAAAGAGCAGCGTGAGGTGAAGTCTGTTTCGCCAACCGCGTCTCAGCGTCGGGGTAAGGCGGAACGTTTCCAGACCCACAAGGTGTGACGCGGCGGCGATCTTCCCGGAGGAGCTCCAGCCTCAGCGAAGAGTTGCGTCAGCGAAGGGTGGCCCCCCGGGCGTTGAGCCAGCTTGCGGCGCGCTCGCGCTGGTCGCCCTGCAGCACGATGGTGTCGTCTTCGAGGGCGGCGCCGCAGCCGAGGGCACGCTTGAGCTGGCCGACGAGGTCTTCGAGCGCATCTTTGGGCGGGGTGCCTGCGCCTGCCTTAAAGCCCCCCAGAAGGGTGACGGTTTTACCGCCGCGCCCTTTGCGCTCCACACGCAGGTGCAGGTTTTTTTGTTGATGGAGATCGAGGGTGGCGGTCCCGGAGCTTGCTTCGGTGGAGGATTCGGCGGTGTTCTGGGGGGAATCGGTGGGTTGGGGGGAGGCTCCAAAATGGGCGGCGAAGGGGTTGTGCCCGAAGCCTCTGGCGTCGGCGTCGGGGGCGATTTTTTTCGAAGTTTTGCGCTTGCCCATGGGGTCGCTCCGGGGGGAGGGGGGGAGGTGCATTGAGACTGTTATGGCGCGGAACAGGGCGAAAATAAAGGGGCATATGCCGGAGCTTCGGGGATGCTCGGGGGTAGAGAGCTGCGGAAGCAGGGCAAGGGGTAAGGAGGGGCACGGTGGGGTGGCGAGCGTGGTTGTTTCCGACATTGAGGCAGGGGGAGGGGGGCCACAAGGCGTTGGGGCGCGACGTGCTGGCCGGGATGACGCTCTGGATGGTGATGGTGCCCGAGGCGATGGCGTATGCCACGATCGCCGGGGTGGCACCGGTGGTGGGGCTTTATGCGGCGGTGGCGGCGCTGGTGGTGTATGCGGCGCTGGGGCATGCGCCGCAGGTGGTGGTCGGCCCGATGGCGGCGACGGCGGCGTTGAGCGGGGCGATGTTGAGCGCGTTGGGGCCGGTGAACACGGAGGAGGCCGTGGCGTTGACCGCCGGGTTGGCGATCGTGGGTGGGGTGGTAGCGCTTCTGGCCGGTCTGCTGCGTCTGGGCTTTGTGGTGACGATGATCTCGCGGCCGGTGCTCAAGGGATTTGTGGTGGGGCTGAGCCTGGCGGTGGTCTGGGGGCAGCTTCCGGTGCTTCTGGGAGCGGAGCATGCCTCCGGCGGTTTTTTTGGTGTGCTGCGTCTATGGGGCGATGTCGGAGCCTGGTTCAACGGTATCAGCGCGGCGCTGGGCGTGGGGGCGCTGGTGGTGATGCTGGGCCTGCGGAGCTTTGCGCCGCGCGTGCCCGGTGCGATTGTGGCTGTGCTGGCGAGCGTTGGGGGGGCGTGGTTGCTGGGTCTGGGTGAGCAGGGGGTGGTGATGGTGGGCGCGCTCTCACAGACGCCTCTCGAGGTGGGCTTGCCGGGGCTGAGCGCGCAGCGCTGGGGGGAACTCATCGGGCCGGCGCTGGCGGTGGCGCTGATCGGTTTTGCCGAGACCGTGGCAGCAGCGCGTGCAGTTGGCGAGAGGGTGGATGGCAACGCCGAGCTCATCGCCCAGGGGGGGGCCAACCTGGGGGCGGGCCTGCTGGGGGGAATGGCAGTCAACGGGAGCCTTTCAAAAAGTGCGGTCAACCGCGACGCCGGCGCGCGCACGCAGCGCAGTGGGCTGGTTGCGGCGCTTCTGGTGGCGATCACTCTTTTGTGGCTCGGTGGTGTCTTTACCTACCTTCCTTCGGCGACCCTGGCGGCGGTGGTGATCGCCGCTCTCTGGGAGCTCGTTGATTTTAAGGGTCTGCAAGCGTTGGTGCGCGCCACGCGTCACCATCATGTGGCCGGGGTTGCTGTCTGGGCGGATGCGGCTGCGGCCTGGGCGACCTTTGCGGGCGTGGTGCTGGTCGGTGTGTTGGAGGGGTTACTTGTGGGGGTGGGCCTCTCGCTGGTGCTGATGCTCTACCGCTCGAGCTGGCCGCATATCGCCGAGTTGGGGCGGGTGGGGGATGATGAGGAGGCGCCCTTCGGGGAGCTGACGCGCCACCCGGGGGCGCAGCCTGTCAGGGGGGTGGTGATTCTTCGGGTGGAGAGCGGGCTCTATTTTGTGAACGCCGATCATGTGCGTCGGGCGTTGCGTGAGGCGGCGAAGCGCCCGGAGGTGGGCGCCGTGATCCTGGACGGGGAGTCGATGCCGGTCATCGATATGAGCGCGGCGCATATGTTGGTGGAGTTGGCCGGGGAGTTTCGCAAGCGGGGGCAGCATCTGGCGATTGCCCGGGATGTTGGTCAGGTGCGGGATCTGCTCGCCAGCGAAGCAGAGCAGGCCTCGATGTTGCATTTTACCTCGGTGGAGCAGGCGGTGCGGGCGCTTGCTCGAACGTGATTGTGGCAAAATTATGTTTTAAATCAGTGGCTTGCGTCTCTCGTGGTGATGCGGTTGCGGCGAGGGCTCCGATGTGGCGATCGCCTCATTCGGATGGGAATGTGTTGCGCATATGGGCGGCGACCCGGTCGAGGGCCTGGTCGAGAAAACGGCGTAGTTCGTCGTTGTCGACCTGCTCGTCGAGGGCCTGGCGCATGCAGAGCATCCAGGCCTGGCGGGCGTCTTCGTCGATGATAAAGGGAGCGTGACGCATGCGCAGGCGCGGGTGGCCGTGCTTTTCCATGTAGAGGGGCGGGCCGCCAAGCCAGCCGGTCAAAAAAAGCACGAGCTTTTCGCGGGAACTTTTGAGGCTCGGGGCATGCATCGCGCGGATGGTGGCAGCCTCAGGCAATGTGTCCATCAGGTCGTAGAAACGATCGACGAGGGTTTGCACGGCTTCGGCACCGCCCAGGACGTCGTAGGGGGTGGGTTGTTCGGGGGGCTGGGTCATCGGTATCAGGTCGCAAAAGGAGAGGTTGGGATGCGGTCGCCGATAGCGATAATAACGACGCGGCTTGCGGTCAACGAGGCAGGCGCGTCGGGTATTCTCCCGGGGTGGGTCTGGAGAAGATGCGGGGCCGATCAGGGGACGTTTCGCAGATGATCGGCGATGCCATCGAGGGCGTCTGCCAGGTGCTCGCGCAGCGTGACATCGTCGACGTGTTCAACGAGTGCCTGCCTCATGCAGAGCATCCAGGCGTCGCGGGCATCTTCATCGATGCGAAAGGGGTGGTGGTAGGGGTCAAGCCGAGGATGCTCGTGACCACGAATCTCCTGATAGATCGGAGGGCCGCCGAGCCAGGATATGAGAAAGCGCGTCAATCGGAAGCGCGAGACTTTGAGATTGCGGGCATGCATCGCGCGGATGGTGGCGGCTTCGGGCAGCGTATCCATCAACTCATAGAAGCGGTCCACCAATCGGACGACGCCTTCTTCTCCGCCAAGACGATCAAAGGGAGCGTCATGAGAGCTATCGGTTTCGAGTTCGTGCATCATTCACAACAGTATTTGAAACATCTTTTTGGGGAGGTCGATGAGGACGGGGCTGGCCTCAGCGTTGCAGCACAATATCGAAGCGTCCCTGCTTCTCAAAGCCCTCCGGGCCGTCGCTCAGCTCCATGATGAGGGTGGGGTCGTCGGAGGCGCACACACCGCAGGAGTCGTCGGGAGCGAGGTAGGGATCGCCGGCGAAGTAGAGCTGGGTGGTCAGCGGGGTGAAGCCGGGCCGAGTGATGGTGAAATGAATGTGGGCAGGGCGAAAGGCCCCGGCGTTGAGGTAGTGGCCCGGGCGAATCGTCTCGATGCGGTAGTTGCCGGAGGCGTCGGTGAGGATCTGGGCGCGCAGGCGGTAGTTGGCGCCGCTGTGGTAGTTGCCCTCGGCGTCAGCCTGCCACACATCGATGAGTGCACCTTCGATGGGAGTCTGACAGTCGGGTTCAAAGACGGTGCCTTCAATGAGAATGCGCTCTCCGGGCTCCTCGGCGCTGGCGAGTTGGATGCGCTGGGGGGCGCCGGGCTCGTAGAAAGGGCCCTGGATATCGGAGCCGGTGGGCAGGCATTGCTCGGGATCGACATCGGGGTGCCCGGTGTCCAGGGCGGCATCAGCCCCGCTATCCGGGCCGGCGTCGGGCGAGTTGGAGCCGGCGTCAGGGGTGCGGCTGGTGGAGGTCTGGCCGCAGGCCAGTGCGCCCACGCCCACAAGCCCCACCACCGAGCTCCGGCTGAGAATTTTCAGAAAATCTCGGCGCCCCAGGGCGGGGCGACCCGGGGCGGCGGCGTGGGGAGTATCGTCAGACATCGGGGCACCTCATCATGGGGAGTTCAGGGGATCGTCGCCTTGCTTTGACTCGCGCCAAAGGCGTGGCCGAGGACTCCAGGGCGACTCAGTGAATCCAACTCCATGAAGATAGGGCGTTGAGGTGCTGAACTCCATCGCAACGTTTGGAGGAGAGTGTTTCGTTTTTGCTACGAGCAATGCGATGTCAATCAGGTCGTTGGAAGGATCGGCGCCGCGGCTCCGAGGGCTCTTATTTCAGAGCATTCTCGGAGCTGCAGCACCGCCCTACGAAACGAAAAAATCACGCGTGGGGCTGCACACTCTCATGAAGATCATCCATATCGCCGCGGCGGTAGCTCTCCAGGGCCTTTCTCACCAGGCGGCCGTAGTTCGGGTCGGCCTTATCGAAGAGCTCAAGCTGGCGTTTGATGATGTCTTTGCGGCAGCCGCCCATCGACTCGACGATGTTGACGGCCAGACGCACCTTCTCGTCGCGATCCATCAGGCGGAAGAGGTTGCCGGCCTGGGTGAAGTCGTCGTGGTCGACGCGGGAGTCCCAGCGGTCCACGGTGACATCGCCCAGATGCCAGGGGGGCTCGTTGTAATCGGGGTTGGGGCGTGGGGCACCCTTGATGCTGTTGGGGTAGTAGTTGGGAAAACCTGTGCCCTCGTCGTGCATGCCGCCAAATTGACCATCGCGCAGGTAGTTATGCACCGGGCAGCGGGGTTTGTTGACGCTCAAATCGCGGTAGTTGACGCCGACACGGTAGAGGTGCGCGTCCTGGTAGGAGAGCAGACGAGCCTGGAGCATCTTGTCGGGGCTGGGACCGATGCCAGGGACAAAGGCGCTGGGGTTAAAGGCCGATTGCTCCACTTCGTGGTGGTAGTTTTTGGGGTTGCGGTTGAGCTCCAACTCCCCAACCTCGATGAGCGGGAAGTCGCCGTGGGGCCAGACTTTGGTGAGATCGAAGGGGTTCCAGCGAAACTCGTTGGCCTCCTGTTGCGTCATGACCTGAATGTAGGCTTTCCAGCGGGGGAAGTCGCCGGCGTTGATGGCCTCGATCATGTCGCGCTGGTGGCTCTCGCGATCGTGGGAGATGAGCTCGGCGGCCTCCGCGTTGGTCAAACACGCGATGCCCTGCACCGTCTTAAAGTGAAACTTGACCCAGACCCGTTCCCCCTCGTCGTTGATCATCGAGTAGGTGTGGCTGCTGTAGCCATTCATATGGCGGTAGGTCTTCGGGATGCCGCGATCGCCAAAGAGCCAGGTGACCTGGTGGAGGCTCTCGGGGCACAGGCTCCAGAAGTCCCACTGCATGTTGGCGTCGCGCAGGTTGGTCTCGGGGTGGCGTTTCTGGGAGTGGATGAACATCTGGAATTTGTAGGGGTCGCGCACGAAGAAGACCGGGGTGTTGTTGCACACCAGATCCCAGTTGCCCTCGTCGGTGTAGAACTTCATGGCGAAGCCGCGCGGATCGCGCTCGGCATCGGCCGCGCCGCGCTCCCCGGCGACGGTGGAGAAGCGCACGACGCATTCGGTCTTTTTGCCCTTCTTCGAAAAGATCGACGCTTTGGTGTAGCGGCGGATGTCGTTGGTGACCTTAAAGGTACCGTAGGCGCCGGTGCCTTTGGCGTGCACCACCCGCTCGGGCATGCGCTCGCGGTTGAAGCGCTGGATCTGCTCGATGAGGTTCACATCCTGCATCAAGAGCGGGCCGCGAGGGCCGGCGCTGAGCGCGTTCTCCTGGTCGCCCACCGGGGCACCATCGGCGGTGGTGAGCAGGGGGCCGCGACCGTTGCCGCTGGAGCGCCCTTTCCGCCCTCCTTTGCTCGATGCTCTGGGGGAGCGGGAGGCGCGCGTCGACTTCGAAGATTTTGATGAGCTCGAGGAGGTCGATACGGATGACGTTTTTGAGGGCTTCGTAGCTTTTGAGGATTTCGAAGCCTTCGAAGCTTTCGAAGTTTTCGAAGTTTTCGAAGTTTTCGATGCTTTCGATGCTTTCGAAGCCTTCGATGCTTTCGAAGACTTCGAGGATGAGCTTTTAGAGGCCTTCGATGCGGAGGAGGCGCGGGCGGTGGGAGGGCCTTTGGATGAGGCGCTCGTTTTGGAGGATTCGGCGCCCTTCGAGGTATCGGGAGATGAGGCGGGAGCTCGGGCCTTCGCGGCCTTTTCGAGCTTTGCCCCCCGGGAGGCAGCCGCGTTGCTGCCGGATCCTGTTTGAGAGGTGGAGGGTTTGCCGGATGAGCTACCTGCGCTGCGCGGTGATTTCGTGTCGTCTCTGGACGAGCCAGCCATGGGGCCTCCTTCAAGATCGGGGGGACGTCGTTGGGGTTCGGTCGCGAAAACGTCTACGGCCAACTACGTGCCTCGTCCCGATGAGGAGACGGCATAAAAGGGCGCGCCGGGCGCGCGTCTGGATGAGGCGTGGGGGGAACTTTAAACACGCCGTGTTGAGTGCAAGATGCCTCTCAAAAAAAGATCCTGAAGGAGGGGATCAGACCGATTTTTCAACGTCTTCGAGCTCTTCGCCGTCGACGTAGAACCAGCGTTCGGAACCTTTTTTCGCGGGATCGGCGCGGCGCACAAAATGACTTCGCTCCACAAAACTGAAGGGCAGGCCGCCCTGAACCAGCGTCACCTTGAAGGTCACATATCCCTCGGGCTCGCCGACCTCCCATTCGGTGCTCAAGATTCGCAGCTCAACGAAGTCGGTGGCTTTGCAGTAGCTCAAGAGTTCGCGGCGCCAGGCAGCACGATCGGGATTGGCGCGTGGGCCCTCGGGGTCGGTGGTGGCGATGAGGTAGTCGACCTGGCCAAGGGCGAAGGCGGCGAAGCGTGAGCGCATCAGCTCTTCTGGCGAGCTTGCGGGAAGGCCACGATGAAGTTTGCCGCAACATATGGCGGTGGGTTTAGCGCTGGAGCAGGGGCATGTGCGTCGTTTCATGGTGTGTAAGTCTTTGAAATTCAGTTGGAAATGGGCTCAGGGGCCTAGCTTTCGGGGCAGGCAGGTGCATCGCGCTGTGGTGGTGCGGTGGGGCGTAGTGCTTCAAGATCCCTTAGCCCGGAATGCCCGGGAGGAGAAGCGATGAAACAAGCGCTGATTATTTATGAGTCGATGTACGGCGACAATGAGAAGGTCGCCTACGCCATCGCTCAGGGGCTGGCCACGCAGATGCGTGTGGATGTGATGGAGGTGAGCTCGGCACCGCCACGGGTCGATATGTCGATTGACCTGCTGGTGGTCGGCGGGCCCACGCATATGATGCGCATGAGCAGCGAGAAATCGCGCGAGCGGGCTGGCGACGAGGTGGATGACGAGGACTGGGAGCCGCTCTCGGAGACGGGGGTTCGCGAGTGGCTCACTCGCATGCGCGCCCGGGGGGAGATGGGGCGAGGAGCCGCGGCGGCCTTTGGCACCAACCTCAATGAGCCGCGGTGGTTCTCCAAGCTGGGGCAGGCCTCCCATGCCATTGCCCGACGACTCAAACGCCTGGGCTTTCAGCTGATCGAGCCGCCGGAGACCTTCTTTGTGGATGACCCGCAGGGGCCGCTCAGTGAGGGGGAAGTGGAACGCGCGCATCATTTCGGGGTGCAGCTCGCGCGTCATTTTGCCGAGGCGCCTCGTCCCCACGCCTGAACTCAGGCGCACCTCTGAGCGCGGCGCTCTCGGTAAAGGCGCATCACAAACTCGCCAGCGGCGGTGGCGCGGAAGTCGTCGATGAGGCGTCGAAGATCGTCGGGGGCCGTAGCCAGCGGGGGGAGCGGAGCGCCGTATTCGGGCGGGGCGACCAGGGGACCGGCCAGACTGGCGAAGGTCAGGTCGGCGGCGCTGAAGGTGTCGCCCGCCAGGTAGGGGCGGCCGTCGGCCAGGGTCTGAGCAACGCGGGCGAAGAGGTCGTCGATGCGACCGCGGGCGCGCTGGTTTCGCTCCGGCGTGATGTTGTAACTCTTTGAAATCGCTCGGCGAACAGCCCCGAAGCCAAAGCGCATCACCGGGGATTGCCAGCCTTTGCCGCTGCTCACCATGAAGTCGCGGGTGTAGCTCGGGTGCTCAAGCAGAACCGCGTAGATCGCCAGGCGTACCGCCGGGCCCAGGCGGCAGTCGAACTCCTCTTCCCAGGCTTCAATGGCGTCGGGCTGGGCCTGATCAAGCGGGGTGGGAGGGAAGAGGCGAGTGCCGCGGCCGACCTGGTCGCAGAAGTGGAGGATGTCGGTGGAGTCACCCACCGTCTTCTCGCCAGCCTGGAGGATGGGCACCGAACGCTGGCCGGCGGGCATCGCGCCGGCCAGGTGCAAGAGGGGCAGGTAGGCCCGCTCCTCAAAGCCCAGCCCGTGGTGGTCGAGCGACCACCGGGCTTTTTCGCAATAATGGCTGAAGGGGATCGTGATCAGCGTGTAGGGCATGGCGAGGTTTATCTGGCGAGGAGGTTCGCGTTGTCGGGGCGCTCAGTCACGCTCGCTTAAGGGGCGGCGATCGCGGCGTTCCCGGCGCGGGGCGCTGGTGGTGGCGTTGGATGAGGATGGGTTGGACGACGAAGCGTCGGTGTTTTGCGAGGCGTCGCGGCGCTGCGCGCCACGGCTGCGACGACGATTCGACCCCCGGCGCTTCGATTCTGCACCCCGGGAACTCCGACCGGAGCCCTGGTTGGCTTCGCCACCGCCCTGCTGATCGCTCTTTTGTTGGCCACGACCCTGCCCGCTGCGGCTCTGCCCCTGAGTGCGGGAGTCTTTCGCACCCGAGGTGCTCTGTTCGCCCTGATTCGAGCCCCCTCGCCGGCCGCGGCCGGAGCGCCGGCGGCGGTTGCGCTGGCTGCTGGAGCGCTCGTTCTTCTCGGAGCTGCCCGCCTCAGTGTTCTCGCTGCGTGTCTCCGACGAGCTTTTCTGCGAGTTGCGCGCGTTGCTGTTGCGACTGCTACGGCTGTTGCGTCGACGGTTATTGCCCCCGCCGCGGCTCTTGCGACCTCCGCTGCGTCGACCGCCGCCGCTGCGCTGACCGCCGCCACTGCGTTGACCGCCGCGGCTCTTACGTTTGCCGCCGCCGCCAGACTGCGCCGCCTTCATGGCCTGCTCGCTATGAAAAGCCTGCTCCGTATCCACCGGGATCGACTCGCCGGTGATCTTTTCGATGTCCCGCAGGTAGTCGCCTTCGGAGTCGTCGCAGAACGCAATCGCGGTGCCGCTGCGCCCGGCGCGTCCGGTGCGGCCGATGCGGTGCACGTAGCTTTCGGGCTCATTGGGAAGATCGTAGTTGAAGACGTGCGTCACGCTCTCCACGTCGATGCCGCGGGAGGCCACGTCGGTGGCCACCAGGATGGTGATGGAGCCGTCCTGAAACCCGTCGAGCGCACGGCGGCGCGCGTTCTGGCTCTTGTTCCCGTGGATGGCCGCGGCCTTAAATCCGGCGCGCTCAAGCTTCTTGGTCAGGCGGTTGGCACCATGTTTGGTGCGGGTGAAGACGATCGACGAGTCCACCTTCAGATCGACGAGAAGTTCGCAGAGGAGCTCGGCCTTGTCGGATTTGTCGACGAACATCACACGCTGATCGATGGCCTCCACCGTGGTCGATTCCGGGGTGATGTCGATGCGCACCGGGTCGCTCATAAAGGTGTTGGCAAGCTTCGCCACCGAGGGGGGCATCGTCGCCGAGAAGAGCAGGTTCTGGCGCTCGCTGCGCATCAACTTCAGGATGCGCCGCACATCCGGCACAAAGCCCATATCGAGCATGCGGTCGGCTTCATCGAGCACGAAGAAGTCGACGTCTTTGAGATCGACAAAGCCGCGGCCCTGCAAGTCGAGCAGGCGCCCGGGGCAGGCCACCAGGATGTCGACGCCGCGCTCCAGCGCGCGGATCTGCGGCTTTTCGTTCACCCCGCCAAACATCACCAGGTGGCGCAGCGGCAGGTGCTTTCCATAGAGCTCGATCGATTCGCCAATCTGCGCGGCGAGCTCGCGGGTCGGCGAGAGGATCAGGGCACGGATGGGACGCTTGCCTTTGGGGGGCTTCTGCGCGGCCAGGTGCTGAAGTACAGGCAGCGAGAAGGCTGCGGTCTTTCCGGTGCCCGTCTGCGCGCATCCGAGCACATCGCGGCCCTTGAGCAGCGCGGGAATGGCCTGAGCCTGAATGGGGGTGGGGGAGGTGTAGTTCTGGGCAGCGATCGCCCGTTGAAGAGGTTCGATCAGGTCGAGCTTAGCAAAGTTGTTCAAGGAGATACCGTGGTAAAAGGGGGCGCTCCAACTGAGCGCCACGATATGTTTGGGGCTGGTTAACAGATTGAGCATCAGCGCACCAGCTCGCATCAATGCCGGAGGACGTTGCATCAACAGCCGGAGGACGTTGCATCAACGCCGGAGGACGACCCCAGCATCGTCGCTGCGGGCTCGCGGTGGCGCTGCCACAGCTTCGCCCTGGCTCCTTGCTGGATGCCGCCCTCCGGCGTTGATGGTTGGGGGGTACGCATGGACGGGGCATTGATGGTTGGGGGGTCTATGTTAGATTCGCTGATGGTCGGGGGTGTGCGGAGCACGTCTCGGGCGGGGAACGCAGAGAAGAGGGTGAACGTTCCCGGAGGGCGTGTGGCGGGTATGGCGTGGGTTCACGCACGCGTCGCATCTCGATCCGGCTGAGCGTGCGGGTTAGGCTGCCCTGGGCGCTCGTGTCTTTCGGTGTGAGGAACGACCTTATGAAGATGATCCACCTGACCTGCTTTAGCTGCGGCCGTGAGGCGGAGCTCCCCGGCGTGTTTCGCTCGACGACCTGCCCGGGGTGTGATGCCGATATGCGGGTGTGCAAGAACTGCCGCTTTTACGACACCAGCGCCTCCAAAAGCTGCCGGGAGCCGGTGAGTGAGCCGGTGCGCGATAAAGAGCGGGCGAATTTTTGCGACTTCTTTCGGCCTGCCCCCTCAAAGGGGGGGGGCGCTGAGGTGCGCAGCGAGGCCGATGAGGCGCGCGCCCGACTTGAGGCGCTGTTTAAGAAGTAGGATGTTTTTGCAAAAAAAAGTGGGGGCCAGAGTGCACTTTGCGTGACACGCCG
This sequence comes from Lujinxingia sediminis, assembly GCF_004005565.1. NCBI lineage: Bacteria > Deltaproteobacteria > Bradymonadales > Lujinxingiaceae > Lujinxingia > Lujinxingia sediminis. Next base: position 35,917 of record NZ_SADD01000015.1, on the reverse strand, counting down.
CTTCAAAGTCAGTAGCGTCCCGGCTTCGTTTGTCGAGTTGTGTTTGGAGGGGTGGCTGTGCGTCCGGTGGTCGGTATCACAGCGCCGTGAGGTCGAGGTGTTTTGCACCTCCACAGGTCGAATGAGGATAGGTATGGTTCGTCGTTGGAAGGGGTTGGTTTCTGTCTCGCTGACGTGTTGCGCGCTGGCAGCGGCTGTTGGATGTGTGGAAGACAAGGGTGAGGAGGGGACCCCGGATGAGCCCATCGAGCTCAGCGGGACGATCGACGCCGACCGCAGTTTCAGCGGGGAGGTCCGGATCACCTCGTCGATCGATATCGCCGCGAGACTCACCTTTGAGCCCTGCACTCGGGTGACGATCGCCTCGGGCGCCTTGATTGCGGTGGTGGAGAACGGCGCCATTAACGCGGTGGGTGAAGAAGATTGCCCGGTGATCTTCGAGAGTGCCAACGCCAACCCGGCAGCGGGAGACTGGCAGCGCATCGATATCTACAACCGTGCGGATAACGCCAATGTCTTCGAGCACGCCATCATTCGCCACGGCGATGGCGAGAACTACGGCATGATCTGGGTGGAAGAAGGCGCGCAGATCAGCATGAAGAACGTGTCGTTGGAGAAGAGCGCGTACAGCGCCATTCAGATCAACGGCGATGCACGGATCGACGCCTTCGATGCGGTGTCGTTTAAGGATATCGGCGGGGCGCTGGTGGAGGTCGCAGCCGAGCGCGTGGCGGCCCTGGCTCCGCTGACGCTCAGCGGCACAAACCCCAGGCCCTACGTTCGGGTTCCTTTCAGCGAGGTCATGTCCGATGTTCGCTGGAGCAACCTCGGTGTGCCCTATGTCAGTGAAGGACTCGAAGCGCAGGCCGGACTCACGCTGGAGGCCGGCGTCACCATGAAGCTCGCCCCCGAGGCCTATGTTCGCCTGCGTGATGGCGGGCAGTTGGTCACCGAGGGAACCGCGGAGGCGCCGGTGGTGATTGAGAGCAGCAAGTCGAGTCCGGCGGCCGGAGACTGGGCGACCATTGAGATCTACAGCAGCGCCGGCAACGGCTCCAGCCTTACGCACACGACGGTGCGCCACGGCGGTGGCGATGGCTACGGGGCGTTCTGGGTGGAGGATGGGGCTGCGTTGGCCCTGGACAACGTGACCTTTGAGCAGAACGAAGGCTGCGATATCGATGAACTGGGTTCGATCGATGCCAACAACACCGAGTTTGTACCCTGTGGCGGGTAAGCGCGAAGGTCGCAGGCTCTGTATAAGGTAGGTAAAAAGCCCCCGGAGTTCCGGGGGCTTTTTTGTGGTATGGGCCAAAGGCGGTGCCGCGCTCAGCCGTACACCAGCCGCCTCATTCTCCCTGGGACGATGGCCATCAGGAGCAGTGAGAGTGCCGCAAGCCAGAGCACGCTCACCCCCACCTCCGGCGTGAGCTCGCCAGAGGCCAGCCCCCGCATCAGGCGCACCCCGTGGTAGAGAGGTGTGCACCAGGCGATTTCCTGGCCGAAGGGAAAGCGCTCTACCGGAAAGAAGATGCCGGAGAACAAAAAGAGGGGCGTGATAAAAAGGGTGTAGAAATACGAGTAGAGATCGATGGTGCGAATGAAGGTCGAAAACCACATCCCGATGAGGCCAAAACATGCGCCGATGAGCATCACGCCCGCCGGCATTAAGAGTGCAAAAGGGCTGGTGAGGATCGGATAGCCCACAAGCCCCATGCCGGCCAACACAATCAAAAATCCCGCACCGTAGATCGAGGCGCGGGTCACCGCCCACATCAATTCGCCAGCGGCGACATCCTGAATCTGGGCCGGAGTGCAGAGGTAGGCGTCGTAGAGGCGGTCAAAGTTGAGCTTGATAAAGAGGTTGTAGGTCACCTCAAAGACCGCGCCGTTCATCGCTGCCGAGGCCAACAACCCCGGGCCGATAAAGGCGATATAATCCTGCCCGCTGATGCCTTCGCCCACATAAAAGCCAAGGCCCAGGCCCATGCCCACCAGGTAGAGCAAGGGTTCAAAGAAGTTCGGCAGAATATTCTTAAGCCAGGTGCGGCGGTACACGGTGGCGTTTCGCCACCAGACCGCCAGGGCCATCTTCACATCAATGTCGCCGGGAAGTCGCATGGGTTTAATCCTCCAGGCCGCGGCCGGTGAGCTCCAGAAAAACATCCTCCAGCGAGGCTCGCCGCACCATCGCCGGGTGGTCGGGTAGTTCTCGGGTCAGGTCGCCCACAAGCGCCTCGGGCGTGTCGACGTAGAGGAGCACGCGGTCGCGCAGGTGCTCCACGCGCAGCGCACGATCGAGCAGGGGTTGGGCCCGGTCGGGCAGCGGCCCGCGGCGCAGGCTGAGCTCAATGACCTGGGGGGCGCTGCAGCGGGCAATAAGCCCGGCCGGGGAGTCGCAGGCCACGATGCGCCCCCGGTCCATGATGGCGATGCGGTCGCAGAGGCGCTCGGCCTCGTCCATATAATGGGTGGTGAGCACGAGCGTGACGTTGTCTTCGCGCAGCCTGGCGAGCCCGTCCCAGACGTTCTGGCGGGCGCGGGGATCGAGCCCGGTGGAGGGCTCGTCGAGGATCACGATGCGCGGGCGGCTGATGAGCCCGCGGGCGATCATCAGCCGGCGCTTCATGCCCCCGGAGAGGGCCTGCACCCGCTGGTCGGCTTTTTCGACCAGGCCGGCAAACGCCAAAAGCTCGTCGGCGCGCCGGGCAGCCTCGGTGCGTGAGAGGCCGTAAAAGCGGCAGAACACCAGAAGGTTCTCGCGCACCGTCGTTTCAGTGTCCAGGTTATCTTCCTGGGCGACGACGCCCATCTGTGCCTTGATCTGGCGGTCGAAGTCGCCGCTGGCCGCATCCAGCCCCAGCACCTCCAGGCGGCCGGCGTCGACCGGAGAGGCCCGGTAGATCATACGCATCGTGGTCGTCTTGCCCGCGCCGTTCGGTCCCAGAAACCCGAAACACTCTCCGCGCTCGATCTCGAAGTCGATGCCGTCAACGGCCACAAACTCGCCGAAGGTGCGGCGCAGTCCCCTGGCGAGTACGGCGGGCTGCTCGTTGTTCATCGGGGAGGGAGATGAGGCGTCAGGGGACATGGCGGGGGCTCCGGATGGATGGTCGTGTGCGAGAGGGGTTGTAGCAGAGCTGCACGGGAGGGGCGATACGGGAAGGGGAAGATCGACGAGAGGTGCGGAGGATGGGGTGTGCGCAGAGGGTGAAATGCGTTAGTTCTCTGCGACGCGGCGTCCGGGCGCGGCGAGTGATAACCATCGACGCGATTCCGCGGGAAAAAGCGCTCCAGAGGGAGCCTCAGCATCGAGGAAGGTTATGAAGGGACGATCCGGTAAGAAAACCCTGACGGGCATCGCGCTTGCGGTGGGATTGATGGCATCGCCACCACTGGCGAGCGCCGAGGAGGTTGCGGCGTCGGAGCAGGAGGCGGAGGGGATTGTTTTCGGCCTGGATCTCTTCCCCTACGTGGGGACGTCGTCGGCGCTGCCGGAGGCGCCGCGTGTGTTCTCGTTCAATCTGGTCGGAGGCTTGAGCGGGGGCATTCGTGTGTTTGAGTTCGGCGGGGCGCTCAACCTGAGCACCGGGGATGTGCGCGGGGTGCAGGTGGGCGGGGCGGCCAATATCAACCGCGCACGCCGCGCCGGGGTGCAGGTGGGCGGGGCGTTGAATGTTAACGGCGGCGACGTCAGCGGCGTGGGAGTGGGCGGGGCGGCCAACATCAACGGCGGGGATGTACGCGGGGTGCAGGTGGGCGGTGCGCTCAACCTCAACGGCAAGGGGTTTGAGGGCGTGCAGGTGGGCGGTGCGCTCAACCTGAATCGCGGCGATGTGGAGGGCGTGCAGGTGAGCGGGGGGGCCAATATCACCGGCGGTGACTTTCGGGGGCTTCAGGTGGGCGGGGCGCTCAACCTGACCCGCGGCGATATGCACGGCTTGCAGATCGGCGGGGTCAACATCACCGGTGGTGAGGCGCGCGGATTTCAGGTGGGCGTGGTCAACGTGGCCCGTGGCGAGCACGCGGGCATCGCCGCGGTGGGCATCTACCGCGGGGGCTATGTCTACCCGGAGGTTGACCTCTCGGATGAGGGGGTTGTGCAGGCCGGCGTACGTCACGGGGCCGGGGCCTTCTACCATAGCTACAGCGTGGGCACGCAGGCCTTCGGCCGGGACGAGGGCCAGGGACCCGGCCTCGCGCTCTCGATTCGCATGGGGTGGCGCGCAGCGCTGAGCGAGGCATTGGAGTTCTCGCTTGATGCCGGCGCGACCTCTCTGATTGGCCTGGACGGCCAGAACCCCTACTCGCTCTTTAAGGTGCGGCCGATGGTGGCGGTGGGGCTCGGAGAGCACCTGGCGCTCTTCGGCGGTCCGACGCTCACGTTGGATGTGGCCAACGCATCTGGCGAGGCGCTCCCGGAGGGCCTCATCGGCGGCTGGATGTTGGGCGATCAGGTTCAGCTGCGGCCCGGGGCAACGGTGGGGCTGCGGGTGTTTACGCGCTGATCGTCGTGGCAACGCGCCAGGCTCGTCAGCTGGTGAGGGCATGTAGGAGCGCGCGGTCCGGAGCATGTTCGATGCTTCGGACTGCGCTTTTTTCGGATCGAAAGGGATGAGGGATGGCCTCGGGTGGGGAAATAGCGCGTCCGAAACGATGGCATGTCGCAAACTACCACGGTGGGGGTGGGGGGAAGGGTGATGAGGTGTGCCAGATTGTGGGAATTTGGGGGGAGCGTTTTGAGCCTTGGGAGCGACCTGCTACAAGGGACGCGTTATCTGCACATGGTTTTAGGAACGGGAGCGCGTCCGGCCGACGATGTCGGCTCGGGATTCCGACCGTAGCTCGCCCCGACCTCGGTCCGAAGAGGTAGAACGACATGAGCGTGGTGGCAGGTGCGATGGTGGTGGCCCATGCGGACGATGCCGAGCACGTCGGGGAAAATGACTCTCAAACGAATATGCTGGCGCGCATCGACCGGGGGCCGGGGGAGAGTTTTGGGAGATTTCTGGCGAGCAGCGCAGGCCTGTGGCGCTGGATCGCGTATCGTGATGCATGACGTCAGACGTGAAGGAGGTCAGTATGCAGGATGAACCTGCGCTCTATGAGACGCTTTTTGCTGCGATTTCTTTGGTGGTGATGATCGGGGCGATTGTTTTGGCGCTTTGGTTTACGGTGGCTTCGGATTTTGTATGGGAAAAGGTTCAAAACAACGCTCGCGTGAAGTTCAAACGAGTGGATGACGGGCTGTTGTATGAGAATGGACGGGGTATGATCCGTTTTCATGTCTTCACTCAGGGGCTGGGGCACCCTTCGCGAGAATCGGACCGTCGGTTTTTCTGGGGCGTCACGATGGAGTTTGATGAGCGCTTTCCCCGCGAGCTCGAGATTGAGCCGAGGACATTCTGTCCTGGGATGGCGGTGGATGAGCGGCTGGGGGAGGCGCGGGCTGAGTTTTTTGAGGCGTTTCAGGTGCGGATGGTGGGGCGTCAACGGGTGGAGTCGCCCGTGATGCAGCCCCGTCTGGGGGAGTTGTTTCTGGCGCTGGGCGCGATGAGCGATCATGTGGTTTTAAACAGACGTTGCATTCAGTTGCGGTACCGTAAGGAAGACATGACGACGGAGGAGCTGGAGGCGTTCGTTGATCGTTGTTTGCAGATCGGGGAGGAGATCGAGGAGCTGGCTGGTCTCAGGCACGACGAAAAAGAGGGGGAGGTGGATGATGCGCTGGAAGAGGCGCAGCGTGCTCGCGAGGTTCGAGAGTTGGAGGAGGCGCGATCGGCGGTGGAGTGGTGATGAGTTTAAACGCTATGTTTTTATTGCATGGAGGTGGGTATGCATGATCCGATGGACACCATCGCCAATGTGATTTCATGGATCTTTGGAATCGCGTTATTTGGAACGATTTTCATGATGCTCTGGAGCGTCTGGAAGTACGACGATCCCCTTCGGGATATTCGTATTGCGCGGGGATGGAAACTTGTGGAGATCGAGGAGGGAGACGCCACGTGGATGATCGTCATTCGCCAGGGGGTAATGCGTTTTCGCATCGGAATGGTGCGTGTGAAAAACGAGTCTGATCCGCGACGTCACTGGTATCGCTGGGGGGTTGAGATGGAGTTCGATGCGCCCTTTCCCGGTGATCTCGTGGTGGAGCCACATGGAGCCGATGTCGGCAAGAGGGTGGATTTTCGTCTTATGGAGACCACCGACGCCTTTGTTGAGGCGTTTAGCGCCGGGGGAGGAGCGTTGGAGTCAGCGCCGGTGAAGGCGCGTTTTGCGGAGCTACTCGAGGCGTTTGAGCGGGACGGTTACCTGCTGACGTTGGACCGCCACAGGATTCGGGTGGTCACCGAAGAGGAGCTGGTTACCGACGAGCTCCTGGAGGCCCATATCGATCGCTGTCTGGAGGCCGGAGAGGAGATCGCGGCGCTTGCCGGGTTCACGGCCGCGCGTGGCGAGGAGCCAGGGCATGCGAGAACGGATGTGGTCGCGGGGGATACGTGGGAGCGTGAGGAGGCGAACTCGAGCGTGGAGTGGTGAGTGAGAGCATGTCGCCGGAGGGGGGAACGCTGAAGACGATGGGGGAGCGCGCGGGTAGTGAAACGGGCGGGTAGTGAAACGGGCGGGTAGTGAAACGGGCGGGGAGCGGGCCGAGGGGGCGCTGGAGGTGGTGAACTCCAGGGGGGCGTGGTGAGAAGAACGTGAGGGGAGCGGTTTGAATAAAGAGGAGGGGAGCTTCGTCTAAGCGGGCGATGCCATACAATGTGTTCTTTTTTTGAATGTTCCGAAAGCAAACGCCAGGGAACGTGGATTGTATGTGTGGTCTTCGGGGCCGTGACGTGAGTCTTTACATGGTGCGGGAGGTCAGTGGCTTCGCGTGGGAGTTGTGAGTGTTTTTTGGTTTGGTGCTAATAACAGGTTGGAGTGGTGTGATGAAAATGAGTGCACACGGTAAAGGTTCACTTCTTTCGCTCATGGCCTCAATGGGAGTTGTGCTAACACTCGCCGCGCTGGGGGCAGGCTGTGAGGGCTGCAAGAGTTATTTTGAGCCCGAAAATAACCTGGAAGTCTATGAGGGAGCGGCTCCGGAGGAGGTGGCTTACCCCTCGTATTGCCAGGGCGTGGAGCTTTCGCGACAGGGGGCGGAGCCTTTTGAGCGGGTGGATATCGACCTGCAGGTGTTTGATGTGGATGTGGAGGGGCCGAAGCCTCGGGAGGAGCTCTTTGCGGTAAAAATAATCTTTGGCGAGGCACCGGAAGAGAGCTATGTGCTGCCGGTTTATTACGATGTTGAGGCGGGGCATCATTTCTTCATCTCGCCCTTCCACCCCGATCTTCGGTCAGGCGGGGAGGTGACGCTTCGTTTTGACGACGGGGAGACTTCCTGTGAGGAGGAGTTTGTCTGGGAGGTCTCGCCGCTGCCCCCGAACTTCGGGGCTCTGGAGGCGATGCTGGAGAGCTCCACAGCACTCTCGATCGAGCTGTTGGCGACCTACGGGCTGACGGTGGATGAGGTTCTCAACGGGGAGCCGGAAGAGATTCCGGTGATGGCGATTCCGCTGGCTGTGCAGGCCTGGTCGGTGGGGCATCCCGATAACCCGGAGTCGCTGCTGGCGATGATGCGTCGGGGGGAGTTTCCGGGCGATGTGAGCGCGGAGGATCTGGAGCTGGCGAGCGCAGTGATCGCCAAGAGCGGCATGGGGGAGGCGATCGAGCAGGCGCGGCTGGATCTCGCGCAGCTCGAAGCAGAGAGTGAGGTGGAGCTTCGCTTTACGGAACGCCGCCCCAGCGAGGGGATGGTGTTGGGCGAGGATTTGGGCCAGCGGCGGCAGCCTCTGTGCAACATGCTGGCGTCGAAGATGGAGGTCGAGATCTCCAACGCGACCGAGCTTTCCTATTATATGCGTAAGGCGCAGATCTCGGAGGCGATGGGCGCACGAATTGCGCCGGTGGCGGGAGCCGTTGGCGTGATGTCGGTCGTGCCCGGACTGGCTGGGGCCGGAGCGGTCGTCGGAGTGGCGCTTGCCGTGGATAAGTTTATACGGGACTGGCACGCAAAGACGTATCCTCGCCATCTTATTAATGGTGAGGTGCGTACGTATGTGGCGAGTTTTAAAGAGGATTTTCAGGCGGCAGAGGTGTGGGATGGGTATTATGTGGATGCCCATGCTCCCGGGTGGGATTTTACCTATGATTTTCTCAAGGGTGTATTTGATCTCGCTCTGGCCATCGTTGGCCCGGGTCAGGTTCTTGTGAAAGGTAAGTCTGCGATCGCGCTTTTTAAAGATGATTTGGATAAATTTTCATCTTATGCGGATGCGTTTGGGCAGAATGCTGTTGACTTTCTGGGTGGCCAGCTGGCGGGGTCGCATTATTTAAAAGAGGCGTTTCATAGGAGCGGGATTTGCAAAGTTAATCCCGGTCCCTGGGAGGGGATCAAGCTCAATCCAGAGAGTACCCAGGTTAATAGTGAGTACCGGGGAGGCATTGGTTCGAGGGCAAACGGGCCGGATGTGGCGGCGGGATTTTGCTCGGATGGACCGATGGTGACGTCCAAACAGATGTATGAGCCCCGAAACTCTGAAGGGGGCATGATCCGGGTGTCAGCGAGTGGGGCTGCATCGGACTTTCCGCCGATGAGCAATGAGCAGACCTCGCGTTGGGAGGGGGCGGTGAGCATCGTGCCGATCAGGGTGGTGATGGAGACGCCGAATGTGATGGGTCTTCCCGGCCAGCGGGTCAGGCTTGAGGGGCATATTGAGAACGCCAACGACCCGTCCGGGATCTGGGAGGTCGTGATGGGGGAGGCAACCCTGGAGAACGAAGGTCGGGAGGAGAATCGGCACTGGGTGGATGTGGTGCTCCCTGAGGATGAGGAGGCGTTTCCAGTGGTCGTGGAGCTGCGGAGTCGGTCGAGCCGAGGGCTGCGTAGCCCGACCTGTGATCCCGTGCCGCGGTCGGCGACCGCGGTAATTCGCGATGAAACCTATCTGCGCATCAATCCGCGGGTGCGCTGCTTGAGTGAGGATGAAACCCATCAGTTCGAGGCGGAGTACGCCAGCGCCGACCCGAGCGCGCGGCCGGTGTGGTCGGTTACGGACGGGAGCATCTCACAGAACGGTCTTTTTGTGCCCGGGGAGGCCGAGGAAGTGACGATCACCGCGCACCTTGAGGGCACGGATGTGACCGATTCGGTGCGGGTGCGGGTGGGGCATTGCGAGTGTTTTTATGACGTGTCTGTTGCAGGCCTGGCCAACGGGACGATGGGGGATTTTATGGGCATCACCGCGCTCTATGCAGACGGGATGCTCTTGATTGAGTTCGACCATGAGAGCAATCCCTACATCCACAATATCGTGGCCGAGGTCCCCGGGCCCTTTCCCACGGTCGTGCCGGCGAGTGGGTCGATCTGGCTCAACGAGCTCTACTATGGGCCGGGGCCCCTGGCCACGATGTATGATGATTCGACATCGGTGCTGACCATTACACGTTGGACACCTCAGAATTACATCGAGGGGGTGCTACGCGCATATGCTCCGGTGGGGGTGTTGGGTCTGCCGCCCAACGAACAGATATTTTCAGCCGCCACCTATGTGGAGGTGTATTTCATGACGCCGGTCCGCACCGTGGGAAGCCCTTTGCGCGGTCTCTTTGTGAAGTGTCCGCTGAGACGTGAAGAGGGCTCGTTGATATGACGCGGAGAGAGCATGCAGGCTCGAGTCTATGGATTCGATCCCGCCAGACTGACGACGTGCGTTTCATGCGCCTTTGCTCGTCAGGATGAAAAAGGCATTGGACGCGGCGGAGTGAGCACCTATGCTGGCCCGACCTCTGTAGCTGTGCATCGAAATAAGTGCTTCGCCGTGGAGCGCGTAGAAAGGGAGTGTGTGTGGCGATGAATACAAAGAAAAAGGGCGAAGAGTCGACGCTGAAGGAGATCGGCATTCTGGTGCTCTGCGGCGTGATGTTTGTTTTGGTCATCGCCAGCGCTCTGACCAAAACGGTCTCCGCAGAGCTCGAGTGCGTGGGGTCGAGGTGTCGCGTTGCGCACACCTCGCGCATCGGCACGACGAGCTATGGCGATGTCTTTGACGTGAGCCAGATCACGCGGGTGGAGCGGCGCTACTATCAGTCCAGCAACCGTTCGAACCGTCGTGGGTTGTCTAAGGATGACAAGTACTACATCACGGTGACGATGCCCGGTGAGTATTCGGGCTCGACAGTCAGCGAGTCGATGGGGGAGGAGCTGGTTGACCCACTTATCCAGCGCATCAACAGGATGCGCGCGATGGGCGGGCGCTGAATGCTGCGACGATTGAGAAGAATCAGCCGCGCTGGCTGCGGGTGATCCAGCGATCGAGGGCGTTGGCAAAGGCCTGTTTTTGAGACTGACCGTAGGGGGGCGGGCCGCCGGTCATCACGCCCAGGTCGCGCAGCTCTTCTTTAAAGTCGCGCAGGCTTAAGGCCTCGCGCACGTTGTCGGCGTCGAGCGCGCGGCCGTAGGCGGTGATCACCTCGCATCCGCGCTCAATCACGCGGTCGGCCAGGGGGATGTCGGCGGTGATCACCAGATCGCCTGCCTCGCAGTGCTCCACGATATAATCGTCGGCCACATCGGCGCCGGCCGGCACCACGACGGTCTGCACGCGGGCGGCCCGGGGCCTGGGGAGCCAGCGGTTGGCGACGAGCATCACGTCGACGCCGCGGGTCAGGGAGGCTTTGGTCAGGATGTCTTTGACGGCGCCGGGGGCGGCGTCGGCGTCGACCCAGATGGTCATGGGGGCTCCGAGATGGAAGGGGTAACAGGGGGGCAGGTCACAGGGTGCATGCAGGGGTGTAGCGCAGCCTCGGGTGACTGTCAGCGCTCTTCTGGCCTGGAGGGGCTCGGGGCGATGCCTTGAAATCATGCCGGGTGGCGTGCACCTTTGGGCGCGTTGGTTGGAATCAAAGAGCGCAGCGAAGGCAAGAGACGATGGGCAGCGAAGACGATTTAGAGGTTGGCGATGGCGTGGTGATCCCGGGCTGGGAGCTCTACTTTACGAGCACGCGCTCGGGGGGGCCTGGGGGGCAACATGCGAACACGTCGAATACGCGGGTCATTCTGCACTGGCCGGTGGCGCAGACCACCGCGCTTGATGAGGCGCAGAAGCGGCGAGTGATGGCGCGTTTGTCGGGATACATCAACGAAGAGGGGGTGATGATGATGGCGTCGAGTGAGACGCGCAGTCAGCATCGGAACAGGGAGGACGTGCGAAAGCGCATGGCTGAGCGGGTGCATAAAGCCTTGCAGCGCCCCAAACGCCGGGTGAGCACCAAGCCCTCGCGCGCGGCCAGGCGTCGGCGAGTGGAGGAGAAGAGGCGCCAGGGGGAGAAGAAGGCGTTGAGGAAGGCACCCAAGCGTCGGGACTGGTAGGGGACCTCGGGGGGAGAGTGGGTCAGGCATAAACGCTGCGGGAAGAGAGCGGGCTGCGCTGGCTCTTATAGAGGTGGTCCGTAATGCGGGGGCGGCGCGTCTGACGCTGGCGCAACGATGGAATGAAATGACTCGGGAGGATGGCATGAAAGGTGGCAGAGGATGGTTTGGCGTGGCGCTGCTGATGACGGTGGTCGGCGTGGGGTGTGCGGCGGACCGGGGCGGCGATGATGGCACGAGTGAGGTCGCCTCGGCACGCGCACCGGTTGAGGATGAGGAGAGCCGTGCGGCCAATGCACGCTACGCGGTCACCGTGGTGAGCGATGGGGAGTTGGAGACCCGCGTCTACGACGGGCTGGGCTCCCAGCACTCGGCCTTTGCCGGACTGGTGGTGCCCGGGGCTACCGGGATGTGGCGCTGGGAGGAGGGCTCCCGCCAGGTGGCGCAGCCCGACTGCGGCTGTGTCTCCGAGCAGATGATGGAGGGGGCCGAGGCGGCCGACCCGAAAGCCTGCATGACGGACCGGGCGGCGATAACCGGGCGTTTTGTCAATGACACCACCGGCGAGTCATGGGCTCCTGAAGAGACGACGATGGCCCCCGATGATCGCTGGTGGGAGGTGTCGATGACGCCTGTCGGTGCGGTCGGAAGCGTGGGGCTGGTGACGCTGTGTGTGGATTCGTACTACTGCGGCGCGGCCCACCCGGGGGTGGAGTGTGAGCAGATCGCCATGGACTTCAGCGGCGGCCAACCGGTGAAAGTGGAGATCGAAGCGCTGAGCGCGGCGCTGGGGGCGGAGAGCTTTGAAGGGTTGAAGCTCGGTCTGGAGGAAGACGTGGAGGTTGCCGCCGAAGACGCTGAGCTCGTGGCGCTCTCGCCCTCCTGGGACGCCGAGGAGGGCCGTCTTATGGCCGAGCAGCATTACGCCTTTGGCGCCTGCTATGCGTGCAGTGATGGGGAGTGGTCCTCGTATACGGTCTCCACCTATGTGGCCGAACGTCCGCTCAAGGCGGAGGTCGCCGGGGAGCGACCCCCGCAGGGGCTTCGCGATCTGTTGAGCGCTTCGGGTTGGGAGGTGCGCTCGGTCAGCCCGGTGCCCCGGATGGCGGTGGCGACGCCTGCGGTGGATTGAACATCATCCTGGCGTTTGTGAAGGGGCAGGAGGTCGAGTTCACCTCCTTGACATGAACAAAAAAAACCGGCGCGGAAGCGCCGGTTTTTTTATGGGCTGTGAGCCATCCTTGAGGTCATGTCTGCACCTTCGATGGCATCACTGAAAACTCACAGCCGCAGCTCCCTGATTGAAAACATCAATCGCGCGGGGGCTTGGGCCCTTTGCGATGGCTGAACTTTTTACGGGTGCTGCGCGAGGCGTTGCGCCCGGAGCTCTTGCGACGCTCGCTGTGCGAGGCCTTGGCGGCATGTGAGGGTGTCGAGGTGCGCGAGGACTTCGAGCTGCGCGAGCCGCGACCTTGGGAGCGGCCGCGATGCTTCGAGGAGCGGCTCTTTTTGTCGTTGGAGGCGCGATGCGAGCTGGGGGTGATGGCGTTGAGGTCGGCCATCGTCGGGGGCTGCAGGGCGTCGCCGGCGGCCAGCAGCGAGGCGGCTGCGGCGACCTCCGTCATGTGGAAGCCCTCATCGACCAGGGCTTTGACCAGGTCGTAGTGAGGGGAGAGCTCCTGGGGCTTCTCGCTGAGGATCTTTCGCAGCTTGCCGGCGTGCTCTTCAACGGCACGGCGCTCCACATCGGCCGCCGAGGGGATCTGCATCGGGGTGACGTTGACCTTCATCTTGCGTTCGACCTGGCGAATGAACGCCATCTGCCGGTTGGAGATCAGGCTCACCGCCATGCCTTCGCGCCCGGCGCGGCCGGTGCGGCCGACGCGGTGGGTGTAGGTATCCACGTCGAAGGGCAGGTCGTAGTTGACGACCAGGCTTAAGTGGTCAACGTCCAGACCGCGGGCGGCCACGTCGGTGCCCACGACCACATCGAGCTGGCGCTCCCGCAGGCGGTTGACGACCAGCTCACGCTGATGCTGACCGAGATCCCCGTTGAGGGCTTGAGCGCGGTGGCCGAGCTCGTTGAGCTTTTGGGCGATCTCTTCGGTGTCGGCGCGGCGCTGGGCAAACACGAGCACGCCCTCGTGGTCGCTGGCGCGAAGCAGGCGGTCGAGCGCGAAGAGTTTCTCCGGGTAGCGCAGGCGAATAAAGCGCTGCTCGATGGTCGCCTCGGCCTGCGAGGCGATGGTCACGCTGCGGGGCTGCTCCAGGTGCTTCTGGGCCACGGCCTCAATGGCGCGCGGCATCGTCGCCGAGAAGAGCGCGGTGCGGCGCTCTTTGGGTGTGGCCTCCAGAATCGCCTCAACGTCGTCGATAAAGCCCATGCGCAGCATCTCGTCGGCCTCATCGAGCACCAGCGCGCGCACCTGGTCCAGGCGCAGGCTCTGGCGACGCAGGTGATCGAGGACGCGACCCGGAGTGCCCACCACCACGTGCACACCGCGACGCAGGTCATGGAGCTGACCCACGATCGAGGTGCCTCCGTAAACCGGCAGAATGCGCAGGCCGGGGCGGTGGCTGGCGTAGGTCTCCATGGCCTCGGCGATCTGAATGGCCAGCTCGCGCGTCGGGGTCAGGACCAGGCCCTGGACCGCACCCACGTTGAGATCGATGGCGCTGAGCATCGGCAGGGCAAAGGCCGCCGTCTTACCGGTGCCGGTGCGCGCCTGACCGATGATGTCATGGCCGGCCAAAAGCAGCGGAATCGCGCCGGCCTGAATCGGGGTGGGCTGGTCGTAGCCGGCCTCGCTGACCGCGCTCAAAATAGCGTCGCTCAGGCCCAGCTCGCGAAAGGTAGACGTGGGGGTAGACGCCGAAGCGTCGACAGAGGTGCTCATAGAAACTCCCGTGATGCCGTAAAAGGAAATGACGCCGTGAGCTGGCGTGGATGGCGTGTCCGCTGCGTTGAGAGCAGCAGCACCATCCACGTCTGTTCATGGCGTCGGAACGAGCCAGATCCTTTTTTTGGCGATGTCGCTTGCGGGAGCATCGGAGCAAAAGGATAGCGCGCCCGGGAAATCGGCAGGTGTGCCCGGCGCTTAGCTCTCTGGAAGACTCGAGCGACGCGTGATCGCGTGCTCGGCAGAGGCGGCTTGTGACAGCGTTGAGCTCAAAGGTCAAGCGCGATACATCTTCAGGTTGCGAATCCGGCCGGTGGCCGACCTCTTCAATCTACGTTTTGGAGCAAAAACGCCTGTGGAAGACGACGATCTCAAAATCCTTCGCGAGCGCCTCACCGCTCGCCGCGCCGAGCTGATGACCCAGGGCGACATCGGCGTCGACCCCAACCGTCCCTCGGCGGTGGAGCACGCCGATGAAGACGAGCAGCCCCTCAACGAGATGAACCAGGTGATCGCCTCGAAGCGAAACCGCATGCGCGTCGAAGAGCTGCGCAAGATCGAGGCGGCGCTAGCGCGCATGGCCGCCGACCCCGAGGAGTTCGGGCTGTGTCTGGACTGCGACGAGCCGATCCCCCTGCGCCGCCTGGAGCTGATGCCCTGGGCGACCCTGTGTGTGCCCTGCCAGTCCAAGCGCTCCGGGCCGCGACGGGACGGGAGAAGGCGGCATTTGCGGGATTTTGATGAGTGAGGGGCAGGGGGGGGGGACGATTGTAACTTTTTTTGGGGAATTGCGTAGAGTTCGGCAGCCAGTTGGGGTACGAATATGTGCCCCTTTATACCCTGCTCGTTGCGAACGCGTATGTCGCTTTCGCGTCGGGGGCTCGTAGAGATTCACACGTTTTGCCACCCTTGATGCATGATGTGAGGGGCTTTTTACGTTTGTTTGTTCGATGTGTTCGGCTCGATAGTAACGGACGAAAATTTGAGTTAAGGGAAGCCTATGTGGGCATGCGGTATTACGAGTTTTTTATTTATTTCCGGCTATCTCTATAAGGAGTTGGGCGCTAAAGGCTTGGCTCTTTCAGGGGTGGGGGCGGCTATTGTTCTGTTGTTGGCCGGGCAATGGGAGGTTGTTCTGGGGGGCGTGTTCGCAGTGATGTGGATCTTCGCCTGGATCTATGCTCTTGATACGCCGGACACGGGCAGCGATGTGGATCCTGAAGACGATGAAGTTGAAGACGTCTTTGGGCGAGATGTCTGGGCGGCCCGTCGCGCTACAATAAAAGCAATCTTGGTCCTAAATGTGGCGTTTCTTATAGGGGCGCTGGGCCTGGCCCTTAACATCGGTATGGATGGCAACTTGCCTGGCGCGTACGTCATCGCCATCGGGGGGTTGCTGGTCTTTGGTGCGCCCACATTTGCGTTGCAGAATGAGGTGCGTCTGGCTCGCGAACAGCTCGAAGCGCCACAGCTTCTTGAGGGCGTGGAACGTCGGGTGCTGAAGCTCGCGCGCAAACGTAAGGGGCTACTCCGGGCTGGAGAACTCGCCATGGCGACCTCGCTCAATCTGGAAGGTTGCCGTGAGGTCCTCGAGCATTTCGAGGCGCTGAGCATCGCGCGCTCGCAGGTCGACGGGGACGGAAGCCTTGTGTTTATCTTCGAAGAGTTTCGCGAGTCCACGGTGTAAAAGATGGGTCAGGGATGCGCTCAGTATGCTCCCTGGTTTTGATGTTTTTTGCCATGATAGCGTGACCCTATATCCCAGAGCTTTTTATGTTGCCACGCCCCGAACATCAAAAACGTCGCGCTCGCGTCTGGATGGCCTGGTCGGTCACACTGGTCCTGGCCGTCTCGCCCTGCCTGCTTGCTTCCGTGTACGGCTTTATCGACAGCGGGGGAAGCGACACTGGAATGGTTGGCGTTGCTGCCATCGCATTCGGTGTGCTGCTTGCGGCTGTCGCTCTGGGTATGAAAGCTCGCCAGAGCGGGCAGGCGGAGGAGCGTCTGGAGCTTCCTGAGGATCTGGAGCGTTACGTGCTTCAACTCGCGCAAAAAGGGGGGGGCGAGCTCAGCGCGACGATGCTGGCTTTAAAGAGCAAACTCAACCTGCAGGAGTGCAACAGGGTGCTCGCTGAATTCGAGCAGCGCGGCCACGCGTACTCGACGATCGTCGGGGAGAATTCTCGGCGTTATGTCTTCCCTGATCTCAAAGCCGGTCAGCTCGTGGATGCGCGCTCTGCTGATGCCGACGACTTCATGCGCCGGTTGGCCGAGTCCAATATCCTCGACGAGCAGGACGAGGAGATGGAAGTCTATTAAGTTGAGCTCGGTGTATCCCTGAAAATGTCGGTAGGCGGCAGACCTTTCAAAAGATCATACCCGAAAGGGGGCAATGGGGGGGGGGGCAAAACGCGCGTTGTGTCTCCGGCGAGGGGAGAGGTGTGCTGGGCAAGGGGCACGAGGCCGCGCGTGAGGTGCGTAGCGTGGGCACACTCTTCTGGCCATTCGCCCCCTGCACACGCCCCCCATCTCCGCTATACTCCCCCATTCAACTCACGAGGACGGCGACCACACGGGGCACGTATGCGAGGCGCACACCACTGGCTGGTGATTCTGGGATTGGGAGCGATGCTGAGCGCTACGGGGTGCGAGCAGGTTCGCGACCTTATCGAGGGGCCGGCCACCTGGCAGGCGCATGTGGTCAGCGTTCCGGCGCGGGGAGAGGTGGAGCGGGAACGCCTGATCCCCGCGGTGGTGGCTCCGGGGGAGCGGGTGGAGGCGGTCTACGGATCGACGCAGCACCTCACCTTGCCCGGGGGCCAGAAGCTGGTGCTTTCCGCCGGCGCCGCGGTGGTGTTGGGCACCAGGAAGACGCCGACCGCGGAGGTGCTCGACGGGGGCGTGTGGGTCGACGCTCTCGACGCCCCGCTTGAGGTGAGCCTGGGGGAGGGGAGGGCGCTGACACTTGCAGGCCGCGTGAAGATCGCGCGCAACCACGACATCTCCGAGCTCACGCTTCGCGAGGGGCAGGCGACTGTGCGCACCGCAAAGGAGGAGCGCGCGCTTACGCGCGCACTCCCTCTGCGCATCGAGGCCGATGGCAGCCTGGTGGAACTTCCGCCGCTGCACCTCGATCACATCTTCGCCGGGCAGGAGCGCGAAGAACCCCTGGGCTCGCAGGTGCGCCGCCTCGGCAACCTGCGCACCCTCCATGCTGGCAAGGTGCTTGAGCAGCCTCCGGTCGAGCACCTGAAGATGGAGGTGCGCGCCGGCATCCACGGGCCGGTGGCCTACACCGAGGTCGAGGAGACCTTTGCCAACCGGGGCCGCGCCGCGCTCGACGCCACCTACACCTTTGCGCTTCCCCCCGGAGCGGTGCTCACGCGTATGGCGATGAAGGTCGGCGCTGATAACGCCTGGCGCGAGGCGCGCATGGAGACGCGCGAAGAGGCGAAGAGGACCTGGGCAGCCGCAAGAGCGCTCGGGCTGCAGCAGGCCCAGCTCGACCAGGGCACCACCTCCCGCGGAGAGCTGCGGCTGGGCAGTGTGCCACCTGACGCTCAGGCCAGCGTGCGCATCGGGTTTTATCACCGCCTGGAGCCCTCGGCCGGCGGCTACCGCTATGCTTACCCCATGGGCATCGCCCAGGATCCCATCGAGGAGGTCGGCTTCAGTCTTAAACTCTACGACGTGCCCGCCGACGCGGTGCAGGTCTCGGGCTATGAAGCCGCGCTCAACCCTTCCGCCAGGCCCGGTGGGCCGGAGTATGCCCACGTGACGATGATGCGTGAGGACTTCTGGTCGGAGGGCGACTTTGTGGTGGAGGTGCAGCACGCCGAGCGAAGCGAGGCGATCAGCGGCCGGGTCTTTGTCGAGCCGCGTCAGCCCGACGAAGACGCCTATATGCTCCTGCGCGTGCGTCCGCCCCTTCCCTTGAGCGTGGCCCACGATCCGGACGACGTGCTGCTGGTTTTTGATGCCTCGTACCGCAGCGAGGCGACGCTGCTTACCGCACAACAACGCCTGGGCCGAGCCCTTCTCACCGAGATGGAGGCTCCTCGCCGCGTCGCCGCCCTGAGCTGCGCGGAGGCCTGCGAGGTGCTGGGGGAGGGCTGGACCACCGCGGCCGATGCGTCCTTGCGCGAGGCTCTAAAAGAGATGAAGCAGGGCGGTGCCCAGAACACCCTGGAGACCCTTCGCGCTATTCTGGAAGTGGCGCGGGCGCGCTCCGGTGAGGGCAGGGCCACGCCGCCGATGAGCGTGGTCTACATCACCGACGCGCACACCAGCGTGGGGCCGCTCGAAGTCGCCACGATCGTCGATGAGCTCGCGCCCACCTTTAAAGAGCTCGGCGTGCACCTGCATGTGGTCGACCCGGGCGGGGCGGTCAACCGCGACGCCCAGCGCCTGCTCGCGCGCAGCCTTGGTGGCGGCGAGCCGGTGGTGCTGGACCCGAGCCGCGGCCCTACTGCCAATGCCTGGCGGGTGCTCGAGCGCCTGCTCGCCGAATCACTCCGCGACATCGAGGTTCACGTCAGTGCTCCGGCCGAGGTGATCCCTTTCCCTGCGCCCCCCTCGCTGCGCGCCGGCGAAGAGCTCGTGCTCTATGGTCGGCTCCCGCTCAAGGCGTTGCAAAACGATGTGCCCCTTGAGGTGCGCGTCAGCGGTCAACGTCGCGGTGAGCCCTGGGAATGGACCTCCCAGCTCCGGCCGGCCCGCTGGCAACACTCCGCCGCCCTGCACCTGCCCGCCCTCTGGGCCAGCGAAGAGATCGCCCGGCTCAGCGCCATGCGCCCCGACGACCCCGAGCGCAGTGACGCCCTGACCATCGCGCTCTCCAAATACCACAGCGTGCTCAGCCCCCTGACGACCTGGGTCGTGCTGGAGAGTGAGATCGAGACGCAGGCGCGCCGTCGCGAGCAACCCCGCGCCGTGGAACCTATCGAGTTTGTCCGCGGAGATTCAGGTCAGTTCCCCGGGTTTCGTCCCCCGCCTCCAACGCCATCAGGCACCCTTACACTGGACGTGTTCCCCTCGCGGCAAGCTCCCTCTACGAGCACGTCGCGCGCTAACATGGCCGCGTCCGGTAACATCGCGATGTCCGGTGGAACGCCAGCCGACCTCGGCATGCGCGGCGGCTCCCGCGCCGAGCCGAAGCAGGCCAACGCCGAGCCACAACAGGCTGCGCCAGGGCCCCCCAACACGGTGAAGGCACGCCGCGCGCACGACACACCCAGACGTGAGCGCAGCGCTCGCCCTGCGCGCACGATCATGCGCGGCGGTGCTCTTGAAGAGCCCGCCACCGGCGACAACGAGGGCGTTGATTTCATTCCTCTCTACGGCAGTCAGCCCACATCGCGTCGGCCCACGTCCTCTCCTCCTGTGCACCGTCCCCCCGAGCCCACCTCGCCGACTTCGCCGACCTCGGAGGTGACCCTGCACATGGACCGGAAGTTGCGAGCCGGCGGTGCCCCCCGGGGGCGGCGATCCGCCTTGTCTCGCACCGCCGGCGAGCTGGCCCGGGACATCACCCGCGACCGCAGCCGTCGCGACCTGCGGCGCCGCCTGGTCGATGATCACATCCGCTACACCGGAGGCCGCGCGCGTATCGAGCTCGGAGACTGGTTGGAGTACGACCGCCTCGATCCCGACGCGCTCCTCTTCTACAGCCACTACCTGACCTGGACTGGCGAGGATGAACGCGCCCGCACGGTGCTCTCAGGCGTGGTCGACAGCGCCCCGCAGAGCGTTGACGTTCAGGAGCTGCTGGCCCGCGGACGTCTCTTCAGCGGGCAGCCCGCCCGAGCCTGCGCGCACCTCCAGAGCGTGCGCAGCCTGCGGGCGAGGGCAGGTGAAGGTGCCCGCTCCCGGACCAGGATAACCCCGGAGCCCGGAGTGGCCGACTGCCCGCGCATCAGCGATCTAGGCGCGCTGGGCGTCGCGCCCCCTGCGGCCGAAGTCTCACTCGATGCCTTCGCGCCCCCCTCGCCAGCCGAGCACACCCTGAGTGAGACGCAGGCCCGCGTGATCCTCAGCGCTCCGGTCTCCTCGGCGGGCGAACCGGAGCTGCTGGTCGTCTCCCCCGACCGGTTTGAGATCAGCCGCGCCTCCTACCCGATGCGCATCGTGGCCATGGAGCGCTCCACCAACGCCGAGGGCCAGGCGGTGCTCGACGCCATCGTCGAGCTAAGGAGGAGCACTACGCTCCTCGTGTATGCACGCGCCCCCGAGGGGACCCGGGCTCAGGTGCTTACGGCTGACGGCACCAGCGAGCAGGTCATCTTCCCCGAGGTCCTGAACGGGTTGGCCTACGTCATAACGGCACGCCGGTCCAGGTGAGGCGCAGGGGAGGTCGGAACGCGGGTTTCGCCCCGGTGGAGCCGACGCATCGCCCACTCAGCGCGCTTACCTGCGCTTCTCGATACCCACATCGCCCACTCAGCGTGCTTAGCGGCCCTTCTCGACGTCCAAGTCCTGCCACTCAGCGCGCTTACCTGCGCTTCTCGATACCCACATCGCCCACTCAGCGCGCTTAGCGGCCCTTCTCGACGTCCAAGTCCTGCCACTCAGCACGCTTACCTGCGCTTCTCGATACCCACATCGCCCACTCAAGCCCCCTTACCTGCGCTTCTCGATACCCACATCGCCCACTCAGCGCGCTTACCTGCGCTTCTCGACGGCTAAGTCCTGCCACTCAGCACGTTTACCTGCGCTTCTCGATACCCACATCGCCCACTCAGCGCGCTTACCTGCGCTTCTCGACGGCTAAGTCCCGCCACTCAGACCCCTTAGCTCTCGATGTCTCTGCCTGAATCCAGGGAGGCCAAGAGGTCCGCAGCAACGTTGCTCCTCGCCATCTCCTTGATACACTCCCCGCGCAAAGGGCGCGGGCGGTGACGCCCCACCGCCGGCCCCCCTGTGGAGACGGGAGCACATGACATCAACCTCACCGAAGAAGCGGTACCTGGCAGGCATCGTGCTGGTCCTGGGGGCGCTGGTCCTGGGCGCGCTTATGCTGCGCGCGCTCGGGCCCGACGCCGAGCAGGCACCGCCACGCGCCCAGACCGAGCGCGCCGCGCTGCGCGGGCGCGTGCTCACCGACGAGGGTCGCCCCCTGGCCGGGGCGACCGTGGAGGCCGGCACGCAGCGGGCGACGAGCGATGCGCAGGGGCGCTTTGCGCTGGCTCGCCGGGAGGCCGACGCCACAACTCTGGACCTGACCCACCCGAAGTATGTGCGGGGCGGCGTCGGGACGCTGGGGGCCGTGCCGCTGGCCGCACACGATCAGAGCGCAGAGCTGGAGCTCGTGATGCACCGCCCGGCCCGGCTGGCCGGCCGCGTCACCCTGGAGGGACAGCCGGTGGTCGGTGCCGACATCGGGCTGGTCTACACCGGGGCCCGCGGGCTCCGCGGCGAGGAGCTGCCGCCGCATACGTTCTCCAACCTGACGCAGACCCATGCCCGGGGGCACTTTGAGCTCCCCCGGGTGGCCGCCGGGGAACTTACGATCAGCGTGGAGACCGCGCTGACCGACGTCCCTTATGCCGAGAGCCAGACGCTCACCCTGAGCCCTGGCGAGTCGGTGACCGACCTGCAGATCGAGCTCCGCCCGATCACCGGCCTCCGCGGAGGGGTGCGCACCGACCAGGGCGATCCCCTGGTGGCCGAGCTCACCCTTGTGGGCCCCGGAGGCTCCCGGCAGGGGCGCTCCCAGAGCGACGGGAGCTTTCGCTTCGAGGGGCTAGAGCCCGGGGCGTACACGCTCAGCGCCTCGGCCCGGGGACACTTCCCAGACACGGTGGGCCCCTTCGATGTGGAGGCCCGCGCGATGGCCGACCAGGAGGTGGTGCTGGAGCGCGGTCAGGGCCTCTTCGGGCGCGTGCTCAACCCCGAGGGCCAGCCGCAGAGCGGGTTTGTGATCGCGACCTACGCCCGGGACTCCCGGAGCCTGCAGGCTGATCGCAACGGCGTCTTCATGTGGCCTGACGCTCCCGACGAGACCTTTACCCTGCGGGCGACCGCCAGCCAGTACACCGCCTCCTTTGAGAAGCGCGCCCGTCTCGGCCAGGCCGTCGTCCTGGAGCTGCGCCCCGGCGGCGAGTTTAGCGGCACGGTTTTGGGCCCACGGGGCCGCCCCTTAACCTCGTACACCATCGCCATCGCCGAGATGGAGGTGCCCCCGCCCCATCCCTTCAACGCGCGGAATATCGCGCCGGTGGAGGTCAACGACGCCGCGGGACGCTTCACCATCGGCCCTCTGGCCCCGGGGTTCTACACCCTGAAGGCCTCGGCCCCGGGGCTGGCCTCGGCCACCTCCGAGCTGCTGGAGGTCCGCATCGGACGCACCACGCCCCGGGTGAACCTCCAGCTCCACGAGGGCGCCTCCGTCGCCGGCGTGGTACGCGACGCCATCACCGATGCGCCGGTGCCCGCGGCCGAGCTTTTGCTTCTGGAGAGCTCCACTGTTTTGGCCCCTCGCTCCACAATCGCCAACCCCTCGGGGCGCTTCGCGCTGGCGGAGCTTCCCCCGGGCCGCGTCACGCTGCGCGTGCGAGCCCGCGGCTATGGTACCGAGCTGGTGGCTGGCCTGGAGCTGGAGAGCGGAGAGGAGCTCATCCACGACATCGTGCTCACCCCCACCGATGAATTGGAGCCGGCGCTGGCCTTCTATGGTATCGGCACCAGCCTGCACCGCGAGCGGCGCCACATCATCATCAGCAGCGTCATGCCCGGCTCCTCGGCCGAGGAGGCCGGACTGATGCCCGGCGACCGCATCACCTCGGTCGACGGGAGGTCCACCCAGCGCCTGAGCCTCAACCAGGTCATCGAGCTTATCCGCGGGCAGGAGGGCACTCCGATCACCCTGGGCATCAGCCGCCTGGGTGAAGGTGACTTTGTGGTGGGCATCGCCCGCCGGCGCGTGCAAGTACTGCACTGAGCAAACTCGCCAGCGGTGCGCAACGCTCCGGCCGGTGCAGCGCCCCCCCGAGCGTCCCCGCCCGGGCCTTCGTGTACATCTTGACCCTTCGCAGGAACGAAGCGCGCGCGATCGCCGGGTGCAGGCTGGCGTGCCTGTAACGACCTGCGTTAGAGTGCTCGCCCCCGGAATACGCGGCCGATGCCGACAAACTTTCCACGAGAACGACCATGCTTGAACACGCTCAACGCCAAAAAAAGCGGCAGGCCCGTGTGCTGTGGATCTGGTCCTTCGCCATGACCCTTTTCAGTCTGCCCTGTATCCTGAGCTTTGGTTACGATGTGCTCATCGGCGCATCTCCCGAGGGCACTCTGCTCCTGATGAGCTTCTTTGGGCTGATTCTTGCTGCCGGTATCGTCCTGGGCATCAAGGCCCGTCAACTCACCCTGGAGTCGCGCCGTCTGGTCGTCCCCGAAGACCTGGAACGCTTCATCCTGCAGCTCGTCCGTAAAAACGACGGCGAGCTCAGCGCGGCCACCCTGGCCCTGGAGAGCAAACTTAACCTCGATCAGTCCGCCCACGTGCTCGCCGAGTTCGAGAAACGTGGCCATGCCTACTCGGTGGTGGTCGGGGAGGCCTCGCGCCGCTACATCTTCCCCGACCTCAAAGCCTCCCGGCTCCCCTCAGACGCTGGCGCGACCGACGCCGACGACTTCATGCGTCGCCTCGCGGAGAGCGAGCAGGTCGAAGAGCCGCACTATCACACCCACGAGAGCTGAGCCGCAGCGCGACGCGTCGGGCCTCAGCCGGCGCTCGGGCCTGAGGAGTGAACCTCCTCAGGCTTCTCTACCGCCGGCCGCACAATGATCTGGGAGACGTCCGGTCGCTCCCGCTGCTCCACCGGCGCAAGCGTCACCGCCTCCCCGAGCTCCGCGGCAAGGTAGATCGCTTCGATGATGCGCACATCGGCAAGCCCTTCATAGCCGTCGGGCTCCGGGGGATGGCCCCCGGCGATGCAATCGGCAAAGTAGCTCAACTGTGCCCCGAACTGGTCGTGTTTGGGAAAGGTGCGTTCAAAGTGCTCCGGGGTGTTCACATGCATCGTGATGGGGTGAGCGTAACTAAAGGCCGGGCTTAAACGTAAGAGCCCATCTTCCCCCAGAAGCTCCAGCTGACTTATCGACGCGCTCCCCAGGCTGGAGATAAACGTCGCCAGACGTTCTCCCTCAAAACGCAGGGTGACGCTGGTAGACTCATCGCAATAATCAAAACGCGGGTCACCCGGGCGCCGCTGGCTTGTCGCGATCACCTCAATCGGCTCCGCCCCAAAGAGGTAGCGCGCGGCGTTGATGCAGTAGATCCCCATGTCGTACACGCTGCCTCCCCCTGTATCGAGCGGGGAGAGGCGAATGTCCCCCTCGACCACGTTCTGTCCGAAGGCCGCGCGGATGTAGCGAAGTTCTCCCAGATCCCCGCGCTGCGCGATGTCGACCGCATGCAGGTGCGCCGGATCAAAGTGCAGGCGGTAGGCCGTCATCAGGTGCACCCCGGCCTCCTCACAGGCGGCGATCATGGTGCGGCACTCCTCCTCGGTCACCGCCAGAGGTTTCTCGCAGAGCACGTGCACCCCGGCGCGGGCCGCACGTAGGGCGTAGTCGCAATGCAGGTGGTTGGGGAGCGCGATGTAGAGGGCGTCGATATGCCCCGCGTTAATAAAGTCGTCGAAGCTCTCGTAGTCGATGCAGTGGGGCACGTCGTAACGCTCCCCCAATACCCGGAGCTTCTCGGCATCGCCGGAGATCAGGGCGTTGAGGCTGGCGTTTTTGGCGTTACCAAACCCGGGCAAGACCGCGACCTGGGCGATATGCCCGAGCCCGATCACCCCGTAACGAATCGGTGTGCTGGTGGTGCGCATAAACTCCTCGGCACTGCTGGTGGAGGTCGGCTGGCAGGCGTTGCCTCAAATCTGAGCACAGCTTGCAGGCCGCGAAATCCTCCATCCCCCGACGCCGAACACACCCTCACCCGGGCACACCTCCCCCCGGGGGCATCCGTCTTCGTACTTCGTTCGAGCGCAACACCCTCTCGACCGCGTTCTGCACCGCCTCCGCATCAAAACGCGCTGCGATCACCTGCGGCGTCTCGGTAAAGGTCCTTGCGAGCTCCTCATCGTCCGTAGACTCGCCAACCAACACCAGCCCCAGCCCGGGTCGCAGCTTCATCAACTCCGAGGCCAACTCCACCCCCGAGGCCTCCGGGAGGTGTCGGGAGCATATCAACACGCCCAGCGGCGCATCGATATGCACCAGACAGCGCGCCTCATCAGCCAGCGCGCAGTCGATCACTCGGAATCCTCGCCGCTCCAGCACCTTGCGAGCCAGACGTCGGTCCTTCTCGCGCTCCAGAACCACGAGCGCCGTGGGCTGATGAGGGCGCAGCGGTGAGAGGCTCCCCGAAGGTCGCCTCTTCTCGGTGGAGGGCGCCTGCTCGTCTGCTATCTCCCTGGCTCCGCCGAGGTCGGTGGTCGTGGTGTCCACCTCCTCCGGCTCACCCTCGAGAAGCTCTCCAGCTCTCAACCATACCCGCACCTCCGTGCCCTCCGCGGGGGACGTCTCCAGCTCCACGCGTCCTCCCGACTGCGAGACCACACCGTAGACCGTTGCCAGCCCCATCCCCGCCCCCTGCCCGGGGGTTTTGGTGGTATAAAAAGGCTCAAACGCCCGCTGCGCCACCTCCGGGACCATCCCCCGGCCCTCATCGCGAATGCTCAGCAGAATCACCACCTCCCCCTCGCGCACCACCTCCTCGGTGCGCACGACCACCCGGCCCTTGCCCTCCATCGCCTCGCTGGCGTTGACCATCAGGTTGAGCGCGATCTGCTCCAGCTGGCTGCGATCCGCACGCACCCCGTAGCGCAGCTTCCCCGGCTGCCAGTCGAGGGTTACCTCCGGCATCAGCGCTCGGAAGAGTTCTCCGAACTCTTCGAGCATCGCGTTGAGGGAGAGTGAGACCGGTGCCTGATGCTGCACCTTTCCTACCGCGAGCAGGTTCTGTGTCAGTTCCACGGCCCGCTCCGTCGCCTCCCGAATCTCCAGCAGGTCGGCGCGCAGCCCCGGCTGCTCCCCGTAGTCGGCCAGCACACAGTCGGTCTGACTCAACACCACGCTGAGCAGGTTGTTGAAGTCATGCGCGATCGCCGCGGCCATGCGCTCGACGGCCTGCATCTTATGCTGCTCCCGCAACCGGGCCTCCACCTCGGCCAGCGCCTGGCGGGTGAGTTGCAACGCCGAGACATCGATGAGCGTTGTGAGAAGCCCGATGACCTCATTCCCCTCGTAGAGCGGATGGCAGCTCAGACTCACCCACACCGGCTCCCCCTCGGCCAGTGCCACCCCCGCAAGTCCCTCATGGGCTCGCCCCGTGCTCACCGCGCGCCGCCCCGGGAGCTGCTCCGGTGCAAAAGGATGTCCCTTCTCATCGAGCAGGCGCCAGGCGTAGCTCTGCGGCTCCACGTCCATGAGCGCCTCGGCCGACATGCCGAAGAGTCGCTCCGTGTCGCCCATGCAGTCGCGAATCGTGCCGTACACATCCTGTACAAGCACCACCGCATGCTTATGCGCGCAGAGATGCTCCACCGTGGAGCGCTCACCCAGATACGTGCGCAACACTTCGATATCTCGCTCCTTCATACGCATACTGCTCTCGCTATCCTGAACACACCGGAACACGTCCCCTCGACCTTCTACCTTCCCCCAACAGTGCCGCCCCGACGGTAGGAACGACCTCTCCTCCGGGCAAGACCACCGCCCTGTGTCGTCGTGGTGCCACGACGGCACAGGTGCGCCGACTTGACATCCCCTCCCGGCCATCCCTACATTTCGGCCAGTGAGGTGCCGTGCTATGGCAGCCTCAAAGGGGCCCCTTGCCTCATCACGCCGCGCGCGTTGAACGCCTACCCCGGCCCGACGCCGCGCGCCCACTTGATGACGACGATGATCGATCTATTCCACATCCGCTTGCGCTGAGCGCGCCCCCCGCGTTGAGCGGGCGCCTCACCCTTCGTTCTACACCCCGGCTCCAGAGCAGGGCGTAGCAACGAGGATATGTATGCGCGTGCTGCGCCCCTCTCAGGGCGACGTCACCCGGCTATCTTGCCCGGACGTCCGCCCCGGTGGGCGTCGATGTGGACGTTTTCGGAGTCAAGATGCCGGCATACCCCTGTCTTGCCAGGCTCGCGTGGCCCGGAACCTCCGATCACCCTACGCCAGAATCCTCGTCATGCTCCCCCTCTCTGCCGGTACGTTCACCTGCAAGGAGGCCCTATGCGCCATCACGACGACACCACTCCCGACGCCGACGAGCGTCGCGAACCATTCTCGACCCACGACATCACCCCGACGCCTGAGCGGGCGCTGATCCTCTCGGTGCAGCTCTCACACACCGATGATGAGGAGCTGTACAGCTCGGCCCGGGAGCTCGAACGCCTGGCCAACACCCTGGGCATTGAGGTGCTGGGCTTTCACTCCCAGCGCCGTAGTAGCTCCAAATCCGCAAAACTCCTGGGCACCGGAAAGCTCGAAGAGATCGTGCACGCCATCGAAGAGCTCGGCATCACCCGCGTGCTCTTCGACGGGGAGCTCACCCCCCGCCAGCATGACAACCTCGAAGAGGCCCTCGGCCTGAAGGTCACCGACCGCTCCGGCGTGGTGCTGCGCATCTTCGAAGAACGCGCCCAGACCCGTCAGGCCCAGCTTGAGGTCGACATCGCCCGCATCGCATACGAACTCCCCCGGGTGCGCCGTGGCCACGTCGCCGATGACCGCCGCGGTGGCGGTGGTCGCGGGGAGAAGGGGCACACCAACGTCGAGCTCGCCAGGCAACGCCTGCGCGACCGCCTGGTCACCCTGCGCCGCGAGCTCACCGACCTGCAGCAGCACGCCGCCACCCAGCGCGCGCGTCGCTCCAGCGCCTTCCAGGTGGCCCTGGTGGGCTATACCAATGCCGGCAAATCCTCCCTGATGCGCGCGCTCACCTCCAGCGAGGTGCTCGTCGAAGACAAACTCTTCGCCACCCTCGGCACCACCGTCCGCAAGCTCGACCCCCCGCTTCAGCCCGAGGTCGTGGTCAGTGATACCGTCGGCTTCATCAAGCGCCTGCCCCACGAGCTCGTGGCGTCGTTTAAGTCCACCCTGGATGAGGCTCACGACGCCGATCTTCTGCTCTACGTCCTCGACGCCTCCGACCCGGAGTGGCCCGAGCATCTCAACGTCACCCGCGAGACGATTCAGGACATCGGCGCCAACCCCCACTCCCGCGTTGTCTTCAACAAGGTTGACCGCCTCGACGACGCCGAGCGCGCCAGCCTGCGCATGCGCATGCCCGACGCCTTGCAGGTCAGCGCGATGCGCCCCGAGCTCGTCAAACTCCTGCACGCGGAGATCGCCCGCATTCAGGAGACCTCCTTCGTCGAAGAATCCCTGCTCATTCCCTTTGAGCTCGGTCATGTTTTGGGCGCCGTGCATGAGGGGGCCCGCGTCGTCGAGCAGCACCACGGCCCCCGGGGCACGGCCCTCAAAGTCCGCGCTCCGGCCCACGCCATCCCGCTCTGGCGCGCCGAGCTCCCCGACCCGCCCCTCTTCGATGACGTCGACAGCCTGCTTGAGCGCGCCGCCGACTACGGTCTGGAGCTGATGGTGGACGACGCCCACGACCCCTCGGCCGGCGTCTTCGATGAGAGCGGCGCTGATTATCGCGTGCTGCATGCCATCGACCAGGAGGGCGACCCCTGGATTGTGCGCACCCCCCGACGCTTAAGCCTCTACGAGGCCGCGCGCCAGGAGGCCCGCGCGCTTCGCGCGCTCAGCGATGAGCTCCCCGTTGAGCTCCCACGCTGGGAGCTCCACACCCCCGAGATCATCGCCTACCGCCGCCTTCAGGGCAGCCCCGGCTGGCATATCTCATCCACCGGAGAGTTCTCCTGGCACCCGAGCAACCCGCAGAACCCCTCCGAGGCTTTTTTGCGCTCGGTGGCTCGCACCATCGCCGCCATGCATCGCTTACCGGCCTCCCGGCTTGAGGCGGCAGGCATCCCTCAACGCTCTCCGCATCAGGAGCGCGATCACCTGAGAGGTATGCTTCCCCGCGTCCTCTCGGTGCTCAAACCCTCCTCCGAGGTCCGCGAGCGCTGGGAGCGCTGGCTGGACGCCGACCATCTCTGGGCCTGGGAGCCGAGGCTTGTCCACGGCGACCTTCACCCGGGCCACCTCCTGCTCGATGAGCGTGGTCAGGTCATTGGCATCATCGACTGGTCGGAGGTCCACCGGGGCGACCCGGCTATCGACCTGAGCTTCTTTATCGGCGCCTTTCCCCCCGGCACGCTCGAGCGCCTGCGCGATCTTCTTGATGAAGAGGGCGCAGAGCCGGGCTTCGCCCTTGTGGAGCGCTGCCGGGAACGCTGGGCCTATTACGCAGTTATCGCCGCCGACTGGGCCCTCGACAACGACCACGACCAGGCGCTGGCCCATGCCCGCAATCTTGTAAAAGCGCTGGAATCTCAAGCCTGATCCTCTCCGTTGCGGCCCGACCTTCGCGTTCACCTTTGCTTCACCCCTCCGGGCCGCACCTCACCCCCGGTCTGACCCCAGAGCATCACCCCCGAATGAGTGGTTATCCCTCATTCGGGGGCATGTTCCACCCCTCCGGGTGGGACTCGACCCTCAGCCGGACCCCTCCACCACCCCTCCGGGTGGGACTCGACCCTCAGCCGGACCCCTCCACCACCCCTCGGGTTGGGACTCGACCCTCAGCCAGACCCATAAAACAGGTCGAAGAGCCGAATCCGATCTTCAGGTCGACCCCGGCAGCACCTCCGGCGCCGCTACGGGAGTGCGACCCACAGAGGTCGACGAGGGGAGGGCGCCGCACCCGAGCGCCAGTGACATCTCCGCTGCGCCCAACGTCATCACGTCATCACGCCAAAAACATCAGGGGCGCACCCACGACGCCAGCCACCTCCCGTGCTGAAAACTCAGATGCCGGTAGCGCTGCGCCTCCACCGCCGCGTCCGCCGCATAGATGCGCCCGATTCCCCAGACCCCCGACCAGGCGCTGGCCTGATGCAGATGCCCGCATAAGAGCACGTCGCAGCGGCTCGCCAGCAGGTGCAGCAAGGCCTCGGCGTCGTGCAACTTCAACGACGCATCGTCGTTCACCGGATGATGATGCATTGCCACCACCACCTGATCCCCCCGCGCTTTTGCCCGCTGCGCAGCCGCCGCCAACGCCATGCGCTGGGTGTAGCCAAGCTGCCCCGTCGCCAGGGTGTTTTCTCCCACCGTCGTATCGCAGAGCAGCAGCGTCAGCCCCGGCGCCCCATACTCCCGAGGCCACGCTTTTGCGCTCTCCGGGGCGCCCCAGGTCGTCGTAAACCAGCGCTGCGCCATGGCACGGTCGCCTGCGTTGGCCCCCAGCCCCATCCAGCCCACGTCGTGGTTCCCCGGACACCCCACCACGGCCACGCCCGCATCCTGGAGAAGCGCAACGAGTGTTTCGGCCTCCCTCCAGAGCGCGCGATCGGGGGTGTCGACAATATCGCCCGTCAGCACCACCACCGTCTTTTGAGCTGCACCGTGACGCGTCGCGATCGCCTGAACAAGCCGCCGAAGGCGGCGCAGGCTCTCGTCATCGCGAAGATGCAGATCACTCAGGTGAATCAGATCGGGCACGCCCGTTAAGGGCAGCATGAGTGGTGTATCGTTCGGTCTCATAACGCCTCGCTATCGCTGCGAACTTCGAGTCGACGCTGGCCTTCCTGGAGCATCGCCACCTCCACCTGCAGGCGGCGGATGGTTTCATCGCGGGTATCCAGCGCGCGTTTGAGCACGAGGCGCTCCGACTTCATCTGCTCCAGCTCCTCACGCACCCGGCGCAGCTCCTCGCGCGTCTCCCGCAACTCTTCGCGTAGCTCGTCGCGCAGCGACTGCCCGGCCAGAAGCTCGCTCTCGCGATGCTTGCGCCAGGCCGCCATCACCGCGCCTCCCAGCGTCACCAGCGCGCCCAGAAGTGCGGTGCCCAGGTGGGTCAGCAGTCTCTCCCATTCCATCATCCCTCTCCGGTAATACGGCGGTCCTTGCCGCGTAGCGTCTGTTTGTTGGCGCTATAACCTGAGGCCGCCAGCGCCCCGGCCCCCACGCCCACAAGCACCGCCGCGCCCACGCCCACCTCCCCGGCCCAACCCACCTGTTCGACCAGCGCGTCGACCACCACCGGCCCCGTCACCCCTCCCAGCACGAGCGGCATCAGGGGCTGCACCCGCGCCCAGCCCGGATGATCCCGCACGCCCGGCACCCGCCAGACGGCCTCGATCACCGCATAGATCGCCGCCGACCACACACCCACCATCATCAATGCCTGCTCCATCAGCTCACCTCCTCCATCCGTTCAAAGTCTTCAACATGCTCGAAGTGCTCCGAGCTCAACCGCAGCCCCCCTCGCACATCGCTCCGCAGACGCCGCCTGCGCACCACCCCTCGCCCCGGCCTTTTATCGGGCCCCAGCATGCCGCTGGCGTTGGCCTCGACGGTGTGCACCAGGCTCCCTGCGCCGTACTCCACGATGGCAACGTGGTCCCCGTAGGCCTTCGCCCCTTCAGCGCGTGTGCGCAGGGTGATGATGTCACCCGGCTGCAGATCGCCGGCGCCTACCGGAGTGGGCATCGCCAGGCCTGCCCGCGCCCAGTGGGCTGCGCTCTGAGCCCGGTAGGTCGAGGGCAGCACGAACTCTGCGATGGCCGGCTTGAGCCGCACCGGCACACAGCGGATGGCGTGCAGGTAATTGCCCACCTGCAGCCCGCACCACCCCACAAAAAGCCCACAGTACTCGAGGTGTGGGGTGGCGCGGCGGATGTCCTCATCGAAAACACCGCCCGAGTGCTGGTCGAGATGCCACTGCCAGCCGCACGCGCTGAAGTAGCGGCTGATGCGATCGGCGTCGCGCCGGCACTCGATGCCCCCTCGCCATTCTTCGAGCGCGGCGGCGAGGAGCGCACGGCGGAGCTGTGCGCCTTCGGTGGGGATGAGGGGCATGGGGGCCTCCGGGGGGGGGATTGGGGGTTGAGTGAGGTGCAAGAAATGAAAAAGCCCGCCGGAGGCGGGCTTTTTGCGACGTTGCGTTGGGTGGGCCGGGCTAAAGGCTCCAGTCCTGGTGGAGGTGGGTGCGGACGATGGGCACTCAGTCGTCCGTTATGCGCATCGCGATCGTCATGTCACTTTCTCAAAAGATGCCCGTCATCATACCACGCCAACCCAGCCAGCTTTCCACATAACCTAAGATCTCAGAAAGCGTGCCGAGCTCATTTCGCTGGCATCGCATCAGGACCGGCCAGGCAACGAGATCGTCGGCGAGGTAGGCGGAGCCCAGGCGCAGCACGCCCGGTGGGTTCGCTCCGGCTGAAAATGAAGCGACGAGCTTGCCGTCGAACCAGCAGAATACATCTGCCACACTTGTATTTGCGTCATTCGGCACCCACGCCACGGTCACGTCGAACCAGGTCGTGGGCTCCCACGTGCCGACCTTTCCAATCCCTGACAACTCGACGTCTCGGGTGGGCCCGGAGGCGTCGATCAACTCCAATGAGATCACATCTGTCGACCAGATAGCGCCGCTGTTGTCGGGGTGAATGTTAAAGGGCGCCATAGACAGCGAGAACACCCACGCGGTGTCCGAAAAGAGTCCGTCGCTCGTCGGCGTCATCACCGTCGATTTCGGCGCAGCCGCCGCCACGTGCATGCTGGGGCCCTCAAGGCGAACAAAGATAAAGCCCTGGTCACTGGTCTCCCACTGCGCGCCGGAGGTGTAGCCCTCAACATCATGCGTCAGATCGCTGGCTGGCCACGGCTTGAGCCTACCCCCGGAAAGCAGAGGGGCGGGCGTCATATCACCCACCGCCGGGTCCCGGGCGCCGATCACCACATCGCCTCCCAGCGTTGGATAGTCCATGCCTGAGGGCATCGTGGCCACTGTGCTGATGGATGAGGTCGTGGAATCCACAGGAGCATCACCACCGAAGCGGCAGGGGGTGATTTCAATCTGCTCCAGGTAGCCGACTTTGCCCGGCGCGCGCACCTGGGTCACCCACGCCAGCACGTTTGCCGTGTCTCCGGTCGGCAAACGCACGAAACGGCGAGAGGGATAGGTGTTCGCGCCGTTCTCATAGGTGCCCAACACCAACTCCACGGGCTTCTCACCGTCGACGCCAATCATCAGTCGCACTTCGATGTTGGAGCCACGCAGGCGCACCTCGTAGGTCTGTGTGGTGTCCAAGAACGTAATCGTGCGATACGCTCCGAGGTCGGGGCGTCCGGGGCCGCCCTCATACGTGCACTCCGTGGCGAGCGTGGTCTGGTAGGAGCTGACGGGTTCCTTGCCAGGGGTGATGTTTGTCCATGATGGGTCGCCAAACACCTCGCCCACATGAATCACCGAGGTGTCTCCAAAGTGGTACGCCCACAGATGCGCGGATTGCTGGTGCTCTCGGTAGGTCAGACCCGAGCGCATGACTTCTCCGAGTGCGGGGCGGTATTGCGTCTCATCGGGCCACAGATCGTGTGTGTAGAGTATCATCAATGCCTCCAGTCTGTTTAAGTCCAAAACAAAGCAGCCGCACTGAAGAAAGTTTTTCTTCAGTGCGGCTGCTTTGCTTGTCGAAGGTTATATTAAGGTTGCGTAACCACGAGTGGTCATCGCACAAAGACACCGAACGTGCGTTATATTGCGAGGCAAAGGGTGGACGACTCCCACCGCGTTTAGGTAGGGTCTGCGAGATCAACGACGATGCCCACGGGGACACACAGGAGCTACTTATGCGCACACTCATAATACTACTCGCACTCGCTACTCTCACTGCCTGCGGTCCTGGTGAAGAAGTCGAGCAGCGCGACCCGCGTTGCGACTACGAGGATGATCGGGAGTGGACGTTGCTCAAAGCCTCGGAATCGGAGACAGGATGTCGCGGAAGCTATCTACCTGATGAGTGCAGCGGTGCAGGATGTCCTGTTAGGTGTGGCGGTTTTTATCCCGATGAGCGTCAGACGATTGGCGGTTTGGTTGATGTCTTGGTCGCCCCAAATATGACTATTTATGTCGAATGTGTCGACGAAAACGATGAGGTGGATCGGTTCGCCTGCAAGGAAAGCGCCGTGGTCCTCGTCGGGTCGGAAGGTTGCGCCATATCAAGCTATTTTGTCCCGACAGCCCCATGGGATCAGAGTGTTTATCGCACCCCAGGTCGATATAGTGCGGTCTGGAAGGTTCCCGCAGAATAACCCGCGCATCCACCACCACATCCCTCCCAGCATCAAATAATCTATGTTTGAGGGCATCGTGTTCACCAGGGCATCGGACGTCGGAGTGGATTCCACCGGGGCATTTTCATCAATGCAACACAGGATGATTTCCACTTAATTCAGATAGCCGTCACTGTCCAATACATACCTCTCACAGCGACTCAAATCACCCTGTTCTTAATGTCGTCCCGCGAAATATTGGAATGGGAAAGTGTTCGCACCTTCCTCACATAGATGCCCAGCAGTATAATGGACGCCTGGTCGAGCGCGGTGCGGTATTGCGACACGCCAATCTACAGGTCGTGTGTACAAAGAATCATGAGGATACCCCCTCAGGAACGTTCCAGATGGAGTAGCCGAAGACATGAAGACGGCAGAGACCACGTTTGGGTACGCGAGTCTCCCCATTTTGCTCGCCAGGCCTGTCGGAGCCGGAGCCATCCAACCACTCTAGCTCAGCCTCTTCGGGGACAGTGATTTCAATACGATGCGCGTCCCACGGAAGTTCGATCTCCACCAGGTCCCAGAAATTACCGTCGCGAGCGCGAGGGCCGAAGTCGAGCATGCCCTCGCGAAAGCACTGCTCAGTACCATTTAGTCCTGTCGGCTCTATATCACCGGGCAGGTTGTGATACTGGCGATGTTTCATTTCCAGCATATGCGAACCACCCACACAATAGGGCACAAAAACAATCTCGTGTTCCTCGCCGTTCACCAGGATGGTGCCCCGTGCTCCGGCCTGCCGGGCTTCCTCGTAGTCTGTGTATGTTGTAGCTGTGTTCTCATAGAGACCCGCCACCATGATGCGCGCGACGCGCCTCTGTGGCACCGCCGGAACGATCGACGGCGCAGGCAACTCCAGCGTCACCGGACTTTCATCCAGCACCTCAATATGCGGGTGATGCTGCCGGTACTTTCGATCGGAATACCAATTGGAATAGATGGGTGCCTGCACGCCCGGCGTGCCCGCCCACAACAGACGCGGGCGCCGCGCCGTGGACTCCATCGACTGACGTATGGATTGAAGCGCTCGCGCGTCGGGAGACTTCCGTGCTTGCAGCGCCTCTCGCCGCACGCTCTCCAGTCTCCCGTAACGCTCACGCACCCCGATGCTGCGGAACTGCGCGTAGCTGCACCACACCTTGGCCACGTAGCGGATGTAGCTGTTGCCATCCTGCCCGGTGAGCTCGGGCACGTGGGGGTAAATGCGCATCACCCGGGGCAAAAACGCCCCGACGTGGTCGACGACCTGCACACCCTGAGCATACCACCGGGGAATCTCGTTGGTGGTGATGAGCGCTGCGCACGTGGTGTGGTTGGAGTTGGGATTAAACTCCGGGCC